>JASLCD010000347.1 GCA_030146295.1 Chryseobacterium sp.
ATTCCGGATGATATGTATTCTTTAGTGTTCAATTTATTGATAATCTTTTAGCAAATCTTTTAATTTCATCAATGCATTCCGCATTTTCGTTTTCACCGTTCCCAGCGGTATCTTCAGCTTTTCGGATATTTCATGTTGGGTATATCCCTGATAATAAGCAAGATTTATGAGTTCCTGCTTGTCAACTTCAAGGCCTTCAAGTACATTATTAAATCCAATATAATCAGATGAATTATTGACTGTTGAAAGCTCTGCAGTATTATATACGAAATCTGGAAGTGATTGGTTTTTAAGTTCATTCTGGAACCCTTTAGACTTTAAATAATCAATAGCGGTATTCCGGGCAATATTGATCATCCACGTGTAAAATCTTCCTTTGGAAACGTCATATTGATGGATAGAGTTCCATATTTTGACAAAGACATCCTGAATAACTTCTTCTGTGTATTCTTTAGATTGAACAATTCGGAGAATAATTCCGTACAACGCACCAGAATAGTGGTCATACAGATAATGAAAACCGGCTTCGTTTTTTTCTTTTAATAAAACGATAAGTTCCTCTTCCGAATAGGTTGTTTTAATAGCGTTTATTTTTCTAGTCAAATGTAATAAAATAAAACAAATTCCCAACAAAATCTACAACAAGTTTTATTTCGTACATGATAATAAGAAAATAATTTAAAAATAGTTAATATGAAAACACAATTTTCAAAAACAATACTTGCTTTTTGCGTTGCCCTGTCTTTCGGGACCTATCACGCACAAAGCACTCTTTTTAAAAGTAAAAATCCCTATTACTCACATACTGCACAAAATACACTGAAAGTAAGCAATAGTGAATGGAAAAAGATTTTAAAACCCGAACTCTATCAGGTGGCCAGAGAAGGAGCTACAGAAACCGCTTTTACCGGAAAGTATTATGAATTTGATGAAAAAGGAACTTACTACTGTGCGGTATGCGGGAATCCTCTTTTTATTTCAACTTCAAAATTTGCTACCACCTGCGGATGGCCGTCCTTTTATCAGCCTATCCGTAAAAACAGTGTTAAATACAGAAAAGATTCCTCTTACCACATGGAACGTACAGAAGTACTGTGTGGAAGATGCGATTCTCATCTGGGACACGTCTTTGATGATGGCCCGAAACCTACAGGAAAACGGTTCTGTATGAACTCTGTATGTCTTGAATTTATTCCAATCAAAAAATAATAAACTGATTTACAGTGAGTTGAAAATAAATTTTATTTTTTTCAATCTAAAATAAAACCAACCTCGTAAATGACATTAAAAGCACAATTAACTATAATTTATTAAAAAATAACGCAATGAACACACAATCGAAAATCACAGTCTTAGCAATGGTCGTTTTATCATTTGCTTTTAGCGGGAAGGTAACAGCACAAACGATGAAAGAAAAAACAGTAATGGTGGGAGGAGCACCGATGTATCCATCCAAAAACATTATTGAAAACGCAGTTAATTCCAAAGACCACAAAACCCTTGTGGCTGCAGTGAAAGCTGCCGGTTTGGTAGAAACATTACAGGGGGCAGGACCCTTTACGGTATTGGCACCCACAGATGCTGCCTTTGCAAAACTTCCGAAAGGAACAGTTGAAAATCTTGTAAAGCCTGAAAATAAAGCAATGCTTACAAGTATTTTGACCTATCATGTGCTTCCTGGAAAATACAGTGCTAAAGAAATATGGGCCGCTGTAAAAGCAGGAAACGGTAAAAGTATGATGAAAACAGTACAGGGAGAGGAACTTACTTTCTGGACTAAAGGCAAAGACCTTTATATCAAAGACGCTAAAGGAAATAGTGCCAAAGTAACTATTGCAGATGTGAACCAATCTAATGGTGTGATTCATGTAATAGACACGGTTTTAATGCCATAACAATTTGTAAGATTTCAAACAGCATATGTTAGTATGCTGTTTTTCTTTCTATTATTTATCCTAACACTAAAAAAATTAATATTATGAAAAAACCAATTCAGGTTTCTAATCAGGGAGTAACCCTTGATACAAGCAGAAGAAACTTTTTAAAATTAAGTGGAGTAGGATTAGCCATCGCAGGTCTTACTTTCATAGGCTGTGATGACAATGATGATTTTCAGATCATAGATGAGCCCAAGTATGATCTGGGGACAGGAGATGTAGGGATATTAAACTATGCCTATGCACTCGAACAGCTGGAAGCTGATTTTTATACAAAAGTGGTGAATAATTTTTATACGGGGATTTCCAGTATTGAAAAACAAGTTTTTACAGACCTCTATCATCATGAAGTGATTCACCGGGATTTCTTTAAAGTAGCTATTAGCGGTGCTACAGACCATGTACTTCCTAAACTGGAATTCCAGTATCCTAATGTGAATTTTAATGATCGTAATTCCGTATTGGCCACAGCAAAAGCTTTGGAAGATACCGGAGTGGCAGCGTACAATGGTGCAGGGAAATATATTTCCAATCCTGCTTATCTTGTGATTGCCGGTAAAATAGTTTCGGTGGAGGCCAGACATGCTTCTGCCATCAGAAATTTGATCAATCCAGGATCTGCTGATTTTTCAGGAGATGATGTGATCGATGCCAACGGACTTGATCTTGCCAAAGAACCCAAAGATATCGTAATGGCTGCCGGAGCGTTTATCAAAACACCTTTTACCTGGAAAGAAAGAGGGATCAACTAATCATTCACCTTAAAAACTCACATTATGAATATTCTTAGATTACTGGATAAGCTTTCTAATGACAAATTTTTCACTAAGGAAGCATCAAGATTAGAAACAATTACGGATATTTCATTATTCGGAAAAAAAGCAGCTACAGCAGCTGTACCTCTTGGACTGGGAGCCCTGATGGCAACTCCTGCCAAAGCTGAAACTCCCAAAACAGCATTTACAGGCGCTGCTTTAAAAAGTACTCTCACCGATGCCCTGCAACTGGCATTGGTTCTGGAATATCTTGAAAATGAATATTACAGTATAGGATTATCCACACCTGGCTTGATCCCCACTGCAGACAGAACTGTTTTTATGCAGATCTCAAAACATGAATCAGCCCATGTCGGCTTTTTGAAAAGTACACTGACTTCTCTGGGAACAACCCCGGGAAATAAACCAACTTTTGATTTTACAGCCAGTGGAAGTTTTATGCCTTTTACAGATTATAACCAGTTTCTTATTCTTGCCCAGGCTTTTGAAGACACAGGAGTAAGAGCTTATAAAGGACAGGCCGGAAACGTAATGTCCAACAAAGTCGTGCTTCAGGCTGCATTACAGATTCACTCTGTTGAAGCCAGACATGCTTCACAGGTAAGAAGAATGAGAGCCAATAAAGGCTGGATTGAGCTTGCTGACGGAGGAAATATGCCATCCGCAACCAATCCGGTCTATGCCGGAGAAGACAATGTCAACCAGGCAGGCTATAATACGTCAACTTTATTTGGAGCCGCTGCCGGGTCTGCGGCTTACGATGAAATATTAAGCGGCAGCGATGCACAGGCTATTGCTTCCCTGTTCATAGTTTAGTTGTGATTTGGATGATGATAAAGTGGTGTCCATTTCCGGTCTTTCCGGGAATGGACTTTTTTTTATATTCTATTGAGTTGCAAATGACCTTCCAAATGTGCAGAATTCATTTTCTTTTTCCCTTAATAATTGGAGATGAAGCCCTGATAGAGCAGAGTTGGGCAGGTATGGGCTACAATAAAAAATCCCCAGTAATACCTGGGGATAAAAACTAATAACCATGAAACTCAAATTAATGAGATAATCAAGTCGCAAATGTATTGAAAAAAGATTCAAAGTCCCATTATTTTGAATTATTTTTTTCTGTTTTTTTTTAAATTTTTACAGAAAGCTTCAATGTTTGCTGTCCCAAAAACATCTCGAAAAAAATAAGCTATGCTAATTGTAAATGATTGTCAGAAAAAGATAAGCTGAACGCCTATCTTATATAACCGCTGCTCTGCATGGGTAATCCTTTGTTTTACAGCGGTTCAGTTAATATGAATGTTTATTCTTAACCGGGTGTTGCTGCAGTGTTTTCAACTGAGCGGAAAACTCAGTGTAATCTATGCTCCCGACATTTTTGTCAATTACTTTTCCATCTTTTATGATAAAAGTTAATGGGATGGCACTATATCCCAAAAGACCATTTCCTCCCAAAAAGGTTTTAATTGCTTCAATATACTCTCTGTTTTGAAGGGTAATATCGTTTATGGTATTCTTGGCAAGAAAAGTTTTTAATGTTTCAGTGTCTTCATCAATAGATAAAAAAACAAACTTTATGTTTGGATTCTCTTTTATTATTTTTTTGAAAACAGGAATTTCCTGGATGCAGGGCTTACACCATGTAGCCCAAACATTTACCACAACGGGTCCATTTTTACTCAGATACTCTTTTTGAAAAGGGCTGTCTTCAATATTTCCGGAGAATTTTGTTTTAAGCTGATGAACTATAGGTGGATCAACAGTACTTATTTTGATGAATTTTAATCCCAGGAAAATAGCTGCTGCCGGAATAATTATTATTAAGATTATTTTTTTTATCATTTGTTTTTTTTGCAAAACTATGTAATTCTTTGATCGGATAAATGATCAGGACTGTAGATATTAAACTACACGAACGGCAAATTAAATTGTCACAGCCGATAGCAGTCTATCATTTGCTAATTCTTATTTTATTTAAATAATATAGTAGACTATATCTATTGACTTTTTGTTTATCGATAGATTTTGTGAATTTTCAGAATCGAATTTATTAAGAAGGATTAAGGAGATCAACGGTCTATATTTGCCCCACAATAAATAAGAAATTATGAAAAAAAATGTGATTTTAGCGGGGATTCTCGTTACCTCTACACTGTATTCTCAGCAACTGACAACGAATACAGGAAGTCCTGTAGGAGATAATCAGAATTCTAAAACAGTAGGGAATAACGGACCGGTTTTGCTGGAAGATATTCATCTGATTGAGAAGTTGGCGGCTTTTGACAGAGAAAGAATTCCTGAGAGAGTAGTGCATGCAAGAGGGGCCGGAGCTATTGGTGAATTTGTTGCAGATGCAGATTTTTCAGATGTTACCATGGCGGATTTTTTATCAAAGACAGGTAAAAAAACACCCGTATTGGTAAGGTTTTCTACTGTAGTGCATCAGCAGGGATCTCCGGAAACCTTCCGGGACCCAAGAGGTTTTGCTGTGAAATTTTATACTGATCAGGGAAATTATGACTTAGTGGGCAACAATTTACCGGTGTTTTTCATCAGAGATGCTATGAAATTTCCGGATATGGTTCACGCTTTTAAGCCCTCTCCGGTGACCAATAACGCTTCTGATAATAACAGAGTCTTCGATTTTATGGCAAATATTCCTGAGGCTACCCATATGCTGACCTGGTTATTCTCAGATTATGGCATTCCTGCCAGTTACAGAGAAATGCAGGGGAATGGTGTACATGCCTTCAAATGGGTGAATGCCAAAGGAGAGGTAACGTATGTAAAGTATAAATGGGTTCCCCAGCAGGGTGAAAAGAATCTTACCCAGGAACAAGCCGACACAATTCAATCTACACAAATAGAACATGCGACAAGGGATTTGTACAATGCTATTCAGCATAAAAACTTTCCGAAGTGGGATTTGTATGTACAGATGCTGAAAAAAGAGGATTTTGAAAAGCTTGATTTCAATCCGGTAGATGTAACCAAAGTATGGCCGGAATCTATTGCAAAACCGGTAAAAGCAGGAACGATGACTCTTAATCAGAATCCGACGAACTATTTTCAGCAGGTAGAGCAGGCAGCTTTTTCTCCGGGAACTCTTGTACCGGGAATTGAGCCGTCGGAAGATAAACTGTTACAAGGAAGACTGTTCTCTTATTTTGATACCCAGAGACACAGAATTGGAGGAAATTTCCAGCAATTGCCAGTTAATGCATCAAAAAATGATGTTACCACATACAATCAGAACGGTTATATGTCTTTGAGGCCTCAAAGCGGGGAAGTAAACTACCAGCCTTCAGCAGGTAAACCGGAAATAGCCGATCATAAAAAATTCAAATATTCTCAGACTGTTTTTCCGGCTGGTACATCATCCGTACAGGCAAAAATAGATAAGGAAAATAATTTTAAGCAGGCTGGAGATCTGTACAGGTCTTTCTCTAAAAAAGATCAGGATAACCTGATTAAAAATCTTGGGAATGCTTTGAACAGCGTTACCAATAAGAAAGTGGTCGCTAAAATGATCTCTTACTTTTACCAGGCAGATTCAGAATATGGAAAACGTCTGGCCCAATATGTTAAAATGGACCGTCAGCAGCTGGAATCTTTATTATCTTCAAAATAAGAATAATGAAATATTTTATTTCTGCTGTCATTTTGTTTTTTACCATGAGCAGAATGAGTGGCCAAGACATCTTTTCGTATGCAAAAACAGGTCATACAGAAGCCCTGTCTGCATTTAAAAAAGATATTGATTCTAAAAACACAGAAGGCTATACTCCTTTAATCTTAGCCGTATACCATAATCATTACAAAACTGCCCAATGGCTCCTTGAAAACGGAGCTCATCCGGACCTGCAGGATCAAAGTGGTAATACAGCACTAATGGGGGCCGCTTTTAAAGGATACAAAGAAATGGTTTCATTACTTATTTCCTTTAAAGCCGATATAAATGCCAGAAATTACAATGATGCAACAGCTCTGATCTATGCAGCCGTTTTTGGAAGAACAGACATCCTGAAAATACTCTTAGAAAAAGGAGCTGATAAGAATATAAAGGATAACAGAGGAAACACGGCTCTGATGCATGCTCTGATGCAAAATAATGAAGAAGCTGTAAAGCTGCTTCAATGACGATCGGTGATTCAGATAATACAATGATGATCTGCTGATTAAAATAAAAGATCCCCATTATCAATCTGATATTGGGGATTTTGTTTGTGTATTACATCTTAGTGTTTTATTAAAATGCTTGTGATTATTTGTATTTGTGTGCCTGGTTTTTATCTCCTAACCGTACAAGATCTACTGTGTTTTTGATGTTTAGTTTTTTGTAGACTCTTGTTTTATAAGTGCTTACTGTGGAAAGGTGCAGGTTCAGCTCATTTGAAATTTCAATATTGCCATATCCTTTTATCAATAAATGAAATATTTCCTTTTCTCTTTCGGATAAGGCCTCTATCGGGTTGATAGGGGTATCTTTTTTAGCTGAAGAGACCAGCTTTTTTACAATTTCCGGAGAATAATAGGTTCCTGTTTCAAAGATATTTTCTACGGCTTCCAGAATGTTGTTTTCATCACATAATTTATTAATGTATCCGTTGGCCCCTTCAATGATATACTGTACTGCAATATCATTGTCATATACTGAAAATACCAAAATCCTAAGGTCAGGCTGTATTTCTTTTAATTCACCAATCATGCTCAGATACTTGCTCTCCGGCATATTGATATCCAGGATCAATAAGTCGAATTTCTCAACGAGTAGTTTATCCGTAAGATCTGTATAAGATTCCGCGTAAGAAATCTTTACGTCTTTGTAGTGGGATTCCAGAATAAGGGTCGTTCCCAACCTAACCACAAAATGATCATCGGCAATAATAATTTTTCTATCCATATTTTTGTTTTTTTATTTTAATCGATACTATTGTTCCATATGGGTTATTGTTTTTAAAGTCTATTTTACCATTGATCATCATAAGCAACTGAAGAATAAGGTGCAGCCCCAGGCTGTATTTTTGCAGAATAAGTTTTTCATTTTCAATATTATTCTGAAGCTTTTCATAATACTTCATCTGCTCCAGACTCATTCCTTTTCCCGTATCTCTTACTTCCAGAAAAAAGATGCTGTCATCTTCAATCGTAGACAGCTCTATGATTCCGTCTGTTGTGTTTTTTATGGCGTTATCTATTAAATTATGAATAATAACCGCTACTACATTCTGGTTGATTTTGGAGTAGGTAGGGTTTTTAACATGATTAATGATCTGTGTATTTTGTTCTCTGGCAGCTCCTTCAAAAAGGGTCTTTTTGGTTTCAATAACTTCGTAAATATTATAAGTTTCCTTTTTTTCGGAAATGTTGTAAATCTCGGCGTATTCCTTAAGGGTCTTTACAAAATTGTAGAACTCTATGGAAGACTTATAAAAGCTTTCAAAGTGCTTTTTTTGTATATAATGATCGTGTTCATCTGTTTCATACAATTTCTTTGCCGCAATAGACAGAAACTTTACAGGAGTGATAATGTCATGGCTTATTGTCTCCAGCAATTTTTTCTGCTGAACACTTTCTTTCCTGAGCTGTTCCTTCGTATATTCCAGTTTTGAAACCGTTTTTAATAATTTCTGAGTTCTTATTTCAATGATTTTTTCCAGCTCTCTTTTTTTCAGCTCCTGTCTTCTTATTCTTAGTTTGACTAGCTTTATTAAGATGAGTGAGAGCATTAAAATAATGAAAAACTTAAAAATCAGTGTTTGATAGAATAGATATTTTACATCAATATTCAGTGTTTTGTAAATATATTTTCCTTTTGGAGAGGCTAATACCCTGACGATAAGCTGATATTTGCCGGGTTCCAGATTGGTAATATAGTATTTCCCATCACTGCTTACTTTTTCCCATTTTTCATTTTTGGAGCCTTTCAGTTTGGCTTCTATCACCAGATTTACCCGGTTGGCATAATAGGGGACATCTACCAAAATAAGGGCTTTATAAAAATTGTTCTCAAGATTGATGGTATTGTCTTGTATGTTGCTTTTAGAATCATAAAACACAACACGTTCCATGAAAAAATTCTTCGGATAATAGCTTCTGATCTTTTCGGGATCAAAAAATACAAGCCCCTTTATCGAAGGCAGCACGAAGCTTCCGTTTTGCAGCACCGCAGCACTGGGCGAACATCCTCCGTTGAACTCATTTGTATTGAAGCCGTCTTCTTTGCTGTATCTGTAGTAGTACACCGAAGATTTTTTATCCCGGGAATAGTTCAGAAGATTGTTTTTCAGCACCTGAAACAGCCCGTTATTGGTACTGATCCAGAAAAAACCTTTTTTATCTTCCAGAATTGTATGCGGAAACAGAAGATATCCGTCTTTATCTTCAGGCATTTTTATTAATTCCTTGTCTCTGTAAAGAAAAAAACCGTTTCCCTGAGTCATAATCCAAAAATTACCATCGCCAGTTTTTACAATTTCCCTTACATTCAAAGGTTTTGAAGATATTTTTTTAAGAGCAAAAGAGGGAGCTTCTATAGAATACAAAGCATCTCTGGTCCCTACCAGCCATTTATTCTGGCCGTATTCCTGCACAGAGGTTACAATGTTGAAGACGGAAAATTGCAAAAAGGATTTTTTGAAGCTGGCATCCTTGTAAAAAACTAGTTGGGATCTTAGCGAGGGCTGATGAAATGCTGTTACATAATAATCTTTAATATTCCATACGTAAGAAACTGTTTTCTCGAAATTCAGCTGTTCTTTTTTTGAATAATCGGTATCTCTGAGATAACGCAGCAAAGACTGGTCTTTTTGAACAATGATGTTTTTTTGGTTATCGTACAATAAAAAATACCTGCTGGTGGTATTAAAGTGATACTGTTTCAGCAATCCGTTTTCATTATAAACGTCTCCTGATGAGGTGATTACTTTGTCCTTTCCGAAAAGCAGCGGGGAATAAAAAATATTATCATGAGACCTGTCGGATTTATTGACGACATGGAAGTTGTTGAATTTAATGACATTCAGACCATCAGATAAGGTTCCCAGGTAGAGCTTATTATTGCTCTCATCGTGGTAAATGGATGACAAAGAGTTTTTATTCAGATCATAAGTTGCAATCTTTTTTACATTGATCTCGTTGTGATCATATAGCACTTTATATAAAATGTGATTATGAATGATGAAGGACTGATTGTTGATCTGACTCCAGTATATTTTCGCATTCTCTTGAAAAAATACATCAGGGGCGTCCAGATAAGTTACTTTTCCGGAGGAAATTTTAATGATCTTTTTTAACTTCCTTGATGTGATAAAAATGTTTTGTCCAAAACAGAATGTATCCAGTATATAGTTGCGATGCAGCCCTTTGATGGGGCCTATGTTTTGATGTTTATACCGAATAGTCCCATCGTTGGTAAGGTGATAGTAATTGTTTTTGTCAACATAAATAAAATATTTTAAATGTTCTACCTTTTCCAGTAGACTGTTTTTTAAAAAGATGGAATGCGATCTGCTTTCACTCAATACTTTTCGGATGCAGCTGGTCTGTTTCTGTAAAACATTTACATTTCTTTTGGAGAGTAAAATGGTATTTTCATTGTATGCCGTTAAATTATAAATAGAGTCTTTTTCTGCATGTCCAAAAAAGATGGTGAACCTGTTATTTTTAAGATTAAGATGACTAAAGGTGACAAAATTATATCCGTCATAACGCACAAGTCCGTTTTCTGTGCTCAGCCAGATAAAGCCATATTTGTCTTTGGTAATATCCTTCACACTATTCTGCGGAAGCCCGTTATCTGTATCATACCATACAGAAGCTAACTCCTGACTATAACAGAGTTGGATACAGAATAATAAAAAAAACAGATGGGTTTTGTGGGACATCATTATGGGTAGGAAATTATGTTTGTGTTTTTAATAGAAATAGTGAATTATTATTATAAAGTTAGGGAAAATTAATGGCCAGCAAAAGTATGCAATGTCATTTTTAAACTACACACTATTAAATTTAAAATTACAATCATGGCTATCTATTTTTACAATAATTATTTTACCAGCCGTACAGGTTATCTGATCTTTGTCCCAACAATTTATTACCTGATTTAGCAATGAGTGTTAAATATGTTCCCACGTATTTTAAGTGAAATTTCAAGGTGGTTTATACAGGGGAGACTTAGATCTCCTCTGTTAAAATTCAGGTGATCATAAGCAGATGAATGTCAAAAAAAATAAACCAAAGGTTATGAAAAATAGAAAAATTACATCCTTAGCAGCGCTAATGCTTGGACTATCCATTAGTGTATCCGCACAAACCGGAAATGTAGGAATCAATACAACTTCTCCTACAAAAACATTAGATATCAATGGAGAGTTGCGTACCCGTACATTACCTTTAATTCCAGGAGGAACTCCTGTGGTTGCCGATGCAGATGGGAATATAGGAATATTCAAGCCGGTAAATCCCAATGATTTTATTGTCTATAACTTAGATAGTAATATCAGACAAAATGATTCCAGAAATGTGGCTTTAACTTCAATAAGAAATAATGCACAAAACGGAGGTTCTCCTCAGATTGACGCCAGTAATTGCTGGGTAGTTCCCAATTCTACAATTGGGTTGAAATTTCCTGCAAGTTCTATACGAAGAGGTACCGTATCTTGGGGATTGTGGTTTGAGATGAATTATGCTGATTTAGGTCCGTTTTCCCAAACTTCCATTGAAGGTGGAACAGGAAAGATTAAAGTTCCTGTATTGTTCAATAGCAGAGCATACGCAAGACTTTATAAAAAAACAGGACCTGGAGTTAACGATTGGACGGAACAAAATACTGTAACTGTGGTAATGCAGACATCTCAGATTTCACCGTATTTCTTTGATGCAGCAAATTTAGACAGCTCAGGTAATCCATATACTACAGGAGGATCTACCAATGCCAATTACAGATATTTTCTTTATGCTAATTACAGTGTAGGTGACGGAACAGGGATTAGTATTGACCCGGATTCTGAATACAAAGTAGAATTACTATACGGAATTGAAAACTTATCTTCCCGCGCTAGCATTACAGATACTGCTTTTTTACAAAACTGGGGTGTACAGTCTACAGGATATAGCTTTTACAAGAATTAGATTTTTAATTACATTTTAAAATGAGCGGAGTAGAAATATTCCGCCATTTGAATTCAAACCATTTTTTATAGAAAACAAAATAGTAACATAGCAATCTTCACAATTTGAGAGTTCAATGAAAATAAACAATAAGAAAAAAGTAATTCATCATATGATTTTTCAGCTGATTCTGATGGTGTTACTCTTGGGAGTAATTTTTACGCTTAGATTCCTTGATTATCATTTACTTTCAATATTGTTTGTTTTTATTACTCTTTTGGTATTGCTATATGGGAAGCTTAAAAACAGATTTATCTTTGAATATGAAAACTCCGGAGAGATCCTTTCCATAAAAAGTTATCAATGGCTTTCGGCAGATAAAAAACCTCGTTTTGAAATGCCACACAGGAAAATCTTAAATATTGAAATCAAGAAAGGTATTTTGAAGAAATACCTGGTTATTCTATTCTCGGGTTCTTCAGGAAAGGTATTAAGAATGGATATTGATATTACCCTTGCAGATTCACCGGCAGGAACCATTTCCACCTGCATTAGATTTGACATCTTAGTGATGGAATCCTTTATTTTCTGCTGAAAAGCAAAATACGTGTTGTATTCGTTGGCAGAGGGGACTCCATAGGGAATTTCATAAAGAAATATTTGAGAACACGGGCTGTATTTTCGGATAGAATCTCTGATCTTTCGTCCGCGTTCAGCAGTGACGGTAACAGGATAAGAGTGACCTGCAGATTCTGCCGTTCCTGGCTGCATGATAACATACTTATAATTTTTAGATCTTATTTTTTGATACAGCAACGGATCATCCACATGATTTACAAAGCCGGTTCCGCCGGGAGTATGCGTGGTTATAGAAACATTTTTTCCTTTTGAAGCCGCAATATTTTTGAAAATTTCAGGCATGTCATTAAAGTAGGTAACACTGTTTCCTATAAAAAGAACCTCATCAGTTTGGGAGAAAGATAAGACCGAACATCCGGTACCTATCAGAAAGAGTAGTTTTTTTAGCATAGATTATATTTTTTGGATTGAAATTAAAAAAAGGTACCTGCAGAAAACTATTTATTCTGCAGATACGCAATACAAACGATGATTAAAAAATGTTTTTTAAAAAATATATATTGATATACATTTTATCTGTTTTCTGGATTGTAATTCTTTTAAAAAGTACCTGCAGGAAACCACTTATACTGCAGGTACACTGTACAAATGATGATTAAAAATGTTTTTTATAAAGTGATCCTTTTTCTTGATCCTTTTTTTTTAAGTATGAACCCTCTTAAAAGAACCTGCAGGAAACCCAATCTATACTGCAGGTACTACATCAAAAGGTGTTTAAAATGAAAATGAAAATGTATTTACTTTGTTAGAAATCTTTGATTTACTGTGATTTATTGATCGGGCTTTAGTATTTAAAAAAAGCTTAAAAAAGTACCTGCAGGCCATAACTGATCTCCTACAGGTACGCGGTACAATAATTATTAACTATTTTTTGATGAATTTCGTGTTGTACGTATGGGTATCATCTTTGATGGTGATGACGTACATTCCTTTGATTAAAGAAGCAACACTGATCTTTCCTTCAATTGGACCTTCCTGAACAAGTCTTCCGTCTGCACTGTAGATTTTGTAACTGGCTTTCCCTTTAAGGTTTTTCACCTCTACAAAAGTATCTGCAGGGCTAGGATAGATTTCAATACCAGATGAGGATTGAGTTAATTCTTTCACCCCAAGTGCAGCATTGATCTTTACTGAAAAATCCCATACCGAACCCCGTGAGAAAAGGTCTCCGTTGTCATCCACAAACGGGCTAGTACATGGATCTGCAGAAGCATTGAAAAATCCGCTGGCTACTCTCATTCTTAATATTTTGTCCCCTGTATAAGCATCGGCCGGAACCGCAAAGGCAAAGCTGCCCTGATGTCTTTTATTGGCATTGGGAATAGCCCCGTCAATCCCTATTCTTTCTGCATTTTCGAATACTCCGTTTCTGTTGTAATCGATCCATACCTGCACCCAATCCTGAAAGTTTCCTCCTGCACGGTTGGCATAAACGGTATAATTCAGATTGTACTGGGCGCCCTGAGTAAGCTGAATCAGTTTATCAGGATCCTCCGAGTAGTCTTTATAGGCATGCTGAACAGTGGTTCCGTTACCAGCTAAATTCAGATTGGCCAAAGTTACCCCTAGAATGCCGCTGAAATACTTCATGTTGGTGGTATTACCTCCTGTGGTCATCAGACAGTAATCGTATCCCGTACGGAGTCCTTTGGTTTTGAAATTGGTAACAGGAGAAAATGCTCCGGCAATAGTATTAATCACCGATGCAACTCGTACTTCATAAGACGTTTCATCTTCAAGATTATTCAATAATACAGAATTGGTTGCACTGGCAACAGTGGACCAGTTGGTAGTTCCTGCTTTCCTGTAGTTGACAGAATAGGCAGCTCCCGGAATGTGATTCCATGAAACAGTTGCTGAGGTTTTCAATATATCATTCTCAAAAGCTGTAACTCCTGTTGGAGGATTGTTGAAAGCAGTAGGAGCATTTCCTACGGATAATGCGGGAGAAACCGCATAAAAGATACTTCCGACCGCTGAAATTCTCAGCTTAATGTTGCCCTGCAGTGTTGCAGGCATCTGTATTTCAAAACTGCCGTCGTTAGGAGTAGAAGCTGTAAGTTCCGTCCATGCCGATCCATTATTGACATCGGTTGTATATTCAATCTTTACATTGGCAACGTTATAAGGAGCAAGATTGGTATTGGCAACATCCCAGGAAATGGTATTGGATGCATCATTATACAAAACCGAAGAAGAACTCAGTCCTTTGAATTTGAACGGACCATCATTGCCAACCGTCACAGTATTTTCAGAAGAAATTGTTAAAGGTCTGTTCGGGTTATTATCTCTTACGGAAACGGCATAGTGTAACACTCTTGGGATGTATGAAACCGTTTCCCATGTGTTTTTATTGGTTAGCTGGCCACTCATTACAGTAGGCAGGGCTGGAAAATATCTTCTTCCGGAAGCCCCTGCAGGATAAGAACGGGTAAGCGACCCTTCGGGATTAAAACCCCATCCGCTGTCTCCTGAAATGGAGCTCGTAGATCCCACACTGTCATATTGTTCCCAGTTATAGGTAAGCTGATCCCCATCGGCATCTACTGCATTGGCATCCAGATAGTAGGCGGTTCCTTTAGGAATAGTATAGGAGATAAGCGGTGTGATGACCGGGGCATTATTGTTGGCTATATTTTGAACAACACCACAGCCGTTTTTGCCTTCCAGATTGTTGAGAATCTGGTTGATGGATGAATAATGAAAATATGCATCACTGTTCATCTGTACATTGTTGGCAGTAATCCCGGCGTATCCCATAATCGTTGTTCCGCCTCCGGGTTCAACATTGACTCCTGAACTTTCAGTAACTGTGGAGTAGGTATGATTACCTCCGAGCTGGTGACCCATTTCGTGAGCCACATAATCAATATCAAATGTGTCTCCCACAGGATTCTGATTTTGGGTATATGCAGAACCTTTACCCAGGGGTTCTGCCGCTGTCGGATTGGTACATATACATCCTATGCATCCTGCATTTCCATCTCCTCCGTCTGCATTAAATACATGTCCTATATCATAATTAGCATCGCCTACCTGTGCGGTTAAGGTTTGTTGTAGCTGTGTGTTTAAGTCATCCGTATAAGGATCATTAGCCGGGTCAGGGTAGATAATATTAGGTAAGTTTTGTATATCGAGATGAATGGCAAATTCTTTTTCAAAAACACCATTTACACGGGTCATGGTATTATTCATCTGGGCAAGAGCTCCTGCAGCACCTCCAAAATGCTGAGTATATTCTCCTGTTGCAGACAAGGCCAGTCTATAGGTTCTGTATCTTGATGCTGCAGGCCTTCCGGTAATATTGATTCCTGCAAGCTTGTTTTTTCCTGTATTCCTTAAAGATTGGATGTCCCATTCTTTTTTTCCTTCCATATTGCAGGTAAAACCATGCTGAGAATCTGTTCTTTGAGTTTTATAGAATACTCCATAGGTTTTTTTGTCGGAGGTAATAGGTTCTATAAACTGAAAGATACCGTCTTTGATAATCATAGACTGTATTTCCGTAGGGGAAATGCTGAACCTTAGATATTTGGCAGGATCATCAATCCCAACTCCAACATAGGAACCTAGACCATACTGTTCCGCCAGTGATTTTTCCATCACGGGACTGCTGTATACCGCAAATTTTTCTACATTACCTTCGGCAGTAGGTAACTGGATTGTGACAGCCTTTGCATGTGCTCCTGTTTCTTCAGCGTTTTTTAATAAGCGGATCATCGTGTTAATATCAGTTTTGTAGGCATACTGGATCTTAACCTCTCTTCTGATTTCGGATACTTTCTGTGAAGAAGGCTCCCAGCTTTGGGCATGGGAAAGACAGAAACCTGATATCAAAAATATTGATAATAGAGTTTTTCTCATTTTAAAAATTAGGTATTTAACAATGGTATTTTGAAGAATTTGATATCATATTCGGGTATTCAAAAGTAATTGCTAATTTTGTAATACAAATGATGTTTGTTTGCGGTTTTGTTATATTGTGTATGTAATACGTAGCTATTTCAAGGAAACTTGGAGTCATGTAGTATTAACATTGTATTTTTTGATTATGCCAGAGTTATGATAAAAAAGTTATTTTTTTTGTGTTTTTTTATTTCTTCCTTTTTCTATTCACAACATACTGAAGAAGAACTGAAGAATGTTCTGTTTGATATTGACTATTCTACTGCCGGACCCGGAGAAATAGAAAAGATTGACAGTCTTATTAAGGTTTGTAAAAAAGATGCATACAATGACTGTATTGCACTGGCGTATCTTAAGATGGCCAATATCTATGATAAGATGAATGATACCAGGAAGTCATTTTATTATATCAATAAAGTAGAAAAAGAAATTATCAATTCTGATACTGATTTTGAAGTCATATTCTATCTCCATTTGCAAAAATCTTTTTTGTATCGGAGGCTGGGAGAAAGAGTTGCTTCCTTTAAGCAGCTGGACGAAATTTATGATCAGGCAATGAAAACAAATAATGCCTATTTCATTTATCTGATCAACAGGCAGTATGCTGACAAGTATACTGAAACGGATGCAGAACTAACATTGAAGTATAGCAAAACAGCATATAAATATTCAAAGATTTACAGAGAAAATAAAGATAAACGTTACCGGATAGATAAAAACAGATTGTGTAACAGCTACAAGACCTCAGCCTATCTGGGAGGAGCCTATGTTGACGTTAATCAATTGGATTCTGCTAAAATCTATATTGATGAAGCAATCCGGAATGAAAAAACAGTCGATGATATGGGGCTGAAATACATTACTTCTTTTTATGCCGGAAGATATTATCGGGCTGCTAAAAAATTTGAACAGGCTCAACACTATTTGTGGATCTCCAAGAATATTTCGAAAAATTACTATAAAAGCGAAAATTATCAAATTGCAGTCGGGGATGAGCTCAAAGCTTTATATGAGAATATGGGGCAAAAAGACAGTATTGGTTACTATTCTAACTGGCTGGTGGATATAGAGGCACTCAACCGAGAAAAAAATCAGGCACTGAATGATACCGTAGATAAACAGAATGAAATAGAAACAACCAACATAAAAAAGGAAACGAAAGGGCTCTTTTTCATCTTGTCGGTGAGTACGGCAGTATGCCTTCTTTTTATATTCCTTTTCTTACATTACTACCGAAAACATAAAAGTAAAAATCTGGATAAAATTGATATTCCTCATCATTCAGTGGTGCAGGAGGATATTTTTAAGGAAGTTATCCAGCTTGCCAAAGAAAATAACCCTGAGTTTCTGACCCGTTTTAATGAATATTGTCCTCGTTTTTCAGAAGAACTTCTTAAGGTTTCTGCTTTGAAAATGTCTGAAATAAGATTCTGTGCCTATATCTACCTGAATTTTTCCACCAAAGAAATTGCAGAATATACATTTATCTCAGTGAGAACCGTGCAGACGAAGAAATATAACCTAAGAAAAAAGCTCAATATTCCCGGTGATATGGATATCTATGTATGGTTCTCCATGCTATTGAAGTAAAAATCATGGCTGTCTTTAAAGAACAAAGGCTATCCCATTCAAGAAATAACCTTTGCTGCAAATGTGAAAAAGTATAATTGTTTTAAATTTTAAAACCATAAAAAAAATACCTGCAGGGAAATAACACACAACCTGCAGGTATACGATTTCCTAATTATTAATAACTATTTTCTTAATCTGAATTGGTGCTATTTTTTGATCGCTTTAATTGTTTTCTATAGTATATCTGTCATTTTTAGCATAACAACATTTAGATCTGCTCTTAATTTATTTAACGTTCGCAGCAGCTCCGGTATTTGAGTAATTAACAACTCCAGAGGCAAGGTTCATTCCTGCAGTCACGAGTTTTGCCACCCTGAACAGTTTTCATTTTATGCCTTTACAAATAGGGCACAAATAAAAAGGGTAATATATTTTTCATAATAAATTAAATGTAAGTGGGTTAAATGATGAAATGTTATAATCAATTAGGCTTTCAAGTCATGAGAAGGTCTTTGTTATATGGTAACAGTAGAATATCTTCGGGACAAAAGTAATTGCTAATTCTGTAATTTAAATGGTGTTTTTTTATGCAGATGACAGGTTGTGTATATGATACGTAGCTGGTTTAGGTGATATAGCAGGAGGATAGTATTAATATTGTATTTCAGATTGCGAAAGAACCATGATACTAAAGCTGACCCTCTTGTTTTTTTTAATTCCCTCATTTTTTTACTCACAGTACACAGAAGAAGAACTAAAAAACCTACTCTTTGATGTTGAATTTTGTACCGCAGGCCCAAAAGAAATACGGAAAATCGACAGCATTATTACCATTTGCCGGAAAAATTCCTGCCAGGATTGTGTGGCATTAGGATATCTTAAAATAGCCAACATTTATAATAAAAATAATGAGATAAAAAAAGCATTCTATTATATCGATAAAGTGGAAAATGAAAACCTGATCACTGAGGAATCTGATTTTGAAATCGTTTTATATCTCCACATGGTAAAGTCTCTGCTTTATTATAATTTGGGTGAAAGGGTTACAGCTTTTGGACAGCTGGATGACATCTATGAAGAAACGGTAAGGCACAAAAACGCTTATTATACTTACCTGATCAATTGGCAGTATGCAGGGTTTTATAATGAAATGAACCAGAGAGAAAAAGCATTGGAAAAGATAAAAATCGCGTATAAATATGCAAAAATATACAGAGAAAATAAAGATCATCAATATAAAATGCGCAGAGACCAGATAAGCTGGAGCTTATGACAACATCCTATCTGGCAGCAGTATATATTGGCCTGGGCAGACCGGATATGGCAAAAGGCTATATACAGGAATCACTCAGAGACCTTAAAAAGAATAATAATAAGAGCCTGTTGTACTTTAATCTGCTAAATGCTGCTAAATATTATAAAGCTGTAAAAGATTTTAAAAGAGCACAACACTACCTGTGGATCTGTAAAAAAATTGCTGACCATCACTTTAAGGATGAATTCCATCAGAAGTCTGTAACCAATGAATTGAAGAATTTGTATGAAGCAATGAAAGAAAAAGACAGCACAGCACACTATGTGAATCAGTTATTGGATATTCAGACCGCAAAAGAAAAACAAAATCAGGTTTTAAAAGATATTATTGATAAAAAAGAAGTCATTAAAGATAAAAAAGAAAAGACGCGGGCAAACGGACTTATGTTTATATTACTGTTGAGTGTTGTTGCATGTGTTGTTTTTATATTCCTTTTCTTACGTTATTACAAAAAACATGGGAGTAAAGAGCTTCATAAAATAGATATACCCCAGAAGCTGCCGGTACAGGAATGTATTTTTAAGGAGGTGATACAGCTCGCCAAAGAAAATAACCCTGAATTTTTAACCCGTTTCAATGAATATTGCCCACATTTTTCAGAAGAACTCCTTAAAGTTTCAGTTTTAAAAATATCAGAAATAAGATTCTGTGCCTACATTTACCTGAATTTTTCTACAAAAGATATCGCCGAATACACCCATACTTCGGTAAGGACTGTCCAGACCAGGAAATACAACTTAAGGAAAAAGCTCAGCATTCCCGGTGATATGGATATTTATGTGTGGTTTTCAAAACTCTTGAAATAAAATTTGTCAGTAATCATCAAAATAAAAGAAGCTGTTTCAAAGTGAAACAGCTTCTGCTTTTAAATTAACTCTTGGCCTGTGCCCGTCATTAATTTCTTATAGTGGAAATATGGATGTTTTTTTGTCCGTTCACCTCTTTAAGCTCAATGTTACCAATCATCTCACTGTAGATCAGGGTAGTGGGATCATTTAACTGATACCCTTCAATAAATACCGGGCTGTCTTTGGGAAGATTACTTTGTTCATTAAGCATTTCGAGAGATAAACTATCCGGATAGCCGGCATTTTTCTTAAATCTTATTTCTATCAGCCCGTTATCAGCCAGATAATCAAACTTCTTTAAATAAGAAGGAAGGCTGGCTTTGGTTTTAAAAATATTGACCTTTTCGATACTGCTTTTATACAGATCAAACATGCTGGCAGTTCCAATGGCGTTATTATAAACTGCAAACTTTACATTGCTGTTTTTTTGGGCTAAAAGCAATCCTGAAGAGAAAATAAGAAATAGATATAATAGCTTTTTCATAAAATAAATGTTTAATTAGCAAATAGGATGATAAGGGCTAGTTTCTGTTTTTTACCATAACCCATCCTGTATATTTTATTGGAGTCTGTTTTTTGTTGGTCTCATTCCAGCCCATATCAAACCAATAGGTTCCTGTAGAGACTTTCTTGCCACCAATGGTTCCGTCCCATTTGAATCCGTTTACTTTACTTCCCTCATGGATCTTGCTTCCATATCTGTCATAGATGCTGAAGATAAAATTCGGTTTCTCGGATAATGCGGAATAATCAAGGACATCATTTATTCCATCACCATTAGGGGTGATGATGTTGATCAGATTAGGAACTGTAATTTCTACCTGCAGAGGAGTACAGTTGTAAGAGTCTTTTACATAGAAAGTATTGCTTCCGCGGGGTACATTGGTAAATACATTTTCATCCTGCCAGTTGATATTGTCCATCGAATACTGATAAGGTGCCGTTCCTGCAATCACAGTTAATGTAACCGTATTATTGCTGATATTAATATCCGAAATGACAGGATGTTCAGACGGATATACCTTTACCGTCTGTCTGGTTGTACATTCTCTGGTTTTCAGATCTACCCAATACGTTCCCACTCCCACATTGCTGATAGCCTGTGTTGTGGCTCCGGTACTCCATAGATAAGAGGTAAATCCGGGACCGGCATCCAATGTTGTCGTATTTTCCATACAGATAATTTTATCCTTTAACACATCTGAGTAGGTAGGAGGAATAACAGTAAGTGTGACCTCAGCAATTCTGTAGCACCCATTGGCATTACTTACCTTGATATAAACCACACCGTTTGGAGCAATATAATGGGTTGGGGTCATAATTTCGTTGGTCCCGCCATGCGCATCAGCAGGAGAAGGGTAATATTGCTTAACAGTTCCCGGCTGTACATTAACGCCTGCGGATGTTAAATCAAATTCCCCAAGCACAGGATTAGAAGGCTCAAAACATGATCTTAAAGCAGCATCTTTAACGATCGGGCTTTCGGAAACTGTTAACGTTAAAGTTACCTGCTCACAATCTGTAAAGTCAGGATTACTTCCACAAAATTTATAAACAATAATATCATTACCCATATACCCGAAGTTTGGAACATAAGTAATCACTCCTGCCGGATCAATCGTAGCTGTACCATTCACCGGAGGGGTAATAATGGTTACAGAACCCGGAACATAGGTTTGTGTAGAATTGGTAAACTGAGGCACAATAGATTGATACCCTTCACAAACAGTCATCGCCTTGGTAGACTCTTCAAGACAGGTATACACCTTATACACCGGAGTGATGGCCGGAGGACATGATCCAACAGCAATTTTTACCGTATAATTTCCTGAAACCAGCGGAGTATAAGTATTGGCGTTAGCTCCTGGAATAGGATTTCCATTCAGATACCATTGATACGTATCATAGCTGTCACCCACTTCCAGAACAATTCCAGGGATACATTCTCCCGTCTGTTTGGAAATCAGCGGGATAGAAGAGAATCCTGCAAAATATCCACCATATCCGGATGTGCTGTATCCACCGTTGATACCGGCTGTTACAGCCTTATTGGAAGCAACCGTTATATTTCCGGTAATCGATGGGATAGCATAGGTCACCCAGCTGGTATTCCCGGTCAGAGGGAAAGGACCTTCTGTTGCTGCTGGTGGAAATCCATTGACTGTCACAGTCGCTCCTGCTTCTGTTAAAATATTCAGTTTCACTATAGTTCCGGTAGGGACAGTACTTGTTGTTCCCGTTCCCGTTGGCATTTCATTGATTTTTCCGATCTCGTCAATTTTTCTGGGTAAAAAACAGTTCAATGGCGGAATGTAGTTGAAACCACACGTTGCACTGCTGTTATTCACCGAAACCAATTGGTATAAATAGACATTTTTTGAAGTGGTGATAAACATATTAAAATGTCCTGAAGTTCCCTGCTGAACATAATTGTTTCCCGTAATTCTGTAAAAACCACCACTGTTGATCGTTGCAATGGGAGTGGTCGCTCCGTTGATGAATATCTGGGTATGATCTTCTGTTGCAACGATGATACCGCCCTCCAGATCATCATTGGTAGATCTGGTTCTTACCATGGCAAAAGTGCTTCCAAGCCTTTCTGTAGGTACAGACTGATCAAGAATAGCATCAGATCCTGAGCTGGTGTTGCTTCCAAAATTTCCATTGACATTTCCGTTGGTAAGGGTAATGGGTTTATCAGAAACAATTTTAGCCCCTATAAATGCAGATTGATTCTGGCCGCCTGTTCCGGGGCCTCCCGCAAATATAAAAGACTGGCCTTTATTCAGCGTAACCGTGTGTGTATTAGTGGCAGGTGCCGCTCCAAAAAACGTTATATTGCCAGCCCAAGTGGCGGTTACTACCGTATTGTTTTCCGTTGCCAGAACTCCCGCAGTGAAATTATATCCGCTAAGTGAAGATGTCGTTGGAGTTCCGGCCACATAAAATTCCTTACCAATTCCGGCTTTCCCTTTACTGGTGATGATTTCGGCGTGTGTTGTACTGCTTACTATTCTTAAAGAACAATAGAAAGGCTTACTTCCCTGTACATGCAGCCCCTTGTTGATAATACTGAAAGCATCCGAAGTGACATTAGCTGCGATATTACCGATAGGTACAACAAAGATCTGAGGTGCTCCTTTGCTGATGGTTACATTACCAATCGGAAGATTGTTGCTGTTAACAGTAACCACAAAGGGAGTGGCAGAATCGGTAGAAAGGTATAATGCCTGCGTGTAACTTGTAGAGGCATAGTAAGGAGCAAACCAATGATCCGTGTCTCTTTGAGCGGAAACAGGAATGCCCAGTACTATGAATAATAATATTAATAGGATGTTTTTCATGAATTACATAATTTTGATTTTAAAAATTGAATTCTCATTGGTAAACGCGGTTATGGTTCTTTTAAAAATTTCTTCTGAACGGTTGTATTTCCATCCTCTATCTCTATCATATACATTCCGTTGATAAGATTGCTGACATCAATAGCATTATTCAAAATGATCCCGGTTGAAATAAGTCTTCCTACAGCACTGTAAATCTTATACTGAGCTTTGATACTTATATTTTTTACATATAATACCGAGCTTACCGGATTAGGATAAATATGGATATCCGCTTGGTTAAGAGAATTAGGGACTGCCTTTTTGGAAATTCTCACCGTATAATCTTCCACTTCACCATTCTTGAAGCTGGTACAGTTCACAGGGATGCCATCCTTCTGTAAAGCGACTCTCATTACAACATATTTATAATCTGTAAGGCTGATAAAAGCATTATCAGGAACAGAGAAAGTAGTACTGGCCGTTGGATTTCCATTGGGACCATCTGCCAGAATTCGTTCATTGATATCAAATTCTCCGTTTCTGTTGAAGTCAATCCAGACTGCAAGTCCTGCATTGGTACCCGAGCTTAAAGTTTTATCAATGGTAATCTGATTGCCTTTTGAGCCCTGAATAAGTTCAATAAACTTCAAAGGATTTCCCGTAAAATCAGAGTAGGTAGAGGCCAGCGATTCATTGGTCATTTCCTTATTGCCGTTAGGTGTTACAGTAACCTTTGAGATAAATTCTGTAGTAGAATTTGCCGCTGACATCGGACAGTAGATAACGGTAGGAGTGGTGAAATAATACAGTTTTGTGAAATTTCCCGGAACACCGTTGCAGATATTGGATACCTGCATTTCATACTTGGTAAGCTCTGTTAAGCCGGTGAGCGTGTAAGTATTTGTAATCACAGGAATATCTGTCCAGCTTGGTATTCCTACTTTTCTGTATTTCAGCAGATAAGTTGCTCCCGGAAACGGATCCCATACCACTTCCGCAGTTGTTGGAGTAATCTGAGTGATCATCAGTCCCGGAGGAGGAATTTCGCAAACTCTCTCTGTTGTAAACACTTTTGGATTAGACCACGGGTTAGCCGCAGTTTCCCCATTGCAGACATTGGCTACCTGTACTTCATATGTTTTGAAGGAATCAAGATTTTGAATGGTATATGAATTGGCTGGTGGTTGAGGAACCGTCGGTTCATTCCACGGATTAGTCCCTACCTCTCTCCATCTTAAAATATAAGAGGCACTCGGAACAATCGGATTCCACGTAATTACCGCTGAATTGGATGTTATATTGCTTATCGTCACAAAAGGTGGAGTAGGATCACATCTTGTGGTAAATGTTTTTACAGGAGTATAAGCTCCGGTTCCTGTGCCGCCGCAAACCGCTGCAATTCTTACCTCATAGGCTGTAGCAGGAGTTAAAGTATTAAGGGTTACTGGAGGATTACCTCCTAAAACAGACAGATTTAAAGAAGTCCATGCAGAAGCAGGTGTTGTTATGGGTCTGTATTCTAAAACAAAAGAATTGTTATTGGCTGCAGCAGTCCAGTTAATGGTTACAGAATTGTGTGTAATATTAGAAAATACCGGATTTCCTGGTGTAGCATTACTGCAGGGTCTTAATCGTACAGCATAATCTTCTACTTCTCCGTTAGCTGCATCGGCACACATTACCGGAGCACTGGTGCGCTTCAGAACCACTCTCATCGTAGTTGTTAAAGGTCCAGTATAAACTCCTGTTGTAGGAACATCAAAATTTGCTGTTATCGGTGTTGTCGTGCTTGCTGCTGAGGTCATTATTTTCTCAGCATCGGTGAAGACTCCGTCCCTGTCCCAATCGATCCATGCATATACAGCATCTGCATATTGAGTTCCTGCCCAGTTTTTGGAAACTGATAACTGATTTCCCTGAGAACCGATTTCCAGATTAATAAGTGTTGCCGGTGCTGTATAGCTTATATAATTCGTTTGAACTGAAGTATTATCCATTACCGGGAAGTTGACAGGGGTTACTTTTACATTTGAAATATAATCGTTTGTTCCTGTTCCTGTCATATTACAATAAGTTAATGGTGGAGTCGTGAAATTTACACTTGGAGAGAAAGCTCCTTGATTTCCATTACATATTGTGGCAATCTGTACCTGATAGGCAGTCTGTTCAGTAAGTCCGGTAATCGTATAGAAGCTCTGCCCCGCCGGAAGAGTCTGGCCTGTAGCATTGGGAAGCCATGCTCCTGCAGTTCCCTGTCTCCATCGGATAACATAAGTGGCATTGGATGCCGGGATCCATGATACATAAGCAGAATTATGAGTAAGATTATTGACTGCAATATTGGTAGGAGCAGAAGTAGTACAGGGTTGAAGATCAATGAATTTTATATAATAATCTTCAACTTCACCATTACTGGTTAAAGGTCCGCACGCATTGGCCGGAGTTAAAGAATATACGATAACACGCATTTTTACTTTACTTGTTCCTAAATAAGCATTAGCCGGAACGGCAAAAGTAGCCGTAACAGGGGTTGTGCTTGAATAACCAAGATTCATAATCCTCTCACCACCAGGCGTTGTAGACGGATTGTTATCGAAAATACCATCCCCGTTAAAGTCTATCCAGGCATTGGTAGAATACGTTCCCGATGTAATTGATCTGCCCACAGATAATGTATTGTTGGTTGTGTTTCTTACAAGGGTAATCGTTTTTGTAGGATCAAGAGAATAATCCGTATAAGTTGTTGGTCCTGAATTATTACTTGTTAAAGGAACATTGGTGCCAATCATAGTCACATTGTTGATATAGCCATTGGTAACCGTTGCCGTTACAGCATTACAGTAAGTCAAGGCAGGAGTGGTAAAACTGACAGGAGCAGAAAATGATCCCTGTGTTCCGCAAATTGTTGCAATCTCTACCTCATATGAAGTCAGCTCAGTAAGAGATGTAAGCGTTATATTATTGGTAAAAGGAGTTGTTATATTGACCGTTTGCCATGTGGTAGAAGGAGGTATTCTGTATCGTACAACGTAGGTGGCATTGGCGGCGGCAGTCCAGGTAATATTAGCTGAAGTAGCAGTAATATTATTGACTGTGATATTGGCGGGCGGTGTATTGGTACAGCTTGGCAAAACGGTCCCCGCTAGCTGTACTCTTGGAAGAACAGCATACCGGCTTGTTGCAGTAGGAGGGGTGGCAGGATCAGGATTGGTTGTGGAATTGTAATAAATCATACCACGGTTATTTCCTGCAGAATAACTCCCCCAGTTTGCTGTACAGGATGTTCCAGCGGAATTTTCGTCAACACCTATCACCACATTGCTTACTCCATCCCATAAAAAAGGTGTGCTTAAAGGAATTTCTACCCATGTACCGGCAGTCATAGCCGGTAAAGTACCGGAGTACACCTGTGTTAAAGCAGCAGACGGTATCCAGCTTGAAGTCGTGGCAAAATCTACCTGTGCCGTATTTCCCATATAGACTACCCACTGATTATAATTTGCCTGAGCAGCTGCTGTTGTGGAAACAAAAAAGCGGATAGCTGTTATATAATTATTCGTTCCTACAGCAGCTCCAATTTCTGAAGCCATATAAATCTGCTGGGAATAATTGAATCCTGAACATGAATAAACAGGTAAAAAGGCATGGGTGGCAGTTCCTCCTCCGATTTGTCCAGGGGTGAAAGCACTTCCAGCTACCCAAGGAGACTTATCGGTTGCGGAACAAACAGATCTTACCCACCAGTAATAGGTGGCACCGGAAGTAAGGGCGCTGATATTGGCACTCGTTCCCGGGCTTGCTGTACCAGCTATTGCAGCAGCGGGTGGAGTATTATTTGTGCTATAATAATATTCGTATCCATTGGCAGGGGCGGGAGCCGGTGCAAGCGGAGGAGTCCAGTTGAGGGTGGCGGAAGCCGGTGCAATATTGGTTACAGGTAAAGTGGCAGGCTCAAAACATGTAGGAGCCTGAATGACCTGAACTTCATCCAATAGGACATCATCATAGAAATCTCCATTTCCTGCCACATCTTTATCGACAGTAAATTTTAGTTGGATAGTCGCCCCTGCATAGCTTGCTGCCAAAGGCACACCGACGGTTCGCCATTCAGGATCATTGCTGTCGCCGGACCAGATCTGTACCCATCCGGAACCATTATTGACAGCAAGTTTTAGTTGATTGTTGTCAGCAGCAGGGACAGTGCCATTAAGTGCTGTTAAATGATTTTTAAACCATTCAAATTTGACATATGGATTCGTTAATCCTGCCAGATTTATTTGAGGACTTATAAGTTCCACGGTGTGTTCACCGGCATTGGGAGTAGATGCGTCAACCCAGGCAAAAGTTCCAGCAGGTTTTCCACCGTTTCCGGTAGCTCCGTATCCGGCTGATCCTGAAAATTTCCACTTCACATTAGCATTCGTAGAGGTTGAAGTAGGATTCTGGCTGGTCCAGCATGCAGGAAGTGCTCCGGTACCAAATGACTGTAAAAAGGGCACAGGAACAGGAGCGCAGGTCTGCCCCCGGACACATGATATAAAAGCCATTAAAAAAAAGATAATCGGTAGAGTTTTTCTCATATATTTCAATTTTTAGTTAGAGTCGTTATTAAAGCAGTGTAAGCGTCTTTTTTTGACGAAGTACAGCATGTTATTCTTCAGAACTTGTTGTATAAATACGCTAAAAACGATGTGTTTTAAAGAATGGGGACCGCAAGCCAATGAGAGTCCACCAGTATTCTATTCTGCAAAGGGATGTGGGGAACAATAGCAGAATATCAGGTGATTTATATTCGATCACTGATGGCTTGAATAGTTTCTCAGAGTATAAGAAATATTATTCGCGCTGTTTCTGCGTAAGGGGTCGGATATTTGTAATCTATTTTGGTGCTTTCCCATTTTGTTAGAATTTTCTTAGATATTAGTTTATGGTTATGATTTGGGTAAAAATAATTTAATAAAAAATTAATACGACTATACTTTTGTATAGTTTTAAATCAAAGTGTGATGAATTAAATTTCTGTGAGCTTCACAAAGTGTTTTTAGAAAAAATAAAATTTACGCTTACATCGGAGAATAAAAATTTTTTCAAAATCTGATCTGAAAGCAATGCAGAAAACACTTTTACCTGATATGAAAAACATAACAAAACATCAAAGTGTAGATTTTTTTATTATTAAATGAAATGCTTTGTAGTTTTATATTTAATAATAATTAAGTTTTGATAGGTTTTTTATTTACGGGAATTATGAATATGTTTGCAAAAAGTCGCCTAATAAAATAATTTTTACCCCCGTTATCATGTCAAAAATATGATTGATAAAATAAATTCATTGTATCCCAGGAATACTTCTGGCGTATCAATTTCTAAAGAAAAAAGTACAAACAAATACTTTAGTGTGCTGAAAGCTGTATCGGAAACCAGTTTTGGCTGTGTTTATATTGCAGATCTTAAAACCAAGAAACTGGAGTTTATTTCAGAAAACCCCTTTCTTTTCTCGGGCCTGAGTTCTGCTGAGGTTGAAAAAATGGGTTATAATTTTTTCCGTAAATACACCAAAGAAGAAGATCTTGACATATTAAAAAAAGTAAACAGTTATGGATTTAAATTCTTCGAATGCCTTTCCCCGGAAGAAAAAAAAGTACATACCATTACCTATGATTTCCATGTTAAACATACCAATAGCGTAGATGTTCTTGTCAATCACAAAGTAACACCTGTGGAAATCTGTGATAAAGGAGATATCTCTAAAGTTGTCTGTGTAGTGTCTTATTCACTGAGCCGTACTGCAGGAAACATCCGGATTATATCCAATGCATCCGAAACCTATTGGAAGTATAATCTTTTTACCGGAAAATGGACGGAAGAATGTAAAGTTACCCTGAAAATAAGGGAAATTGAAATTATAAGACTCTATCTTCAGGGACTAAAAATAGAAGAAATTGCAGAACAATTGTTTGTATCTCCCAGTACTGTAAAGTTTCACAGGAGTAAATTGTTTGAAAGAATTGGAGTGAAAAATATTATTGAAGCAATATCCTACGTAATAACGAATAATTTGATTTAAACTTTATTTTTTTTAAATGTATTTCAGACAAAACGCTGAAAAACAAAATATTCTTTTTCCAATGATATTACAGTTTTTACAATAATAAGAACTGCCGCTTCTTATGCAGTATGTTTTTTGAAAATTGCCCCTCTACAAAATATAGAGGGACAATCCCCGGAACAGCTTAGTTAAGCTGATAATTGGTGATCACTAAACTCAGGATGAAATGAACATAATTCTCTTCTACCCCCTTTCTGTTGATCAGTTTGTTTTTGTACTCGTAAGAATTCAGGTCCCTGGATAATTTCTGATAAGTTTCAAAATCATCTCCTTTAATCTTTACTCTTATATTACCATCTCTTCTGTTGATAATTACATCATCTAAAGTTCTTACTTTAAATAAAACTTCACATAATGTAGGACGAGCCTTCATTGACCCGATATATCTTTCAACTATATTAATCTTGAACGAATCAAATTTGATGGTATTAAAAACGATTTTAGAATTAGGCTCCTGAGTGTTGAGTTCAAGTTTATAGTTCATTACTTTATAAATTTTGGCAAATATAAGTTTAATTATGCCAAAAAACAGACTGTTTTAATAGATCATTCCCATAATAATGATTGAATTTTATTCTGTAAAAAGAAAATCGCATGAAAATGTGAATATTAGTAGCTTATAAATGAGGTGAAAACGTAAGTCTTGATAATTTTTTCCTTTCTTTATTTTTTTCATTATAGGCATTTACGTAATTTTATTCTCTGTATAATAAAATTCATATTAATACCAATATAATGGAAAGATATAGTTATGGAATAGTTGGCCTTGGAGTAATGGGGCGGAATCTTCTTTATAATATCGCTGATAACGGGTTTTCAATCGCAGGATTTGACCTTGATCAGGAGAAAGTAAAAGAATTGGAAGAAGGTGCTGCTTCAGAAATGAAAGTAAAAGGTACAGGCTCTTTGGAAGATTTTGTATCTGCATTAGAAGCCCCAAGGAAAATTATTCTTATGATTCCTGCAGGAAAACCTGTAGATGCAGTGCTGGAAAATATTACTCCGCTTTTGAATGAAGGTGATATCGTAATTGATGCCGGGAACTCTTATTTTGAAGATACCAACAGACGTGTTGCTGATCTGGCAGCAAAAAAACTGCATTTTATGGGCATGGGAGTGTCTGGGGGAGAAAAAGGAGCCAGAAGAGGTCCTAGCATAATGCCCGGAGGTGATCTGGAAGCTTTCAAACTTCTTAAGCCAATGCTTGAAGCCATTGCCGCAAAAGTAGATAACGAAGCATGTACCGCATATATGGGAAAAGGATCTGCAGGAAACTACGTGAAAATGGTCCACAACGGTATTGAATATGCCATTATGCAGCTTATCAGTGAAGCATATGACCTGCTGAAAAGAGGTGCCGGTTTGAATAACGAACAGCTGTACGAGGTTTTCAGAGACTGGAATAATGGAGAAATGAACTCTTTCCTTATTGAGATTACCAGAGATATTTTTACCCAGAAAGATTCGTTTACAGAAAACTATCTTGTTGATCAGATTTTAGATAAAGCAGGAGCAAAAGGAACAGGAAAATGGACTTCCGAGCAGGCTATGGAAATTGGAGTTTCTATTCCTACTATTGATATTGCAGTAACTTCAAGAATTCTATCAGCCTATAAAGATGAGAGAGTTCAGGCTTCTCAACTCTATGGTAAAAAGGAAATCACAAAACCCGAAAATACAGAATTGTTTATTAAAGAAGTGGGCGATGCTCTTTTTCTTTCAACATTAATCAGCTATGCACAAGGTTTGTCTTTACTGGTAAAAGCTTCCGCAGAATACGGGTTTGAAATTCCCCTGAAAGATGTTGTGAAAATCTGGAGAGGAGGATGCATCATCCGTTCTGTACTCCTGGAAAAATTCTATTCAGCATATACTCAAAATCCAGGTCTTTCTAATATTCTTCTTGATCACGATATTTCCGAATTGGTAAAATCAAAAATCCAGGCCTTAAGAAAAACAGCAGGATATGCCGCTGCAAACGGTATTTCAAGTTTGGGAATCCAGACTGCTTTGGGATATTTTGATGCTTACACAACAGAATCTCTTCCTGTGAACTTGATCCAGGCTCAACGTGATTATTTCGGAGCACATACCTATCAGCGTACCGACAGGGAAGGAGTGTTCCATACTTCTTGGCAAACAGCAAACAATTAAAAATCGGAAAAATGAATCAAAATAGAATCTTGCAGCCAACAACTATTGTTATTTTTGGTGCTACAGGAGATCTGGCAAAAAGAAAACTTTTTCCGGCTTTTTATAACTTATACATCGACGGCAGAATGCCCAAAGGCTTCAATATTGTTGCATTGGGTAGAGCAGAAAATACCGATGAACTTTTTAGAAATTATATTAAAGAAAACCTGGAAAGTTTTTCCAGAAAAAAAGTAACTTCTGAAGACTGGGCAGGTTTTCAGGCTCATATTACTTACTTTCAGCACCAATTGGATGAAGAAAGTTCTTATCAGAATCTGCAGCAGAAGTTGCAGGATTTTGATACCGTTTACGGAATGAGAGCCAACAGGCTATTTTACCTGTCAATAGGACCCAATTTTATTTCTACTATTTCCAATCACATCAAAACGACATCATTAGCTTCGGATCCGAAAAAAGACCGTATTATTATTGAGAAACCGTTTGGTCACAATAAGCAGTCGGCGATTGAGCTGAATACTCTTCTGGCAAAAACATTTGAAGAAGAACAGATCTATCGTATTGATCATTATCTTGGAAAGGAAACCGTACAGAATATATTGGCATTCAGATTCGGGAATTCAATTTTTGAACCTTTATGGGATCATAAATATATAGAATCGGTTCAGATTACAGTCGCGGAAGAAGTAGGAGTTGAGACCAGAGGCGCTTTTTATGAGCAGACAGGAGCATTGAGGGATATGATTCAGAATCACCTGTTGCAGATCCTGTGTATGGTGGCTATGGAACCTCCGGCTTCCTTGCAGTCGGGCGAAATAAGAGACCGTAAAGTTGACGTTCTGAAATCAATTCGCAGAATTTCTCCCGACCAGGTAGAGCACTATGCGGTAAGAGGTCAGTACGGAAAAAGCACAGTAAACGGAATGGATGTGAAAGGCTACCGCCAGGAAAACGGGATTGCTGAAGATTCCAATACAGAAACTTTTGCTGCGATAAAATTTTATCTGGATAACGAAAGATGGCAGGATGTTCCCTTCTACGTTCGTACCGGAAAGAAAATGAAAGAAAAGCATTCTTATATTACCATCCAGTTTAAGCCGCTTCCTCATTCCACATTCTCAGACAGTCCGCATCTTTTATCTGCGAACAGGTTGATTATTAATATCCAGCCGATGATGGATATCAGATTGCAGTTTATGACAAAAAAGCCGGGACTTACCTTGGATTTAAAACCTGCAGAAATGATTTTCGATAATTTTGCCTGTCAGGATGATACCCCGGAAGCTTATGAAACCTTGTTGCAGGATGCCCTTTTAGGAGATCTTACTTTATTTATGCGTTCCGATCAGGTGGAAGAAGCCTGGGATGTTGTTACAACAATACAGGAGGCCTGGGAAAATAATAAAGACTTATCATTCCCGAATTATAAAGCAGGAAGCTGGGGACCGGAAGATGGCAATGCCTTAGTAGAAAGACAAGGACACAGCTGGGTATAAAACAATATAAAATTTAAACAGAAAAAAATGAATATTACAGTATTTGACGACCTGGAAAAACTGTACACAAAGGCTGCGGAGGAATTTGTTGACCTTTCAAAAAAATCTATTCAGAAAAATGACCGTTTTGTGGTTGCTTTGAGTGGAGGATCTTCTCCCAAGGCTATTTTCAAACTGCTTGCAACCCCGGAATATGCAGAACAGATTGAATGGAATAAAGTTTACTTTTTTTGGGTGGATGAACGTTGGGTTCCTTTGCACGATGACAAAAGCAACTTCAGAATGACGGATGAAGCTCTTCTGAGCCTGGTTCCTGTTGATAAGAACCATGTTTTCCCTATGTATGGCGAGGGGGTAACTCCTGAAGACTATGCAAAGACCTATGAAGAGCAGATCAGGGGAGTTCTTGGCAGTGAAGGCATTTTTGATTTTATTCTTTTAGGAATGGGAGATGATGGTCATACTGCCTCTTTATTTCCAGGTGAGGAAGTTTTAAATGAAAAAGAAAAATGGGTTTCTGCCTATTATCTGAAACCTCAGGAAATGTTCAGGATTACCTTAACAGCACCCGTGATCAATAAAGCTGAAAATATTCTGATAATAACATTTGGTGAATCCAAAAAACATGCTTTGAATGAAGTACTGAACGGTGAATATAATCCCGCATTATATCCCCTTCAGCTTATTGACAGAAAGGAAGGACTTCGGTTTTTTACTGACGAAAAAGCTAAAGGTTAAAAAAATAATCAAAAAAATAAGAGACTGTCTCAGGACAGTCTCTCTTCATATCAACTATTCTATACCCAATCTCGGTATAGACAATTTTCTATATTTCCCAATCAGGATTTTAAATTTAAAAACAGCATCATTAAAGAGCTAATGATACTGTTGCATTTAGTGCTTTTACCTTAGTTGCTTGTCTTCGAAACTTTTCAATTTTTCTCAACTCAAATAGTGCTTCTATGTAAAATGGTTATTAGTTTGAAGCAAATATACAAAATAAGACACTTCAAAGTGTCTAAAAATGAAAAAAAATAAAATTATTTTTATTTCATGTTTGATTTACTAATGAAAACCTTTCTGTAAAAGGTATTTGCTGCAATACATAAAATCAAAAATATGATACAGAAGAAGTATTTATGTCAGATCAATAGATAAAAGACTTGTCTTTAAATGAAAACAGCACCATGAATAATGGTGCTGTGAGTAATGTTTTACCTCAGCCATTGAATGTTTAAAAAACATCTAAGCTGAGGGAACTAACGGTACAATCTGATCTCACTCAATCTCACAACTTTGATCGTTCGTTTATATAAAATGGTTATTAGTTTTTGCAAATATATACATTTAGACACTAAAAAGTGTCTAAAATGAAAAAAAATTCATAAACTTGTATGATTGAAAGTTTACCATGGAAAGAAAGTCAGTAGCAGGAAGTATCCGGAACAAGGAACGCAGTAAAAAAAAGTTTTTGGATGCAGTAGGAAAAATACTGAGAACAAAAGGACATACTGCATTGAAAGTGGGTGATATTGCTACTACAGCCGGGGTAGATAAAAAGATGATCTATGCGTATTTTGGCGGGATAGATGGGCTGATAGATGAGTATATCCGGTCTCAGGACTACTGGAGTAAAATGACCGTTGATGAGATAGAAAAGATAAAACCAAAATTGGATGACGGAGGAAAGTCTTTTATGGAAGAAATGCTTCTGTCACAATTTGATTATGTTTACAAAAGCAAAGAAGCGCAAAAATTACTCCTATGGCGCATCTCCGAACCCAGAAAATCACTGCGGAAGCTGACCGATACTCAGGAAGAAAACGGAGAATATATTTTTAAGCTGATGATGGATGTTCATTTCAAAGAAAATGCTGAAGATGTACGCTCGATCATGGCTATCATGGTTTCCGGACTTTATTATCTGAACATGTACGCTGCAATGAATGGCAGTATTTTCTGCGGAATAGACGTAGACACTCCTAGAGGACGGGAGAAAATCAAAAAAGCAATCTCTTTTTTATTGGATCAGATTTATGACAATCTGTAATATCCGGTCTGTGCTAATCAAAGCGCTTGTATCCCAGTAGGAAAAAACAAAACCATTAGAACTCTAATGGTTAGTTGGTGTTTTGTGTTTCTACCTTAGTTGTTTCGAATTCGAAATTGTCTTAAAGTAAGGGAACAAAAATAAAAACAGTCTGAATTGTCTTATTTTTCAACCTAAAAGTGTTTTTAAATATATAGATGGTTTTAGTTTGTACAAATATATAAAATAAGACACTCTGAAGTGTGTAAAATAATATTTTTTTTACTTTTTTATTTTAATATTTTGATTTTCAGGTTATTAATTTTTAAAAATGAAAAGGAATTACCCTGTGGGTGGTGGTAATATTCCATTTTAATCATAAAACAAAATGTAATTGACCGTTTAAAAAGTAAAGACATACATTTCAGCAATTGAAAGTTACATATCAATAAAAAATATCTATTGAAAAGTATTTTATTTAAGATCAGAGCTATTTTCTGAGCATAAAAAAACAGCATCATTATAGAAAATGGTGCTGCTTGGTTGTTTTTTTACCTCAGCCGTTTATCTTCGAAATATTTTAAACTGAGGGAACTAGCGATACAATCTGAATAGTGTTTAATTTTTCTACTTCGATAGTGCTTTTATATAGTGAATGGTTTTAGTTTGTACAAATATATATAAATAGTTGATATTAGACACTGATTGGTGTCTAAAATGATAAAAAAATTGCTTAAACTTGTATATTGAATGTTTAGTCATGGAAAGAAAGTCAGCATCAGGGAGTATTAGAAACAAGGAACGCAGCAAGAAAAAATTTTTAGATGCAGTTGGGAAAATTCTGAAAACCAAAGGATATGCAGGGTTAAAGATAAATGATATCGCTGCAACTGCAGGGGTAGATAAGAAAATGATCTACACCTATTTTGGAGGCATGGATGGCCTGATGGACGAATATGTTCGCACACAGGATTTCTGGGTAAAAGTAACCAGCGAGGAAGTAGAAAAAATGAAGCCGAATCTTGAAGATGGAGGCAGAGAATTTATCAAGCATATGCTTCTTTCACAGTTTGATTACGTATACTCCAATAAAGAAGCTCAAAAACTATTGTTGTGGACTATTTCGGAGCCCCGAAAATCATTAAAAAAGCTGATTGACACTCAGGAAGAAAACGGAGAATATATTTTCAAATTATTGATGGAATCTCGTTTCAAAGATAAAATGGATACCTACCGTTCTGTTATGGCCATCATGGTTTCAGGATTATACTACCTAAATATGTTTGCTTCTCTGAACGGAAGTATTTTCTGTGGAATTGATACCAACACACCTGAAGGAAGGGAAAATATCAAAAAGGCAATAACTTTTATGGTAGAACAGACGCACGATAATCTTTAATCTATTATAAAGAACATAAAAAAGAGGCAAATTATTGCCCCTTTTTTTGTATAATACTTTTAGTAGTTTATCCTTTATGATAAGGACAGCCTGAAGCAGCGCCATTGCCACTGGTATTAAAAAACTGCTCTTCAATTACCTTTCTCTGATCCTCAGGAATATCCTGTATCTTACGAAGAGTGTTGACCTGGATGTGAGGCCAGCTTGTAGTGCCGCCGTCGTTTCCAAAATCAAATTCAAAGAATACGATCTGTTCATATTGCAACTGAAGAATCTCTTTTCCGTCTTCAATAATAGTTTCAATCCACATATCCATATCCACTTCAACAGTCGGAACAAAACGGTTTACAAAAGGAACGTTTAAAATTCCTCCCTGTGCTCCTGTTTTCATTTTGGAAGACATTTTAACATGAACATAATTGCTTACTTCCTGGCCTCTTAGTGTATCTCTAAGTCTTAAATCTGGTCTTACAGAATAAGGATATAGATCATCTGCCAGTATTCTCTGGGTATAAATTTTGTTTGAGCCCTCATCATTTTTATCATCCAGTGTTTCATGTACCCATTTCGGTGCCGGCTGATCAAGATCAATGATTTCGTCAGGTGTTACTCCCGCGTTCCCCATTGTACGTGATATCGAAAGATGATTGGTGTCCCATGCCGCTTTACCATAAGGGAACTGAGGAGAGCCATTAATTAAATAAAACGTTTTCTTGTCAATATTCTGGGGGATGATATCACCAAGTAAGGTAATGGTACTTCCATGAGGAATAACGCCGCTTCGGGAAATAGAGTAGTCCGGAATGAAGTAGGGACCTTCAACGCCTGCTCCCGGTTTTATTTCCTGAGCCGGAATAATCTCATAATAAGGCTGTCCGGGCTGTAGCTGGCTTAGAAGAATATATTGTTTTTTTTCTTCTCCGTCTGGAGTTATCCTTACCAAAGGCTCATCTCTGTATTCTCCTGTATATCCGTATTTTTCAGCATCTTGCGTAGAAAATGCGTGAATGCCACGGTCTCTTTCAATAGATTCTTTTGTTGCGGCGTGATTGTAAACATCACTCAGCCACAGATACATACCGTTTTCTTCATGGATAGGTGTGTATTTTAGGGCATCCTGCCCCTGTACGGCGTTAACGCTTTTAATGCTTTGCTCATATTTAACTGCTCCACAGAAAAGCTCACTGGCACCCCCTCGGTTACGAACTCCCCCAGGAACGATAGAGAATGTTAGCTTCTCAATATATTCTTCACTATCAAAAGCAAATTTCCCCGGAATTGTTCCCGGATTGGTTCCTGGAGAGGGCATAATCGTGGTATGCACCCCACTTGCCAATGAAGGTTGGGTAATATCTTTATTGTAGTTGGCATTATAACTTACCCATGTACCATCCAAAGCTGCAAGGATTCCATAATCTACACTGTTTTCGATCGCCTGCAGGTTATCTTCTCTGAATGGCCTTACCGGATCATCAATAAGAAGTTTTGAATACCCATCCATGAGTTCAGCCAGATTAACCTCATGTTGGCCAGGCATTTTACGGAACAACTGTTCACCTCCCGCTTCGGGACTTTCTTTTTTTCTTTTAAGCATGATATATCGTTTTTATGGTTATAAATTCGTGTATTCGAAAGTTGGGCCTGCATTATTCTGTGAATCCAACGGTTGTTTCATTAGGTTGACAGCCTGTTCTTTCAATGCATACATATACATAATGGACTTCTCCAGTTCTCTTTGGTTTCCTTCCACAGCACTTTGTATAGCGTCTAATAAACGTCTGTAGGTTTTATTAAACTCAACTCCCTGTGCATGCAATTCTTTATTGTTAATGTAATCCTCTACCTTAGGATTGGGTTTCATGGGATAGGCTTCACTCCAGTCTACCGGTAAATCTTTTCCGTTCGGCGGTGTAGTAACAGGCATCATTCCATCCTCATCCATAAAAGGCTCGTAGTTTCCTCCAAGATAGAAATGCTCATGAAATACTTCTTTAAATCTGAAATAATGAGCCAGTTCAACCCCTTCCTCAAACTGGGACGGATCTACATCGAAAATAGAATCGTCAGCTCCTTCTCCCTGTCCTTTAATTTCCTGGAAAACAGCAATAACTCCTGCTAAAGCCTCCACAAAATGTAATTTCCCGCCACTTCCGTAATATTGTTCTGGACGGATCTGTTTTGCCGGATTTCCCGTAAATATTCCTCCGGTATTTAAATCTTCAAAGCTTTTCGGAAGAGTTCCATGTTCTTTGTAATAAGCCATGATTTGGAAAACAACGATGTAGAAAAATAAAACATCATAATATTCACCAATGGTATGTACATTTTCCATGATGAAACCTTTCATATTTTCAAGAGTCCAGAAGTTGTTTTCCTGTACAGCCACACGCTGAGAATACAATGCTGAAGTATCATTTTCGTGATCATATTGAGGCGCTTTTACCAAAGGTTTGCTTGGGCTTTCAATAGCAATAAAGGTGGCGATACTGTTGCTTGAGAATGTTTCCAGTCCCACATAGAAATCAACATTCATCGGTAATTTCATCGGATAAGTAGGATAATTCTCCTGTTGGTTGACAGAAGGCTGAATGTCGATTGCATTCAGGACGTTGCACACCATAATCAGGTGAAGCATTTCTTCCACGGCAACACTTCTGATAATTTGCGAAGCTAAAGCATTAGTACCATCCTTGATGGAATACAGCGCGGTAAGATAAGGCGGAATGGTGGAGTGCTCGATAAGAATGGCCGTCTGTAAAAGATCCTTTAAAACCGGGCGGTAATCTACTTCGGCTATTCCTTTTTTTAATTCAGAAACTTCATCACCGAACTGAGATTCCAGATAAGCATTGAAATCATCAATCTGATCATTCAGTAAAAGATTCGTCAGTGTTTTGCTGTGATGTTTTAAACCTTCAATCCAGTCTTCTTTGCTAAGTGTTGAATCAAATAGTAAAGAAGGTAATGAAATGGCTTCTGTAAAAACAGCACTTCTGCCTGCCATTCTTCCGGTTGTTAATGTTTCCAGTGGTTGTGCTGTTGTATTGATAAGTCTTTGTCTCATGTTGTTATTTTTTAAGTTGAGTTTCAAGATCAGCAAGGATAGATTCTACAGAACGGATCGTGAATGCTGATAATGTTAAAGTTGGGTTAGAAGTTCCCAGAGTGGTCATATTTCCTGCTCCAACAATGTATAAATTCGGGTGGTCCCAGGCCTTACAATAGCTGTTGGTGACAGAATCTTCTGCTGTAAAGCCCATTCTGTGAGTTCCTACAATATGCCCGGCTCCGTTGTAGGAATATCGTACACCATTGTAAATCACAGAGTTTTTGTCTTCCGCAGTGTAAGTTGTGAAATCTTCAATCCCTAATCTTTTAAACATCTGATCCGAAGCATGTTTTGCCTGTTCCATGGCTTTCATTTCGTATTCTGTCAATTCATAATGAATAACAGGACGTGGAATTCCAAGAGCATCCAGATACTGGTCATTAATAGTCACTTTGTTATTAGGGTTCGGCAGCTGCTCGATTTCAAAATGGAATAAAACCTGTTTTGAAAGCCTGTTGGTGAGTGCTTCTCTTAACTCTGCTCCAAAAAGCTTCTGGCTGATAAAGTATCCCACATCAGAACCGGGAGAAAATGCCGGCCAGCCCCAGCCCCAATTGTCAAGCGGAGAAATCCATGCTGAAAAATCACCTCTGAAGCTTCCGTCACGGAAAGACGAAATGTTGGTGGTAGAACCAGGACCTCTGTAAGGATAAACCGGTTCAGGGAAGAGCCCCCACGTCAGCATTACCATATGGTCCATTAAGTTTCTTCCCACCTGATCACTGCTGTTGGCAACCGTTTTTACAACATCCTGGACAGTATATTTTGAGTTTAATAAAATCTTTGGATTTTCAAAAGCATTAGCTGCCAGAATCACGATAGCCTCTGAAGTATCAATAGATTCTTCAACGAAATCGGTCTTCTCTTTTGAAGTATATCTTCTCAGATGAACTTTGGAAATTTTATCTTGGTCATTCTGATCAACGCTTAGTCTGTAGACCACACTCTGTGCCTGAATCTGCATGTATGGATTACGCTTAAGATTGTCATTGTCGTTGATCTTGTATAATGCTTTTTTTAAGGTCTTTAGAGCATTGTACTTTGCCTGAACTGGACAGATCGGGACACATGAAGCATTTCCTTCACAGCGTTCTCCCATATAAGGATTCCAAACAGCGCCGAGAGCCTTGTATTCTTCTTTTTCAGAACTATCTAAAATCAGTTTGTACCCGGATTCTTTAGCTTCAGCTTTGATAAGCTTTGTTTTTCCGTATTTAGGATTGGGAATAGAATTTCGTCCCTGTGGGGATGGTACCATCATCAAAGGAATCTCTCCTGAACTTAGTTTTACACTTGTCCCCTGAAGACCTTCAACGATTTTATGATCCATATAACTTTGAGGAATTTCTTCCATCGGGAATACATAATCTCCATAATATTCTTCGCTGTTTTCAGAAATTGGATATTCCTGTCTGGAAACATCTCCGGAAACCCCGATTTCAAACTCAGCCATTTCATAGTAGGGTCTCAGCTCTTCATAACTTATAGGCCAGTTAACAGGAGTTTTCTCATCAGAATTCGGTTTTGGAATTGTAATGCCGTATTTTTCTGTAAGCCTGAAATCATTCGGAAGCATTCTTGGGGTAGTTCCCAGCCAGTGAAGCGTAGTTCCGCCTCCCACTCTGATGGCATCACTTGCAAAAGGCATCGGCCCAAACTGAACCAGATATCCTTTTTTATCAGGAAACGGCTGAACGATGTGTTCCATATCCAGAACATTCGGAGAAGGAGCCTGCTTTAAATTCGGATAAGGAGAGTTGGGAACTTTGGCTTCCTCTCTGTAAAAAGTACGGATATACTCATTGTAAGTCGTCATTGAGGATACGGAATCCAGCTCAATGCCTGCTTCCAGTCCTGCTTCGTACATCAGTATTGATATTTCCTTGATATTATCGGATTTTCCGGCATCTGCCCGGTGGATCATCTTTCCTTTTGTCACATCAAACACATGATCGGATAGTAATTTTGCGATTAATGATCCTGCAATCCCCGTTCCTACGATGATTACATCTTTTTTATTATTGGTCTGGTTCATGAGTTGCTGTTTACAGGTTTAATATTCCAAGATTTATATCCAGGCTGTTTGGCTCCGGGTGGATGGGAGTGCATCAGATTCCAGACAAGACCTTCTTTGTAAGAAAGATCATTGATGTAAGTACCTTCCCAAGTTCCCAAATACCACATGGTGATCACTTTTCCGGCAATGTCATTCATTCCGGGATTGGCAATAATTTCAGTTTGAATGCCGTTTTTCAATTGATCCTCATCGGAAGAATTTTCAAGAATATTTTTAGATACCGTAAGGAATTCTACGAAGGAGGCCGCTTCTAAGCTTTTCAGAACGTAGGTGTAATAGGTTTCTGCCAGACCTGTAGATTGTAATTCGTTTACAGTGAACCCGGCAAGTGCTTCCGAGATAGACATAAACACGTCGAAATAATAATCGTCGACGTTGAGGATTTTGTTAATAATATTCATTTCGTTAAAAATTTGGGTTAGATATCTTCAATTCCTTTCAACAGGAAGTTATCATGCCGATTGAGCTATAGGTGCCGGATTTCAGATACCATTCCTTTTTCAGAAATGAATGCATGCTTTTCAAGCTATCCATAGTTGTCAGTTTTTGTTTATCCGAAATTAATCAGATCCTGTAAGATAAGATTCAGTATTTATACGTAATTTATAGTGTTATAATTTTAATTTTTTGTAACAAATCCTTTGTAATAAGTGGTTTCGGGAGATCTAGTTTTCACCTATTTTAGAATTATTTTAAATAATATTCAGTTTAAAATAGATTTCTTTAAGACAGAGTAAGTTTTTGAAATCGTTTGGTTTATCACTCTTATTTGATTCTATTGCTTTTATATTGAATTTTTCAGCAATATTTATTTGGGCTTTTCACCAATAATCTGAGTTTTGTAATTGGTGAATTTTGCATTACTATTAAGAAACACAGATGAGAAAAGTATTATTTTTATTAACAAGTTTAATTACATCAGCTCTGTTTGGGCAAGTAGGTATAGGTACTTCTAATCCTAATCCATCAGCTATATTGGATCTGACATCTTCCAACACAGGTTTCCTGCCTCCGAGGGTCAATCTTAATTCTGCTACAGATACGATAACGATTCCCAATCCCGCTACAGGCCTTTTTGTTTTTAACACTGGTGCGGGAAGTTTAACAACTAAAGGATATTATTACTGGGATGGCAATAAATGGACAAGGTTAAGCATTGCTGATGGCAGTGGAAATTTCCAAGTGGGAGAAGAAAGAGGTTATAGGTTTGTAATTCCAGGAACATTTCAAAATTCTGCAGGAAATACCAATAAAAATCAAATGACCGGAAGAGCTGCTTCCCAAACAGGAACAATTCAGAGAAAAGCTCTGTCTGAATTTGTGAATGTTTCTGAGCTTCCATTTTTTGAGGGAATCAGGATTGATGTTCTAGCCGGTGAGGATACTATTTTAAGACCCAGATTTTTTAACACAACGAATTCTAATATTACTGTATCCTATGCAACATTGTCTACCAGCAATCCATTGCAGAATTCTCCCAACATGACGATTCTTCCTAATTATTACAGTACGAAAATAGACGGCGATGATTGGCTTTATACAAGTAATGAAAATATGGAACAAGATCTTGTGGAAATACTTTTTCCTGATGGAAAATACTACAGGATGTCTATTGTAGCTTATTCTACAAATGCAGCTTTTAACACAGCTGCATCCAATACCATTATCGGAATTTCTTTGAAAAGAATTATTTAGCAATACAACGTATTGAAAGTGAAATAATTTTAATATAATCATGTTTGTAAACAAATGCTTGCCACTGGTAAGCATTTGTTGTTTTTATAAACTGTAAATTCTTTGAAATAATCAGCCAGGATGTAACGAAAGTAAAGCTTTTATTGTCTAATTGATATAAATAAACTTTCAGCCTTATAATCACCAAAGATAAAACCAATACTTCTCACCATGAAACGATTAACCTTAACTCTATTTTGCTTTGCTTCTTTTCTTTTGTCTGCACAGGGATTGAATAGTAAAAAAGAATTAATTGCCCATTCCTCAACAAGTATAAACAAACAGTCTTTACATCAATCTGTTCAGCAGGAAACAGATAGGATATTTGAAAAGTTGGTTAAAATCAGGAGGGATTTTCATGAAAATCCGGAGCTGGCAGGGAAGGAGAAGCAAACTCAAGAGATTATCAGGCAATATTTGCTTGATTTGGGACTGGAAGTTAAGACAGATATATATGGTTACAGCGTGATCGGTATTCTGAAAGGAGATAAAAAGGGTAAAAAAATAGCCTGGAGATCAGATATGGATGCATTACCCAACGATTATCCCGATCCTGAAACATTCAAATCAAAAATAAAAGGCGTTCAGCATGGCTGTGGTCACGATATTCATATGGCAATTGGATTAGGAATTGCTGAAGTTCTTGCCAAGAATAAAAAATCGTTAAAGGGAACTGTTTATTTCATATTTCAACCTGAAGAAGAAACATTCAAGGGGGCAAAAGAAATGCTGAACAAAGGCTTGCTTTCCCAAATACATCCTGACGAAATATATGGACTGCATGTGACGGCAATCCCTGTAGGACAAATCATGGTAAAACCTAATGAAATGTTTGCTTATCAGAAGAAAATAAGAGTTCAGTTAAAAAATGGATTATCTGAGGAAGAGACAAAAGGGCTAACCCAAAAAATCGGAAACTTTCTGTCCCGTATTCAGCCCGGAACTAAGCCCTGGGAGATACAGTCTATTGTGGATCCCCGAATAGGATTGGCAAACCCGGATACTATTTTTAAAGATTATCTGTTCACGGATGGAAAATTCGCTGTCTATTCTAAAAATAACGAATCTTTTCTTGAGTCTTATCTGTATGAGACCAACGCTGCTAATCTGGATAAAATAATTCCGGGAGTTCAGAAAATCATAGAAGATAGCGGGTATAAAGACAAGATCCTTTCCGTTTCATTTGTCCAGGGAAATCCAACAGTTATCAATGATGAAAAACTGACGGCATCAGCTGTGGAAATCCTTCAGAGTCTGTATGGGAAAAATACGGCTGTAGTAGATTATGGGCAGGTTCCGTTTTTTAATGATGATTTCTCTTATTTTCAACAAAAAATTCCGGGCGTTTACTTTTTCTTAGGAGGTTCTGATTTTGGGAAAGGAGTGATTGCTATGAATCACTCTCCTAATTTTCAGGTAGATGAAGAAAGTATCAGAACCGGAGTAAGAAGCTTTTCATCATTGCTCATAGAACGCCTTAGCAGGAACTAACTTTTCACCGCAATTGCATCAATCTCGAACAACATTCCGGGTAAAGCAAGCTGGCTCACAGGAATAAGTGTGCTTGTAGGTAAAAATGACGAATTCCATATTTTTTTAGCTTCTTCTGCCCAGATTTCAAGCTTTTCCTGGTTGTGATCAACGATAAGAAGGGTGATTTTGACAATATTCTCAAACGTCATCGTATGGCTCTGTAAAACGATTTTTAAATTTTCCAAAGCATTTTGAACCTGAGTTTTAAAATCATCAGCCAGTAGATGACTGTCTCCTAAGCCACCGCTCTGTCCGGATATAAAACACATCTGAAAAGGAGATTTTACAGAAATACTGTGTGAAAAGCCATAAGGACCGGGATTGAATAGTTCTGCGGGATTGATCATCTCGTATTGTTTATTATTTTGCATACTTGTTCTTTTTAATAAGGTAAAAATGAGAGATAAAAACACGAAATGTCTTTACATATGTTGAGGAAAATCTTGTTTTAATTATGCAGATATTTCTTTAGGTATACGAAAACTTATATAAAAAATGCTGCTCCTCAGGAACAGCATTTTTTATTTTTACTCTACAACAATACTTTCAATCCCTTTTTGCAGGGCTGTTTCCTGGATACCCGGAATAGAAAGTCCTTCTGCGCGAACAACAGAAATATCCGTCATCCCCATGAATCCCAGAGTTTGTTTTAAATAAGGAACAACAAAATCATAGGCCTGTCTTTCTCCTTCAGAATAAACACCACCGCTTGAGAAAGCAAGATATACCTTTTTGTTCTTTATCAGACCCTCAGGCCCATTTTCACTGTAACTGAAAGTTTTTCCGACTCTGGCAATATGGTCAAGCCATGATTTCAGGGTAGAAGTAATACTGAAATTGTACAGTGGAGCTTCAATGACAATAATATCAGCTTCATGCAGTTCGGCAATTACCGTATCTGAAAGTTTTACAGTCTCCAACTGTTCAGAAGTTCGGTTTTCAGCCGGAGTAAAAAATGCATTGATGTGCACCTCCTCCAAATGAGGGAAAAGTGGGTTGGCCAGATCCCGCTTTTTAAAAACACTGTCAGGATATTTGGCTGTAATTTTTTCAATCACGGCATTTCCCAGTTTTTTACTGATTGATGATTCGCTTCTTGGGCTTGAGATAATATGAAGTACTCGTTTCATTTTTTATTTTTTTAAATTGATGTTCCAAAATTATCTATATTTACTAATAAAAATATAGTAGTTACCAAAAGGTTAGTAATAACATTTAGGTTAGTAATCAGATAAAACAGAGCCAATGGAAGAAGAAAAAATAGTGTATTCAAGACCACAATGCAGTACGCATCTTTCTGCTACTGAGGATGCTTTGTATGTTTTAGGAGGGAGGTGGACCATTCGGGTAATGATCGCTATTTTGGGCGGGCATACACGATTCAATGAATTGCAGCGCACAATCAATGGGATTTCAGCAAGAGTGTTATCCAGCGAATTGAAAAAACTGGAGGTCAATCATTTGGTTGAAAGAACTGTTCTTACCGATCAGAAACCGGTGTTGGTAGAATATGTTCCTACAGAATACAGCCAGTCGCTGAAAGATGTTATTGCAGCCCTGGCAGACTGGGGAGCAAAACATAAAAAGAAAATTACAGCTTAATAAAAATAATGTTAATATCAACCAATATCGTCTTTTTTGTGGTATTTGATAAGTTGCAACATAGCTTATACTTTAAGTACTTTTACTCAAATTAATAATGGCAAAATGATCATATGCGAAGACTTATTATTTTCCCGGGGAGCCTTGCTGGAAAAGTATGATGCGGCGGATTCTATTTTTAAAGAAGGAACTGCAGCCAAATATTATTTCCAGATCAGGTACGGTACTGTGAAACTGAATACTTTTTTAGAAGATGGAAAAGAATTTGTTCACGGGCTTCCTTTTGATGGTCACTGCATTGGTGAAAGCTATCTCTTTACGAGCCATCACTATGCCATCAATGCTATTGCAGTCACCCAATGTGAAATTATTAAGATTTCCAAAACTAAGTTTCTGCAATTGCTATTGGAAAAGCCTGAATTAATGTTGGAAATTAATAAATACACCGCAGACAGGCTGCATTTCAGGTATATGATTTCCAGCTTTCTGGCGATTTCGGACCCCATAGTAAAACTCTTGAAGCTGTTTGATCATCTTAAAAAGTATTTTGGATTTGAAGAAGCCTATTCATTTCTGATTCCCTATACCAGACAGCAGATAGCAACTCTTACCGGGCTTCGGGTAGAGACGGTGATCAGGTATGTCAAAAAAATGCAGGAAATGAAACTTGTTAAAATCGAAAGCACTAAAATTTACTATTAGCTTTCAGCCATTCACCTAACCATTTATTATTATTTTAAAATCAATACGGGTTGGTGGGTATTCTGGTAAATTCCTTCAGAAATACTTCTGCTTGCAAGATAATACAGGAAACTATGCTGACCCGGCAAAGCTATAATAAGATCTGCTTCATTAGAGGCCGCAAAGGCGAGAATACCCTTAATAACATTTTCATCATGAGAATAATGAATACTGCTTGGGATTTCTGTTAAATGCTCACGAATATATGCTTCCAGTTCTCTTTTTTTATCTTCATCCTCTTTTTCACGAGTATTGATATTCAAAAACATCAGACGTACATCCTGTTTATGAATAACAGATTTGTGATGAAAAAGTCTTTCCAGTCTTTTGATTCCCTTTATATCACAAGGTATAAATATGTTTTTGATAGGTGTGTAGTGATAGCTGTTGGGAACTATTAACGTCTTCACAGGGCTCGTCCTTGCAATGCTTATGATATTGTCGGAAACAAAGCTCTCCGTGGAAGATGTTTGGTCGTCACTTCCCAGGATAATCAGTTCTACAGACGGCTGATTCTTTAAAAGCTCATTGATGCTTCTGGTAAGAGCCCAATCGCTTAAAATCCTGGAAACTTTTATTTCAGGTGATTTTTCGGCTATGATGCTGGTGAGCTGATCGAATAATAATTCCGTTCTCTGCAGCAGATTGTTGACACTTTCTTCATTGACAAATGAGTGTCCTTCTGCTATATGCAGATAGTCAAATTCAGATTCTCCTGCTGTTTTTAGTAAGATAATATTTTGATAGTCGTAGGTTTTTGCCCAGTCTGCGGCTATTCTTACTGCATTTTCCGTAGTTGATGTAAAATCAATGGGTACAAGGATTGTTCTCATAGTGTATCATATTTTGATCCTGGTATTTCCAGGTTGGCTGTCATCTTTTTTACCAGGAGCAAAGCTTTACAGATCTCTTCTTCTTCAATATCTCCAACTGCTTTTTTGTAAAGATCCAATGCCCATGGATAAACGGTTTCCACAATCTGTTTACCTTTTTCTGTCAAAAAGACCTGTTTGTTTCTCCGGTCGTTTTTATCAGCGATCCGCTCAACAAGCTCCCGTTTTACGAGATTATTGATGAGGTAAGTAATGCTTGATTTATCTTTGCTTACTTTATTTCCTATTTCCTGCTGGTTGATACCATCATTGCGTGAAAGCAGTCCCAGAATTTCGATAAGTTCAAAAGAAAGATCCGGATCGTACTCATTAATCCTGGTCTGAATCTTCTGTCGAAGCCGGCTTTTCATTTCACTCATCGCCAAGCCAAGCTCCAGAGCTATTTCTGATATATTGTTCTGTTTTTCAGGCATGTTATATAATAATGATATGACCGGTAAGGAATGCTTGGAAAAAAAATCAGCACTGTTACCTTAACAAATATACGTAAAATTAGTTTTAATTAAAACTAATTAAGCCATTAGATATGAATGAACTTCATGAATGCAATCTTGGGAAAGATTTCCTGAAGCATCATCAGAAACAGGAATGAATAACATTGTTATATGCTGATAAAGACGAAGAACACCGTCATGCAGTTATCTAAAAAAAATACCTTGAAAATGTAAAAAAAGAAAAAGCAGAGATTAATTCTCTGCTTTTTCTTTTTTTACGGCCTGATGCATAATAAGGATAATTCCTAAAAGTAAACAGGCAATGATCAGATAGCGCCATGAAAGGTCTTTTTGTTCACTTACATTTCCGCTTACCGAAATGATAAAACTTGTCACAGAAGTGATTACATAGACCAATCCACCCATCAGTCCACCGGCAGTCCCTGCATTTTTAGGAAAGTAAAGCATACTTGTCGTAAAGAATGAGGTAAATAAAATTCCGGAACAGATATGAATGAAGAAGGCAAAAGGTATCATAATGAAAAGGCTTTCTGCGAAATAGCTGGTGATAATCAGCCCTGCTATCAAAATCAGCTGCAAAAGAATAGGCTGTAAGATTCTGGGTTTGAAATCGAGAGCCAGTCTGCGTTTACCGATAAATCCTCCGATCATCCATGAAAAGCCTAAAATCAAGGTACAGTATCCGATAACTACCGGAGTGAAATGAAAGGTGTTTTCAATGATAAAAGGCCCGGTAATATTAAACAACATTACGATAGAGTAGCTTAGCCCTAAAATGAAAATCCCCAGCATGAAAATCCTGTTTTTAAGCATCATTTTGTAAAGGCTGATATTCTCTGAAAGATCCAGTTTCTTTTTCTGCGGAAGACTTTCTCCGCTAAAAAACCACTCAAAAAGAAACAGAAATCCGGCATAAGCCGCCAGAAAATAAAAATTAGCATGCCAGTTAAATATTTTCTCAAGATAACCTCCCAGGAAAGGTGCCAGAATAGGCCCGCACGACCATACAATTGTGAAATAGCTTAAATAATGCTTCACTTTTTCAGCATCATAAATATCCACAAAAATAGCCCGCGTAGCTACTACAAGTACAGAAACAGCGGCTCCCTGAAGAATACGAAGCAGACAGATTAATAAAATGCTGTTGGTCATCGTTATTAAAATACTGGTCAGGATCAACAGGAATAATGCCATCAGCTTGGGACGATAGCGGCCGATACTGTCAAGAATTCCTCCTACAAACAACTGGGAAATTCCGTAGCTGAGAAGATATGAGGTCAGAGTGATCTGGATATCTTTTTCTGAAACCATCATTTCTTTGGCCATAGAAGGGAAAGATGGTAAATATATATCCGTGACAAACCCCGAAAGCGGGATAGACACGAAAGCCATAATGGTAATTAATCTGATTCGTTTTTCAGATGCTTCTCTCAACATATTCATTCATTTTTTACAATGCAAAAATAAGTCAAGAAATAGGAAAGTGAATTTTAAAAGACAAAGTAAAAATTACAAAAATCAAATATTAAGATAAATTCTTAAATTTTAAGGGTGAAGTTTGGGCATGCTTTTTAAAGAAGTTATTAAAATGAGCAGGCTGATCAAAGCCTAACGTATAACCGATCTGGGCAATATCCCAATTGGTGTACTTCAACAGATTTTTAGATTCTTCAAACATTTTTTCTTTAATAATCTGTGTTGTAGTGAGATGGGTCACCGATTTCACTGAAGAATTCAAATGGTTGACGTGTACATTAAGATGATCGGCAAAGTCTGAAGGAGTTTTTAATGCAAGCGGATAAGCTGGGGAGTCTAAAGGAAACTGCTTGTTGAGCAGCTCATCAAACAGCCTGTAAAGACGTACGTTCGCAGGGAGTTCATTAGGATTAATGTCTTCCAGGCGATTTTCCAGCGCGAGATGCATAACGGATGCCAGATTGCTTTTGATGCTGCTGCAACGGAAAGGATAAGCAGAATTATTCATTCTGTAAATCTGATCAAAATAAAGAGTAGCCAGCTGAGTCTGTTCTTCCGTAAGGAAAACGACCGGCTTGCTCCATTCTTTGAACATTGAGGTCTTTTTAAACAGATTGAATTCTGAATTTCCGTTAAAAAATTCCTGGTTGAACAGGCAGAAATATCCTTCCTGCACATCACTGTCACACTCCCAGGAATAAGGAATGCTTGGAGAAGGGAAAAATAAAGCAGGACCGTCAATGTACAGCTGATGCGTGCCATAGTGAATGGTTCCTTTGCCAATGATAAAACTGATTTTATAGTAATCACGGCGGTTGTAAGGACTCTTAAAACTGCAGTATTTACGCATAGAAATATTGAAATGGGACTTACCCATCTCAAAATCTTCAGAATCAAACATTTTGATCTGGTTCTTACGGATCCGTTTGTAATAATCTTCTATGGTTTCCAGCTGATCACTCATGAGTAAAAATTATAAAAATCAAAGATAAGCAAACTTGTGCTTACCTAAAATGATTTTAAGTGAAATAATAAAAATGAGAATGATAGCCGCTCTCAATATGATCAGCATAAAAATTGCTGTAAAATAGGCCCAAACTCTTTGTAAATCTGAGAAATCAGGAGCTAAACTGGCTTTTATTAATCTCCAATTCTAAAATATGTGATGGGAGTTGGAAAGGACCTGCCTTTGAATTTGCAGCGGATACAAAACCCATCTCTTTTAAAAACTCCGAAAGCGGATCATGATCCAGCACATTGGTCCATATGATATCCGTGAAACTCACTGCTGATTTGATTTTTTTCCAAAGCGATTGCCTTGTTTCAGGAGAATCAAACTCTGGCAGAATTACAAAACTGATTTCTGTTGCTCTTTTTCCATCCGGAATTCCGGGATGAAGAGAGCCGCTTTTGATGATACTGTATCCAGCAGGTTTCTGATCTGCATACGTCATGATCAGCTGGTTGGAAAGATCATTCAGATCATTGATCATCTTTCTTGGATCTATCTCATTGTGAATGTATTTTTTAATGTCTTCTTCGGTAACAAATTCTTTGTGTAAGGCATCAACGGAAGAATCAATAATGGCTATAAGATCAGAAATTCCCTCTTCAGAACCGACTTTAAATTTTGAAATGATATCCATGGGATCTTTTTTTTATTCAAAATTATAAGATTAATCCATTCAAAAGGGATACAGTTTGTTAAAATGCGACCGGTACAGAATGTATTTTTGTAAATTTGTTCAGTACAGTTGGTGTGTTATGATGAAATCTTATAAGTACGAAATTTTTACAGCAGTTATAGAGAAGCAGATCCACAACGGAATTTTGCAGGAAAAAGACAGGCTTCCATCCGTCCGGGAGATCAAAGAAAAATATAAGCTCAGTACAAGTTCTGTACAAAGTGGGTTTGAATATCTTATGATTAAAGGATTGGTCAGGAGTCATTCTAGATCGGGGTATTTTGTTGCTGAAATTCAGGAAGAGAATATTCCGGAGATCAAAACGAAACTGCCTGCAGTGGTGAGGGATGAAGAATTTATGAGAAATATGATGCTGACCTCTAAAAGAACCTCGGAGTCCAGTTCCTTCAATACAGCTGTGCCCGGAGATCTGCTTATTCCACAGAAACTCATTCTTAGAACGATGCAGGAAGTGATTCGCGAAAAAGGAGCATCATTGCTCAGGTATTATCCGTCAAACGGTCTGGAAACATTAAGGAAACAGATCGCAAAACAAATGGGAGCTTATGGCTGTACCTTAAATCCTGATGAAATAATCATTACTGACGGGGCATTACAAGCTCTCACAATCGCTTTGAAATCGGTCACCAAAGCCGGAGATGTGGTTGCTGTTGACAGTCCGTGTGTGTTTTCTGTATTAGAAGTAATTGCTCATCTGGAGCTTAAAGTGATAGAGGTTCCCGTACACTACAAAAGCGGTTTTGATACGGAATATTTCAGGACGGCCTGTGAGGAAAATGACATCCGTGCTCTTCTTGTCACTCCGAATTTCCATAACCCAACGGGAGTAGTGATGGATGATGAAATGAAAAAAGAAATCCTTAATATCGCAGAAATCCATCAATTGTGTATCATTGAGAATGATATGTATTCCGATCTTTATTTTGGTGAACAAAGGCCAAACTGTATAAAAAGTTTTGATAAAAACGGAAGAGTAATGACCTATTCATCATTTTCAAAAACATTGGCACCGGGAATCCGCTTAGGCTGGCTCTATGCAGGCGGTTTTTATGCAAAATCCGAAAGAGCAAGGTTTTCTTTGGGGCGTTCAGTTTCGCCCGTTTATCAGGAATTGATGGTGAAACTGCTGCAGGGAAGCAGCTATGAAAGACATTTGCGCTCATTTCGGAAAAAGCTCAGCCAGCAGGCTGTTCAGGTATTGGACACCTTGCGAAATTCCTTTCCGGACGGTTCTTATTTTCACAGGCCTCAGGGTGGCTATAGTATCTGGGGGCAGCTTCCGGAGAATACAGATATGAAAAAGTTCTATGGGTATTGTGAAAAACACCAGATTTTATTTACTCCCGGAAATACCTTCTCTTTTGCTGACAGATATCAATTCCATTTCCGGATTGTTTTTGCAGAAAGAATTACTTCTGAAAGCATTGCTTTATTGGAAAATGCAGGAAAGAGAGCAAATGAATTGTTGTTTTAAAGCAGTATGAATAATGAAGTTATTGCCAGATCAGATAAGTTTGAATAGAATTTTTTAAAGCGAATATTTACTTGGTTTTCCTCAATTCTTATTGATTGTTAATGACTTATTGAATTCTTAATTTGTTAGCTGTTTCAAATTCAAACACATGGCTGATTTCCGGTAATAATTCGATTTTATTTTAAAAATTAAATTGAATTGAAGAAAGACTCAAAAAAAATAATTAAATCCACTATTTTTTTTCAACACAATTAGGCTGGAATCACCATAAAACCTATATTTGCAGCCTAAATTTTTAAATAAATGAAAGAACTAATTGAAAAAATCAACGC
>JASLCD010000053.1 GCA_030146295.1 Chryseobacterium sp.
ATTTTTATCTAAAATACACAGATGTTTTAAATATACAAAAATTTTTTTCTTTTATTAGTGAGATATAAACGACTGTTGGTAGATTAGATTTGACTTTCAATATTTTATTTCCCAAAATTGGAGTTCCAAATGTGATCCTCAGAGATGATATTCTCATACAATTCTATGGTTTTATGGCTGCTTCAGAGTAGAGTTTATTCATAGAATTATTTGATAAAATAAGAGTTTTAGCCGGGAATGCTGAATTTTCAGATGAATTGTTTTTTAAGAGTGGTAAGGCCGGTTCCCGCAGGCAGGTATTGTAAAGTTTTCATGGTTATAGTTTACATAAAATTTCACCTGCGGGAAATAATGGAGCCTTACTTTGTAACAAAGACTATTGTGTTTTTTTTCTGGAGCAAAGATGCATCTGTAGACTTCATAATCCAAGAAAAGTATGTCGGAATTGACAAATTTCGGGTTCTTTATTGACCGGGTTTAAAATGGATTTTGTTTTAACGTGCTGGTTTTTAATATTATATTGTGCTGGATTGTGAAACATTCTAAAAATCTAAAAAAGTGTAATATTGTGCCTTTAAAAGAATATATGCAAAAGATCTTTTTTGTTTTCCTGTTGATTTTTGCAAACAGCTTGTACCTTTCTCAAAGCGTACATGGATTTCATATACCGGATTCATTACAAAATAAAAATGCTGAACAACTGCAGAAGGGGTATGATAAAGTCTTTAGGATTGATAATAACAAAGCCGAATTATATGCTAACGTTATTTTAAGTAAAGGAAAAAAAGAGAAAAATAATGATCTGATTTATGATGGGTATTATAAACTTGCTCACAACAAAGGACTGAAATTGGAAAACGGGCACCCGTATGCAGATACGCTGCTTCAGATTACCCGGAACGTGAATACGAAAGACTATCCTGCAAAAGCTCATATTATTAAAGGAATTTTATTCAATTATGACTACAGATACAATGAAGCATTAGATGAATATGTTCAGGCGAAAAAATTAGCAGGGAAAAAGAATATTGAACAGTTTTTTTATGTTAAGAAGCTGGTGGGGATTTTAAAATCAGCTACCGGAGAAGACAAAGAAGCTCTTCCCTTATTTCTGGAATACTATCAGTACGAGAAAGGAAAGATGGGTACCAGGGACAGAGATGTGAAAAACTATATTGGATCTGTTTTTTCAGTAGCCAATGGTTACAACAAGAATAAACAGTACATCAATGCGTTGCCTTATATTGATTTAGGAATTGCAGAATGTAAGAAATATAACGACTTTACCCATTATCCCTATTTGATCTCTTCATTAGGAATTGCTAATTATTATTTGAAGAACTATAAGGAATCTTACAACAATCATTTGGAGGCTGAACAAAAACTGATAAAGAATGGTGATGGCTGGAACCTGGGAATTACCTATTATTTTTTAGGAAAAATTAATGGAAATCTTCTTAAGGACCGTGAAGCCGTACATTATTTTATAAAATCAGATTCAATTTTTGCCGCAGTCAAAAAGTTTGATCCATTTATGAGAGATGGATATGAATTTTTAATTGATTATTACAAGAAGAAAGGAGATAAAGAAAATCAGCTTAAATTTATTAATAAACTGGTGACTGCAGATAATTTTCTCAACAACAGTAAGCAGTATTTGTCTAAAGAGATTTATAAAAAATATGATACTCCCGCTCTGTTGGAAGAAAAAGAGCAGCTGATACATGAGCTGAATAATAAAAATTACACTCTCTATATTGCTTTATGCGGAGGTGTTTTATTACTGGCCATTGTATCCTTTTTGATGATCCGGAACAGAAAAAAGGTAGAACTATACAGAAAACAGGCAGACCAGTTGTTGGAAAAATCGAGATTAATGGAAGCTTCTGCGATACAGAATGACCTCAAAACAGAAAAAGCCAAAGAACAAAAGCCCAGAAATATTCTTTCAGATGAAAAGCTACAGGATATAAAAGCAAAACTGGAGGAATTTGAACAGAATAAAGATTTTTTACGTAAGAATATAACAGTTGACAGCTTGGCTAAAGATTTTAATTCAAACCGGGATTACCTGTCAAAATCTGTGAATGAGCTTAAAGCAAAGAACTTTTCACAATACCTGAATGAATTGAGAATTAATTATATTGTGGAAGAACTCAATCATAATGTGAAAATTCGGAAACATACCATAGCAGCCATTGCGGATGATATAGGGTATAACAATTCAGAATCATTTTCCAATGCATTCAGAAAAATTACAGGAACGCTGCCTTCCTATTATATAAAACTATTACAAAAGCAGCAGGAGAATTAACCTTTTTATCCGCTTATCTGTGGAAAAACAGATACGGGATTGATCAATTTGGAGGTACTTATTTTCTTTAAGTCATATAAAAATGCTTGCTTTGCTCTCTAAATATATAATAACCTAAAGTATATGAGACGTTGCGCAGTCAAGGAGCTGTTTATAACAAAGATAATATTGTTTTGCCTGATATTGCTTTCACTCAGTGTTCATTCACAGCAATATTATTTTAAATCGAATCGGAATATAGAAGAAAGCTCTTTTGATAATGAGATAAAAAAACTGAATAAAAAGGTTTTAAAGGATTATAAGGATCAAGATAAAGCTACATTTAATGATAATATATTTCGGCTGTATATCCTTGATGGTGATTATTCGAAAGGGATTTATTATTTAAACGAAATTAAAAATAATCAGGATTATGCCAAGCTTGATTATAGAGATATAATCGGACTTTCATTTGAACTTTATGCGCTGTCAAAAACAATCCCGGGGCCGGCTTCCTTTGATGAAAAATATAGAAAAACCCTTGAACAGAGAATAAATGCTCTGCCTGAGAAAACCAAACTTTTTGTAAGCAGTTTTTTCAAATCTACAGAAAATGAAGTAAAAGGCAGAATTCTTAACGTTCTAAATAAAAGTATTAAGAATGACAGTATTGCTTTGCCTGATGCAGTGAAGCTATGCCGATTGTATACTTCTTATCTTATTGTAAAAGAAACCAACCCTGTAGCTCTTCCCTTTATTGAGAAAATGGACCGGCAGCAGTTTGATACTAAAGACAGTATCATCATAAAAAATCAGAAAGGAAATGAAATTTCTTTACAGGTGATCAGATACAAAGGTTCAGATGCTCGGGTTCCCGCTATCCTGAATTTCGGTATTTACAGAGGCAGAAGATCTGATAATCTTGAAAAGCTTAATGCAATGAAAGGTTATGTTATAGTAAATGCTAACAGTAGAGGAGTTTATTTAAGTAAAGACAATATTGCACCATTTGAATTTGAAACAGAAGACGTAAATGAAGTCATCAGTTGGATTACAAAACAATCCTGGAGTGACGGCCAAGTAGGAATGATAGGAGGGAGCTATAACGGATTCAGTCAATGGGCAGCAGCTAAAAATCTGCACCCGGCACTCAAGACAATCATTCCTTCAGCTTCCGTAGGTTTCGGAATAGATTTTCCGATGGAGAATAATGTTTTTAATACCTATATGATAAGATGGCTGGAATATGTTTCCAGAAGCCGTTATGTAGATTATGATGATTCCGATACAGCCAAATGGCAGACACTGGTCAACAAACTGTATACATCCGGTACCGGGTTTAAAAATCTGGACAGCCTTAATGGAAATAAAAATGAATTTTTTCAGAAATGGGTGCAGCATCCTTCTTTTGATACTTTCTGGACATCTAAAATACCTTACAAAAAAGACTTTGCAAAAATTAATATTCCTGTTTTGACATTTACCGGATATTATGATGATGACCAGAGAGGCGCTTTTTATTATTACAATGAACATTATAAGTATAACAAAAATGCAGACCATTATTTAGTCATTGGTCCTTATGACCATTACGGAGCTCAGGGATCCATAAAAAATAACCTGAGAGGGTACACCATAGATCCTGTTGCTCATATAGACAATAATGCTTTATCCTATGAATGGTTTGATTATATCATGAAAGGTAAGAAGAAACCTGAGTTTTTAAAAGGAAAGGTAAACTACCAGGTAATGGGGACCAATGAATGGAAAAGTGCTTCAGGCATTAATGAGATAAGTAATAAAAAATTGAAACTGTTCCTCAACAGATCCAAGCTGCAGGAAGCCCAGCCAGTTGTAGGATATACCTCCCAGATCATCAGCCTTGCAGACAGAAAAGATACTTTGCAGAATTTCAACCGATACAAAATATTGAGTACCGTAATTGATCCGGCAATATTGAAAGATAAACTGGTTTTTGAAAGTGACAAGTTCCAGGAATCTATGGAGATCAATGGAAGTTTCACCGGAAACCTTAAAGTTGCCACCAACAAAAAAGATATTGATATTAAAATCATCTTGTATGAACTGACAGCGAAGGGGGAATATATTCAGTTGTCAAGCTATTTGGGACGTGCAAGTTATGCGAAAGACAAAGAGAGAAGACAGCTGCTTACTCCCGGTAAAATAACGGGAATCCCAATTGAAAACACCTATTTTGTGAGTAGTAAAATTGAAAAGGGAAGCAGGCTGATATTTGTTTTGGGGATTAATAAATCACCGTTTGAACAGATGAACTATGGGACAGGAAAAGAGGTAAGTCTTGAAACGCTGGCCGATGCCAATGAACCTGTTGAAATAAAATGGTATCATGACAGTTATCTCGAAATTCCTGTTTTTGAAAAAATGGAAAAATTGAAATAATAAGTCTATTATTTTCCTGTCAAAATATCTTGAAATTTTTGAAGTTTAAATGTTAGAAATATGTCATAAAATAGGGTGGATAACTCCAATTTTTGAAACAGTGAAAACAAGGTAAAAACGGAATGTTTTTTACTTAAACATTTGTTTGATTCTATGGTTATTTAGTAGGTTATACGGGGTTAAACGATGTTTTTCATAGTGAATGCCAGTATTATTTGCGATTTGTAAGGGTGCGGTGTGAACTCAAAAAAACTTAAAAAATCATAAAGTTTTCATAAAGTTTTAAAAAAGGATGTAAATGTTTTTGTATTTATAAAATATGTCGTACTTTTACATCGCCTTGAATGAGGGAACAAGTCAAGG
>JASLCD010000367.1 GCA_030146295.1 Chryseobacterium sp.
GAAGAAGGCTGCGCTGTTTTGCTGATTTTCAGAATATCATCTTCAATTTCTATATCTGACTTTAAAACACCGTCTTCATAAATTTTTAAAATCTCTTGCTGCATCGGCGAAAACGGACGGACATTTTCTACCGAACCGTCATTCATCATTTCAGCCAATAGAGCTTTGATGCGGAGATTGGTATTTTCGTTTTCAGAAATTTGGTTCGTGAGTTTTTTTCGATCATCAGCGGGAAGTTTCATTTCTCTTCCTAACTCAATATGAATTTCATTGAAGAAATCCTTTGCTCCATTTCCGTATTTCACCCAAATATCTTTTACAACACGTAAAGTTTCTGTAATCACTTGTTCTACAATTGGGTTTCGAAGTGAATGCTGCTTAAATTCTTTAAGAAATTCTTCTAAATCATCGGCGGAATTCCATTTTCCAATCATTGAAGCTTCCGAATGTCTTCCATAAACAATATATTGTGCTAACCATAATTGTAAACCTTGGAATTTATTTTCAGCAGTAAGATGAATTGCTTTTTCTCTCACTTTATCTTTGATATTTTCATCAAATTCACCAGTAAGAATTTTCTGAATTCTATGTTTTGAATGTTCATTGATTTTGTTATAATTCCAATATTTTCCCAATCGCATTAGAGTCAATAATTTCTTAATCGCTTTTTCTGAAAAAGAACCATATTCACTTTTAAAAGGAGGAAACTTTTTAAACGCTTCAAAGAAAGAATTTTCATCCAGATTATTATTCCTTGCAAAAGATTTTAATGCTTTTTCATATTCTGTTTTGTCATTAACAGAATAGATAATATGCCAAATCTTTTGTTCGATTTCTCTTGTCAGAAAATCATCAGAAATATTTTCAACTTTATCCAACCTCGATGAAATCATCGTTTTGGTTTCGTTGCAAGGATATTTCTTATCTTCGACATAATTCCAACGGTATTTTTCGATTTCGGCACTTAATAACTTTCCTTTAAATTCTTTTTGCTCTAAGAGAAATTTAAGTAATGACTTCTGTTCAATTTCTTTACGGTTATTTAAAAAATCAAACAGATTTTCAAAATTTTCTGTGGTATTTAAAAATTCTTTTGTTACGTTAGAATCATCATCCTTTTTATAAATATTCAGATTGAAAATCCATTGCCAGATTCGAAATTCCTGATAATACGGATTGGATTTCGGAATAGCTTTTAAAAATTGTGTATGCTCTACTCCATTTTCATCTTTATACTTTCTGAATTCCAAAGTACAATTGGAAATAGATGACTTCTGGCTTTTCAAAGGTCTTTGGTAAAAAATAAGATCATCCATCAAAAGATGAACAAAATCTTTCTTGCTCAAAGTCAGTTGATGTGCTTCGTTATTCTTGTATAGCTCCCGTATACAATCGTTGTAAAAATCATCACTATGTAATTCATTGTGAAATTCTTTCTGCTTATATAAAATCTGTTTAAGTTCTTCTTTATAAAACTCTCTTTCGATGGTGCGAACCAGTTTTCCTTTGATTTTCTGTTTGGGATTTTGAAGAAGTGTTTCGTAAATGTATGTTCCAACCGTTTTATGAGAATTGTCAATTTCCTGTTCAGTTTTTGTTTTTATTGCGATCCAATCTTTTTCAGAATCTACAGCTTTAAAGGTTCTTTTTGTCTCGCCATTTTTTAGAGTAGATTCTGTAACAATAAATTCTTTAGTACGTCCGATCCAATCTTCTGTTTTTACAATCTGTTTTTCATATTTCCAGCCATTTTCAAAATATACGTCGTAAAGGGCTTTCCCATTAATATTCTCTCCAGAATCAACAACGTTCGCTACTTTTAGCTGTACAAAAGCTTTATCTTTTTCTTCTTCAATATCTTCACCACGCAATTGATAATATCCGCGTTTTTGATTAAAGTTCAAAAGAATCCAGGCCAGTTCTTCTTTTTCTATTTTTTGAGTAAGTGCTTTTTTGCGGAGATAATATATTGTCCAGTCATACGGAACTTTGAAATCCTGTCCATTTGCCTTAAAATCTTCGAGCATCTCATTGAAAGAAGATTGAAATAAAAATGAAAATTGTCCATCAATATTTTTCCAAGCAAGTTTTGGTTCGGTTTCAACTTTGAACTTTCCAAATCGTTTTTCAAAATCAATCTGCGCAGCATAATGTTCCGGGAGAAAATTCAAAACATTTAAAACTCTATGAAGTCTTTCTCTTCTTAATAGAAATCTTTCGCGCAGTCTTCTTACTCCTCGATAATCAGTTCTTACAGCAGTTTGCGAAACAGAATTACCAGAACCAAACTCTCCAAGAATTTTTTGATCCATCGGAATAATTCGGCTTCCCATACCAAGAATTTCTCCTTGTCTGTTTTCGAAATTCTGTTTAATCAAAGCCCAGCCAATAGAGTTAGTTCCTAAATCTAAGCCCAATATATTTTTATTCATCATTATTAATTTTTAGATACCACATAAAAATAGAAATAAAAAAAATATTTAAAATACGGATTCCCATAAATGTGTTAAAGATTTTTTCTTCTATATTTGTAATAATAATTTTGAAAAGCAATTCACAATAAGGATTATTCCGTTGTGAAAACATTCAAGGCGGGGCAACTCGCCTTTTTTCGTTTTAAAA
>JASLCD010000378.1 GCA_030146295.1 Chryseobacterium sp.
GAAAAATCGTAGAAGGTCTTAGTTTTGAGAACTATAATAATATCATGGAAGTAGGTCCCGGAATGGGAGTTCTTACCAAATATCTTCTTGAAAAGGATCAGAACATTTACCTTGCTGAGATCGATACAGAGTCTATCGAATACCTGAAAAAAAATTATACAAAGGTTACTGAAGAGACTTTTGTGGGAGATTTCCTGAAACAGGACTTCAGTTTTATCAAAGATGATCAGATTGCTATCATTGGTAATTTTCCCTATAATATTTCATCACAGATCCTATTTCAGATTGTAGATCATTATCAGCTGATCCCGGAAATGGTAGGAATGTTTCAGAAAGAGGTAGCTGAAAGAACAGCTGCTGTTCCGAGAACTAAGGATTATGGTATTCTTTCTGTCCTTATACAGGCTTATTATGATGTTTCCTATATGTTTACGGTACATGAAAATGTCTTCAATCCACCTCCAAAAGTAAAATCCGGAGTGATTCGTCTTACAAGAAATCCGAAGGAAGGTCTTGCAGGCAACGAAATTCTCTTTAAGCAAATTGTAAAAACAGGATTCAACCAGAGAAGAAAAAAATTATCTAATGCATTGAAATCCTTAAATATTCCTGAAGCTTTAAAAGGCCACGAATTTTTGGATAAAAGAGCGGAAGAACTGAGTGTAACAGACTTTATACACTTCGCCAATCTCTGGAAAGACAATCAATAAACTGCAATCATAAAAGCTCCTGATAAAGGGGCTTTTTGTTGGATAAACGGCAATAAATTTTATTCCCGGAAAGCAGAAAGCCTTTCAAAAAACATTTGAAAGGCTTTCTTTTATATTACATTATCAATTCTAATTTCTGTTTTTCAGCATGATCCATCCTGACCAGTTCATCTGAGCTTTTGATTTTGGATACTCAAAATTGAACTTATACCAGTAGGTTGCTGTAGGAAGTCTCTTACCTCCAACTGTTCCGTCCCAGATAGGATTTTCTTTTGAGAATCTGAACATTTCCACTCCATATCTGTCATATACAGAACCTGTAAAGTTTTTAAAGTCTCCAAGAGCCTTAAGATCCAGTACATCGTTGATTCCGTCTTCGTTTGGAGTAATAATGTTGTTGATCTGCAATGTGAAGAATTCCAGAGATCCCACACAATGTGTCCCTACTCTTCTTACTAAAACAGTATAGTTTGTATTATCTAAAAGGTTAGTAAATACATTTGAGGCCTGCCATGTAATACCGTTGTCAATAGAATACTCCAAAGTACTTGGCAGATTATTCATTGGTGGGTTTTCGGCTGTAATTGTTACTGTTTTCTTGATGCTTTCATAGCTTAATGCAGTCACAAAAGGAGTCGCTGCACCCATTACTTTAGCTTCAAAAACTTTCTTACAAATTCCGTTATCAATTTCCACGGAATAAATTCCCCATTGGTCTACATCAATTTTCTGTGTTGTAGCACCTGTACTCCAAAGATACTTGTAACCTTGTCCTGCTCCCGCATCAAGAGTCACTTTATCACCGACACACATTTCAACATCTTTTAATGGTGAAGTGATTTCCGGAGTCACTTCAATTCTTATTGTTGCCGGATTAAGAGATTTACATCCTTTTGCTCCAATAGCATATACTGTAAATGTTGTCGTCTGATATAAAGTAACAGTCTGCATGTTTCCTGTTCCCATAAAGTTACTCCACAGGTAAGTATCTCCTCCTTCAGCAGTCAGGGTTACAGATTCTCCAGGACAGATTGTTATTCTGGAAGCTTTTACTTTAGCCGTTGGGGTTGTTTCTTTCTGTAATGTCAATTCGACCATTTTGCTACAGAAACCACCATTGGAAACTACAACATAAAGAATCTGACCATCGTTACCATTATAGTTTAATGGAGTCTGAATAAAATTGCCGTTCTGTGCAACTGCATCTGCCTGATTTTCGTAGAACTTAAAGATAGCTCCCGGCGTTGGGCTGATGGTAGGCATGATTGTACTCAAATCAAAAGTAGTAATATCCGGTGTGGTACAAAGAAGCAATGTAGCATCCTGAGCCAGCGGAGTAGTTCCACCATGAATTTGGATTGAAGCTTTCCCCGGACATGGATTACCAGGAACACTTACTTCGATTGTATAGGTACCAGGCTGTATTGCAGTAATTGTATTGGTCGTAGCATTAGGTACGGGTGCACCATTATAAAACCACTGATATACAAGGTTAGGGTCATTTACAGAAGCTGTAATTACCTGTGGTACATTATCACATACATTGATATCTGAAGGTAATTTTGTTCCTGCAGGATCTAAAAGGTCTACTCCAATATTGAAAGATCCACCTTCCAGGAATACTGCAGAGTCATAACTGTGGTCACTATAATCGGCAATTACCATTTTGAAGTGGTATTGCTGTCCTGCTACTACTGTTGCCGTAGCAGTTAATGGAATTGTTCTCCCATTAAAATTGGTTTCAATATTCCCGGTGTTATATCCTGCAAAATATTGTTCGTTTACGGCGCCACAGCTGCCTGCAATTGCAGGGTGGATATTGGTAATACTTACAGGTCCTGCTCCTCCCGGAAGTACAGCCATATTTACATAAGGTCCACCTGAAGTAGGTCTCAATAAGATGGCAAATGCATCTGCAAAGGTACAAGGGAACGAACCTGTATATTCTTCTGAGGCAATCAGATAATTAAATTTAATCTGAGAGGTTGTGGGAACGAAGTCAAACTCCAAAAGTACAGCATCATTCAATCTACTTTCCACTACCCCAATCACCTGGGCAAGATCAGCATCTGATCCTCCCCCGTTAACATCACTAAGGCCGCCTTCAAAGGTGTTACCAGCCCTTCTTGCATACCCTGTGGAAAGAATAAGTCCATCTTTAAATGGAAAATTGGTTGTAGCCTTATGAAAATATCCCCATGCTCTGTTGGCATCACTTGGAGCGTGGTTAGGAGTAATCTTCACATTGGTTACATTGGGAGTAAGACAAGTATTGGTCCCGGATGAGATCAACACATCTTTAACCATTTTTTCAATAGTGTAAGCGGTTTCAGGATACTGCGGAGCATTCACATCAATAAAAGCACCAGCCCTTCTGGATAGATTGGAAGGAATTTCTTTTGCCTGTTTCCGCGGAGGCAGATCTTGTGAAAATAAAAAAGTCGAGATGACTAAAAAGAATAAACAAAGCGGTAGATATCTTCTCATAATATTTTTGTTTCAACAAATTTAATTTTTTTTTAAAT
>JASLCD010000012.1 GCA_030146295.1 Chryseobacterium sp.
TGAAAAAAATTCAGATGGTTGACTTGCAAAGTCAGTATTACAAAATAAAGAATGATGTAGACAATGCTGTTTTGAATGTAATGGACTCTGCAGCGTTTATTAACGGTCCTGAAGTAAAGTCTTTCCAGAATGAATTGGAGTCTTATTTAGAAGTAAAACATGTGATTCCATGTGCTAATGGTACAGATGCATTACAGATTGCCCTGATGGCCTTAGATCTGAAAGAAGGAGATGAAATTATCACAGCTGATTTTACATTCGCTGCAACGGTAGAAGTCATTCACCTGCTTAAATTAAAATCTGTATTGGTAGATGTAGATTATGATACATTCACCATTTCAACCGAGCAGATTAAAAAAGCCATCACGCCAAGAACAAAAGCGATTATTCCGGTTCACATTTTCGGACAGTGCGCCAATATGGAAGAAATTTTGAAAATTGCTGAAGAGCATAATCTATACGTTATTGAAGACAACGCTCAGGCAATTGGTTCAGAATATACATTCTCTGACGGAACTGTAAAACAGGCAGGAACAATGTCTACAGTAGGAACAACTTCTTTCTTCCCTTCAAAAAACCTGGGATGCTACGGAGATGGTGGTGCTATCTTTACCAACAACGATGAATTGGCACACCGTTTAAGAGGAATTGTAAACCACGGAATGTACGAAAGATACTATCATGATGAAGTAGGAGTAAACTCCCGTCTGGACAGTATTCAGGCTGCGGTTTTAAGAAAAAAACTACCTCACCTTGATTCTTACAATGAAGCAAGAAAAAGAGCAGCAGATTTTTACGATGAAGCATTTGAAGGAAATCCGAATATTCTGACTCCAAAAAGAGCTGAAAATTCTACCCACGTATTCCACCAGTATACTTTAAGAATTCTGAATGGACAGCGTAACGAGCTTCAGAAGTTTTTAACGGAAAAAGAAATCCCTGCAATGATCTATTATCCGGTAGCACTAAGAAAACAGAAAGCATACTTCCAGGAGAGCAATGATGCAGACTTTGTGAATACAGATAAGCTATTGGATCAGGTAATTTCTTTACCCATGCATACAGAATTGGATGAAGAGCAACTGAAGTATATTACGGATGCCGTTCTTGAGTTTATGAAATAATGAAAAAAAAGATATTTAAGTATAAGCTGGTATACTACTTAGCAGTAATCACCAGCTTATTACTTTTTATAATATCAGCATTTCTGGTTCTTGAAATATTTAATGATTTTAGTGTATTTAAAACATTAGTTATTGGCATCTCGTTAGTTATTAATTCATTTGCATTTGTCAATTTAATTGAAAAATATGATAGAGCTATTTTGTTCCTAAATCTTAGTTTATTTTTATCCATAATTATTTTAGGTTACCCTTTATTACTTGGATTTTTAAATGGATATTATGTTGTAGGGCATTTTACTTTTAAATTTTTAATTATATTGATACTGAATTTACTGATTGTAAATTGGTTTAAGATAAAGAAATATAAAGGTGTTAACGAAATAGAAAATATAGGGAAACACGAAGATTAAAAAAATGGCAATACTTGTAACTGGAGGACTTGGATATATCGGTTCTCACACGGTGGTAGAATTAATGAATAACGGCTTTGAAGTGGTTATTGTAGATGATTTATCCAATTCAGAAAAGTTTATTTTAAAAAATATTGAGGAGATTACAGGTAAAAAGCCCGTTTTTTATCCTTTTGATTTAAGAAGAAAAGAACTTCTTACACAGGTTTTTGACGCTCATCAGATTGACGGATGTATCAATTTTGCAGCCTCTAAAGCAGTAGGAGAAAGTCAGATAAAACCTGTAGATTATTATGAAAATAATTTGTTCTCTTTGATTAATATTCTTAAAGAATTTAAAGAAAGAGGAATCTCCAACTTTATTTTCAGCTCATCTTGTACGGTATATGGACAGGCAGACCAAATGCCGATTGATGAAAATACACCGTTGAAAACACCTGAAAGTGTATATGGGCAAACAAAACAAATGGGAGAGCAGATTTTGATTGATTTTGCGAAGGCCTATCAATGTAAAATATCGCTATTAAGATATTTTAACCCGATTGGAGCCCATCCTTCTGCAAAACTTGGAGAATTGCCGATTGGTGTTCCAAATAATCTGGTACCTTATGTAACACAGACTGCTTCAGGTATACGTGAGAAATTAAATATCTGGGGAGATGATTACGAAACCGTAGATGGTACGGCTGTTCGTGATTATATATATGTTGTTGACCTGGCAAAAGCACATGTCGCCGCACTAAAGAAACTGATGGAAGATGCTTCTTCCGATACCGTGATTGATACCTATAACCTTGGAACAGGAAAAGGTTCATCTGTACTGGAGGTGGTAAAAGCATTTGAAAAGGCCAATAATGTAGAAGTACCATATCAGATCTGTGCGAGAAGAGAAGGAGATATCACAATTGCGTTTGCCAATGCTGAAAAAGCTGAAAAAGAACTCAACTGGAAGTCTGAAACATCTTTGGAAGAATCCTTAAGAACGGTTTGGGAGTGGCAGAAATATCTAAATGCAAGAAATGGATAGTTTCAGTGGTTATGGCAGCTTCCTGATCGTATGAAAGAATAATTTAAAAACGAATTATATAAACAAATTACCAAACACCTTTCCTGAATCTCTTATCTTTTATGCTTTTAAAAGAATAGTTATTTCAGTGAAGTTTTAATTCAAAATTAATATGAAGACACAGAGAATAGGGATTACATTTTCCTCATTTGACTTATTACATGCCGGGCATATCAAAATGCTTGAAGAAGCTAAAACGGTATGTGACTATTTAATCGTTGGACTTCAGATCGACCCTTCCCACGATCGTCCCAACAAGAATAAGCCGAGCCAGACGATTGTTGAAAGATATATTCAGCTGAAAGCCGTAAATGCGGTAGATGAGATCATTCCTTATTATACAGAAGAAGATCTTTTGGATATATTAAAATCATTTGTGATTGATGTAAGAATCATTGGGGATGATTATATGGACAGAGACTTTACAGGTAAGCAATACTGCGAAGAAAAAGGAATTGAGATCTTTTACAACAAAAGAGACCATAGGTTTTCCACCAGTGATCTGAGAAGAAGAATCTATGAAGCTGAAAAAGAAAAATACTCAAAGGCAGAGCCTGTGAAGTAAATTTCAGACAGAATATTTCAAAGATGATCAATGATAAAAAAACAGCTGTAAATAATATTTACGGCTGTTTTTTATAGGGTACAGTTTAAAATTTTCTTTTAAGAATATCAATTTTTAACCCTTATTTTCTATTTAAAGTCTTTGTCAATAAGGTTGAGGAAGTCAAAAAACATTTCTGTCCAGTGGCTTATTTTGGTTCCGTCTTCTTTGATCTCTTCAAAATTATGGTTGCAGTTAAGATACACTTTGCTTTTCAGATTCGTTTTTCTGTGACGGATGAATTCTGCGGTAATAAAGTCACTGGTTTCTATCGGAACCTTATCGTCATGGCTTCCAATGGTAACAAAGATTGGAATTTTTAGCTTCAGGAGATTTTCTACAGGGGGTTCGTTTATAGCAGTATTCCATTTGTAGGTATCACCATTGAAATAGTCTTTTACAGAATCTGGGTTTTGATAAACCTGATTATATCCCTTCATTAATTCGTCAATTTTTTCCTGAGCCTGGATGGCACTTAATTTTCCTTCCTGCATTTGTCTTCTGGTAAAAAGGATGTCATTAAATATTTGAGGTGTTGCATTCCCTGCTGAAAAACAAATGTGGGTGATGTTTTTGTTGAGAGTGGCTAATTTTGCGACCACGTCACTTCCTTCAGAGTGCCCCAGTACAGCAATTATTTTTGCATTGGGATAGATTCTTTTTTTTATGAAATTAATTACTTTATGGGCAGCTTCAGCTCTGTCTGAGACATTGTTTCTGCGTATAAATGTCGGCGAAGGTGTATAATTAATTAAAGTTTTTGAATAATAAGGAAGTCCAACTTTCTGTATATAAACAAATGCATAGTCTTTTGGAAACTCATTCATTAATTTTTTTGGATAATTATTAAAACAACAGGGTTCAGTGTCATTACCATTAACGAGAGGCAAATCACCGCTGCCTTGCAGGTAGATAAAAACTTTTTCTTTTGTTAGATCATCCGTTGTATGAATATAAAAACGGATGGTATCCCCTTTATCCGGAATGATATATTCTTTTAATTTTTGTTTTTCGGGAGTCTGCGCCAGTATGAAGATGGGAGATAGGAATAGTATTAATAAGGCTCTTAGAAGTAGTTTCATAGGTTATTTTTGTATTAAAAGACATGATTTTATGCTTTGTGAATTTACACTAAAAAAATAAGAGCCTCAATATCAGAAAGTGTACTACTTCTGGTTGGGGAGGAATTAAAAGTAGACACTGCTGATCTTTTAATAAAAAAATCCCGAAAAGTGCTTTTCGGGATTTTATTTTTGTTGTATTACATCGGACCGCCTTGCTGGTCATCTCCGGCTGCATTGGAATTGATATCCTTTTTCTTTTTAGGCTGATCAATTTTTTCTCCCTGCTTGAACCTATAGGTAAAAGATAGAGCAAATTGTCTTGGCTGCCACTGCATATAGCTGTCTCTTGTATAATTAGCTCCATATGCTGTGGATTGCATAGATCTTGTATTGAAAATATCCTGGATATTAAAACTGATGGTTCCATTTCCGTTCCATATTGTTTTTGATGCACCAAAGTTAACAGCGTACATATCTTTTCGGTCTATACTTGCTGTTTTTTGTCCACCTCTATAGAATCCTTGAAGTTGGAAACTCAACGTTTTATCAATTTTAAATGTAGAAGTAAGTCTTGCTCTCGTAGAGAAACCTTTTCCTTCAAAAGATGCTGGTTTATCCATGATTTCAGGGTCAAAATAAACTCCCGTTGTTTTATATCCGAATAAGTCTACATTTCCTAAAAATTTAAGCCATTTTGTAGCATCCCAGTTGAAGTTAAGATCCATTCCGTAACGATCATCAGTTCCTAAATTAATAGGTTTGGTATGGAAAGCGGTTAAAGTTTGTGGGTTTCCATCTGCATCTTGATAAGGAACGCTTTCATCATATACCAGCATTTTTACATCATCCGTAGAATGCCTGAAATAGATAGTAGGATTGATTGTGAAGTTCTTTTTAGAGATACTGTATCCAATTTCATAAGAATCTACATAAGAAGGATTCAGATCGATGTTTCCGTCAAAAAGATTCTGATTATCATTATAATTTGGATTTGGGATCAGAAAGAAAGAACGGGGACGGTCTATTCTTCTTGAGTAATTTACTAAAAACTGATTGTCCTTTGCGATCTCATAACTTAAAAATACGCTCGGGAAAAGGTTGTTGTAGGTTTTAGATTTATTGACTGCAGTACCCTCGCGGTTGAGATAGTCGATATCTACTTTAGACAATTCATCCCTAAGCCCGATCTGATACCCCAGCTTTCCTATTTTGCTTTTAAACTGAAGGTAGAATGCATTGAACATTTCCTTATAATTTGCATCATAGGTGTATTTATTAAGATACATCAACGCAGGGCTCAATGGTAATCTTTGTCTTACCTGATTACTGTAATCATTATCATTAGTATCGAGTCTGTAACCTGCCTCAATTTTGGAGTTTTCTCCGATGGGAAGTTCGTAGTCGGCTTTAGCAATAATAGATTTATTGACTGTACTTTGATTTACGAGATCCTGAAGCTGGAAAATACCCTCTGTAGTATCATTGATATCATTATCATTGTTGGAGCGGTTTCTTTGTAAACTTAAAGAAACTGATAAATTCTGACCGTTATCATCAAATTTGTGATCTAAACCAAAATCTCCTTGAAATGCAAGATTATTTCCAGTCCCAATGCTGGCTCTCTGTCTTGAAATCATTCCTCCAATGAAAGGAGTATCAAAATAGTTGATATTTCCTTTATTATCGCTGTCAAAAGTTCTTACCGTACCAGAAGCGTTTACTGAAGTTTTATCAGAAATATCGTACGTTAAACCAGCAGAAGCGTTATAATTGTCGTTTTTATTTTTGCTGATAGATTCATTGTGGGTTTCTTTATTCAATCCGCTATTGAACCAGGCATCATTTCTGCTTGTATTTTTAGACTCTCTGTAGCCACCCCCGCCGTTGAGAAACCATGTGAAATTTCCTTTTCTCCAGCTTAAGTTGGTATTAAGAGACGTTTGTGGAAGATATCCTAAAGTACCGGTAACACTTCCGTTAAAACCAGTTTTCTTATTTTTCTTTAGAATAATATTCAGAATACCGGCAGTTCCGCTCGCTTCAAACTTGGAAGAAGGATTGGTAATAACTTCAATTCTGTCAATTTGGTCCGCAGGAATACTCTGCAAAGCATTGGCACCATCATCTATTCCCAGAAGGGCAGAAGGCTTTCCGTTGATCAGAAACTTTACATTGGAACTTCCTCTCATAGAAACAGTTCCGTCTGTGTCTACAGAAACTGAAGGTACATTGGTTAAAACATCCTGAAGATTTCCTCCTTTACTCACAATATCCTGTGAAGGATCATATGTTTTCTTGTCCAGTTCTACCTTATAAGGTTTAGTTGCTGAAGCTGTAATAACAACACCCTGGATTTCATTTGTTTTCCCGTCAATTGTTGTTGCCGCTTCAGGCTCAATAGATAATGCCCCGATATTACCTGCTATAGTAATATTTTTGCTGACTACACTCTTTTTGTAATCAATAGCCTCTACTGTAATATCATAATCTCCCGGCACAAGCTGAAGCTTATATTGTCCCTTTTCATCTGTCAGTACAGCATCACTTAGTGCTTTGTTCGCCTTATTGCTGAAAGTTACCGAGGCATAAGGAACGGGCTGGTTCTTTTTGTTGATAATAGTCCCCGAAACTCCAGCCTTCTCCTGTGCAAATGCCATCGCCGCCGCTGAAAGTACTAACGTAAGTCCTAAAGTTTTTCTGGTGAAAATATTGACAATTTCTGTCTTATTCTTCATAGGTTATT
>JASLCD010000414.1 GCA_030146295.1 Chryseobacterium sp.
GTTGTTTCTGTGTCAAAAATTAAATACATATAATTTTCTAACTTTTTTATAAAAAAGAGAATGTAAAGTTACTTCATTTTTTCTAAATATCGTTTGATGATGGTCATACAAACAATCAATAATATTAAAAAAAGCACAAGAAATAAGATATTCTAAAAAAAATATTTTAACAATTAGAAAGATAAATTAAAATTAGCTTAAAAAATTAGACTTATTCATCAAAACTCACTAATTATTAAAATTTTAGCATAATTTTGACTCACTACAGTTTTTAACAATTTACTACCCAAAATGAAGAAACAATTACTTTTACTCAGTACATTGGCTATTACGCTGATAAATGCACAAAACAATGAAGAATTAAATAGATTATTTGAACGTCAGAGAATAGACAATAACGAAAAGTTTGACGCCTATGTATCTAAACGGTATGGGTCTAATAAAACTCCTGAAGTTTTAAAAGAAATAGAGCAGCAAAGAACTAATCTGGCAGGATTTTTACCTGATAACAAGCCCTATTTTTTCCAAGCTCACGATATGGATCAGATTAAAAATTCTAATTCTGATTTTTTACAGGGAGGAAATATTACAGGTTTAACAGGGTCTTTTAACGGAGAAGGTATTAAGTATACTATTTTTGACGGCAGTACTGCTTCCGGAGTTGCAAGAGTGTATGCAGGTCATGTTTTTTTCAACAATATTCCGAACAGAATCATCAATAAAGAGAGCAGCAGCGTTAATTACGGGGATCATGCAACCGCTGTTTCCAGTTTTATAGGTGCTAAAGATTATCCTTACACTGTAACATTTACGAATGGCACAACAAGACAGGTGAATTTCAAGGGGATCGCACCCAATTCTACAATTGAAGCTTATGCTTTTGGAACTTCTGTTCTGGATGGCGAAACAGCACAAAGCACTGTTTTTCAAAAAATTGTAAAGGCACAACCCAATGTTTCCAATCATTCTTATGGATCCAATCAGGGGTGGGCAGATCCTCAACTGATCAATAATGAACCTGCATGGGTATGGAATGGAGCTTTTACCAGCCCCAGCACGACATTTGATGCCCAGGGAACTTATCACACCAATGATCGTGATTATGATCAGATCGTATACAACAATCCTTCCTATATTATAGTAAAATCAGCAGGAAACTCATTTGGCGAAGGCCCTAGTGCCGACACAAGTACTTATAAAAAATATTATAAAGATAATACTGGAAATTTAGTTGAATTCACAGCAACCGACATTCTACCTCCTAATAACTGTGCACAGGGATATGACTGTATTGGGATCGGGTCTCTGGGAAAAAACATCATTGTTGTAGGCGCTGCAGACAGAATAACAACCAATGATGGAAGATATACAGCTTCTTCAGATGTTATCCACTCCGTTTACAGCAGTGCAGGCCCTAGAGATGACGGTGGTATTAAACCGGATATTACAGCTGTAGGAACAAGTGTTGCCAGCGCATGGACCGACAACAATGCAACAGGAAGCAGTAAAATAGATATAGGAGATGGTACTTCTTATTCAGCACCTGTAGTAACAGGGATTATTGGACTTTGGACACAGATTAACAAGCAGCTATTTGGAGGCAACTTATTGAATGCCGCTTCAGCAAAAACCTTAATGGTGCATTCGGCAAAAGAAGCAGGAAACATAGGCCCTGATCCACAATTTGGATGGGGATTTATTGATGCCAAAAAAGGAGCTGAACTTCTTGTAGGGAAATCCAACAACAGTATTATTTTTAATGATGAAACATTAAACAGCGGAGTTGCCAATGTAAAAACAGTAAAAGCATCAGGTTCAGAGCCGCTAAAAGTTACCATATCATGGGTAGATCCTGAGTTCACCAATTTTACCAATCAGTGGAGCAATATTTACAATAACAGAAATTCCAAACTGATCAATGATCTGGATCTGAAAATTACAGACACCACTACCAATACTGTTTATTATCCATGGAAGCTGGATGCCAACAATCCTATGACACCGGCTACAAAAGGAGATAATACTGTAGATAATGTGGAACAGGTGGTAATTGATGCCCCAACTGCCGGAAGAACTTATAAAATAGAGATTACCAATAAAGGTATACTGAAAAATAATTCAGGAGGTAATGCTCCCCAAAACTATTCTGTTATCGTAACAGGGTTTACCGAATTATTAGGAACGAAAGATGCTGCAAACCCTCTCAGCAGTCTTGCTATTGCCCCTACGATTACAAAAGATGTAACAAACATTCTAAAAGCACCTAAAAAATCTACTTTCAATGTATATGATCTTACGGGTAAAAAATTACAAACCGGTATTATTAATAACGAGAAAGAAACAGTAGATTTATCTGCTTACACAAAAGGAATTTACATTATTGAAGTAAAGACAGACAAAGATGTTATTTCTAAAAAAGTGATCAAGGAATAACCTATATAAACAAAGATTTTTCACAAAATACTAACAGTTGTTAGTATTTTGTTTTTTTATGTATATTTGCTTCCTATGGAAAATGCACTTCACGAAAAAGTTTCTCAGGATATATTGCTCAAGGCGTATAATCATATGATGCTTGCTAAAGCAATGGCTGATATTTATGAAGAAAACAGAAACGTATGCAAATACGTTCACAGTACTTCAAGAGGTCACGAAGCTATCCAGCTTGCAACAGCATATCAGCTCAAGAAAGAAGACTGGGTTTCTCCTTATTACAGAGACGAAAGTATTCTTTTAGGAATAGGTTTTGAACCTTATCAATTAATGCTTCAATTACTGGCTAAAGCTGATGATCCTTTTTCCGGAGGAAGATCTTATTACTCGCACCCTTCAAGCAGGGATGAAAATAAACCTAAGATTGTTCACCAAAGTTCCGCAACCGGAATGCAGACCATTCCTACTACAGGCGTAGCGCAGGGAATCAAATACATTCAGGATTTCAATCTTCAGGAGTTTGAAAACAATCCTGTTGTTATCTGCAGTCTTGGAGACAATTCTGTTACAGAAGGTGAAGTAAGTGAAGCTTTACAGTTTGCGGCATTGCATCAGCTGCCTATCATCTTCCTTGTACAGGACAATGAATGGGGAATTTCTGTAACGAAGGATGAAGCGAGAACTTGCGACGCCTATGATTTTGTAGCCGGATTCACCGGATTAAGCAGAATGAGAGTAGACGGAACAGATTTCGTAGAAAGTTTCGAAGCAATGAAGAAAGCTGTGGATTTTGTAAGAACGGAAAGAAAGCCTTTGGTTGTTTGTGCAAAAACCGTATTGATCGGACACCACACTTCGGGAGTAAGAAGAGAGTTCTACAGAGACGAAGAAGATTTAACAAAACATAGAGCCAAAGATCCGGGAGAAATCCTTAGAAAACATTTACTGGAGACAGGTATTGACGAGGATCTTTTAAAGCAAATCACCAAAAAGGCACGTCTTGAAGCAGAAGAAGCTTTTGAAAAAGCTAAAAATGCCGAAGATCCAAAGCCGGAAACTGTAATGCAGCACGTTTTTGCTCCTACTCCTATTACTGAGGAAACCGGAACACGTGAGCCAGCCAACGGAGAAAAAATTGTGATGGTAGATGCTGCCATCCACGCTATTCAGGAATTGATGTGGAAACATCCTGAAGCTCTTCTTTACGGGCAGGATGTTGGAGAAAGAATTGGTGGAGTTTTCCGTGAAACGGTAACATTAGGAAAAAAATTCGGAAGTAAAAGAGTTTTCAATACAGCTATTCAGGAAGCTTACATCATTGGATCTACAGCCGGAATGAGTGCTGTAGGATTGAAACCAATTGTTGAAGTTCAGTTTGCAGATTATATTTATCCAGGGATCAACCAGCTAATTACAGAGATTTCAAAATCCAGTTATTTAAGTGGCGGAAAATTCCCTGTAAGCAATATCATCCGTGTTCCGATCGGAGCCTATGGAGGTGGCGGTCCTTACCATAGTGGAAGTGTTGAAAGTATTCTAGCCAACATCAAAGGAATCAAAATAGCATACCCAAGTAATGCTGCCGATTTTAAAGGGTTGTTAAAAGCAGCTTACTATGATCCGAACCCAGTTGTAATGCTGGAGCACAAAGGATTGTACTGGAGCAAAGTTCCTGGAACTGAAGATGCTAAAACGATTGAGCCAGCTGAAGACTATGTACTTCCTTTCGGAAAAGGTAAAGTAATCATTGAAGCTGATAAGGAAGAAACTGAAAAAGGCAGAACTTTATTGGTGGTAACTTATGGTATTGGAGTTTACTGGGCGAAAGAAGCAGCCAAGAACTTCAATGGAAGAGTTGAAGTCATTGACTTAAGAACGCTTATTCCTCTGGATGAAGAACTTGTTTTTGAAAGAGTAAAAGCACACGGAAAATGCATCGTTCTTACTGAAGAACAGCTTAACAACTCTTTCGCAGAAGCTTTTGCACACCGTATTTCTAAAAACTGCTTCAAATATCTTGATGCACCTGTAGAAACAATGGGATCACTGGATGTACCTGCTGTTCCTATCAATCTGGTGTTGGAAAAAGAAATGCTTCCAAATGCAGAGAAGCTCTCCAATAAGATCGAAGAAATGCTGAAATATTAAGTTTATATAAACTTAAAACCTCTAAAAATTTTTAGAGGTTTTTTTATGCATTTTTTTCACTACTTTTATGTAAGATTACCCATCTCAATTCTAGACTATTATAAACAAAAAAACTCAAATACCCATTATCAGGCAGGCATTACAAAACAAAATCAGTCTCAGTTTGGTATTTATTTTGTCTGTATACGCAAAACACATCCATCTTTATGATCACAACCAAATACGTCAATTATAAACAGGTTCTCAATCTTGCCGGTGTACATCTTGTCCTAATCTCTATCTGGTGTACATTGATTGCTGTTCTCTTTTATTTCTTCAACTGGCACTGGATGACTATTCCATGGGTTCCTGTTGCACTGATTGGTACCGCAGAAGCATTCCTTGTTGGTTTCAAAAACAACCAGGCCTATGACAGACTTTGGGAAGCGAGAAAGATCTGGGGCGGAATTGTGAATTCCAGTCGTTCGTTTGCCTCTATGGTGTATGCCTTTGATACCAAAAATGAAGAGATTGGTGTTTTTGATCTTGAAGACCGTAAAAGAAGAATTGTGTACCGTCACATTGCATGGCTATACACTTTTCGTGAACAGCTTTTGGTCCCTACAGAATGGGAGCATATCAGTACTGAAAATAATAAATTCGGGAATATAAACCTGAGAAGAAACAGATTGATCAAGGCTGGTTTTCCGGATTATGGAAGGGCTCCTATTTTCCTGCACAAATATCTTTCTGAGGAAGAATATGAGCTTAAAAATGATTATAAAAACTTTGCCACTTATCTGGTATCTCAACAGGCAAAAGACATCAATGAGCTTAAAAACATGGGGGCTATTACAGAATTCAACCAGACCCAGCTGCAAAATAGCCTGAATGAATTCTATAATTTTCAGGGACAGGCGGAAAGAATCAAAAAATTCCCTTCTCCAAGACAGTTTGCCAGCACAGCCTTTGTTTTCAATATTCTATTTATCATGCTTCTTCCATTGGGGCTGGTGAATGAGTTTGCAAAGCTTGGCGATTGGGGAATATGGACTTCTATTCCGTTCTGTATTATTATCGGATGGATTTACATCATTATGGAGCTGGTAGGAGATTACTCTGAAAATCCTTTTGCAGGATTGATGTTTGATGTTCCC
>JASLCD010000447.1 GCA_030146295.1 Chryseobacterium sp.
ATAAATAGAAAGTTAACCAATAAAATTATAATACAATAGCACAAAGATTTAACAACAGGGGCCCACAAAGACGTCCTGTACAGGAGGACTTACACTTGATCAACGATAAAATTCGTGTGAGAGAGCTTCGTTTGGTGGGCGATAACGTAGAGCCAGGAATTTATCCAATTGACAAAGCAAGACAGATTGCGGCGGATCAGGAATTGGATTTAGTAGTAATTTCTGATAAAGCAGAACCTTTTATTGCAAGAATATTAGAATACAAGAAATTCTTATATGAGCAAAAGAAAAAACAGAAGGAACTTAAAGCTAAGCAAGTAAAAGTGGTAGTAAAAGAGATCCGTTTCGGACCTCAGACTGACGACCATGATTATGAATTCAAGAAAAAGCATGCTGAAAAATTCCTTGAAGAAGGTTCTAAATTAAAAACCTACGTATTTTTTAAAGGACGTTCGATTATCTTTAAGGATCAGGGAGAAATCTTGCTTTTAAAACTAGCTCAGGAACTTGAGCACGTTGGTAAGGTAGACCAGCTTCCTAAACTTGAAGGAAAAAGGATGATTATGATGATGAGTCCTAAAAAACCAGCAAAATAATTAAGTCATTATTTTAATATAAAAAAACCTCAAAGCAATTTGAGGTTTTTTTATGCCGGAATATTCAGAAAAGACTGTATTACTGATACGGACTACTCTATCGTTTATCCCTCAAAATCCCCACAATCATGCTCTGTAAAAAGAGGTAAAGCTTTTTTGATGGTAAAATATTTCGATATCCTTTTGTTTTTCAACTCCAGTTTTTTGCCTTCTATCACGAGTTCATATACAGGTGCTTTATCTATTTTTGTTACAGTATAAGTTCTTTCCGGTGTTTTAAAAATAATTTTGTCTCCTTCGTTAGAGAATGAGAAATCATCAATTTCAAAAGAGTCCTTTTCATCACAGACATTGGTCCATCTGATCTGCTTCTTTGTTATAGAGAGGCTTGCCAGATCACATGAATAACAGTTGCCGGAGAACTCTATTCCATATTTTTCGTACACATTGGTGCTTTTACTATTCAACAGGTCAATAGGAACTAATGTTGAAAAATCACCTGGTATCTCTAATATTGCCGGATCATTCTTCACTGGTTTTGGCAGAGAGGCTGCAGTTTCTTTTTTTGCATCCGGAGAAGTATTTATTTCCACTTTTTTGTCTGTGGCGGGTGAACATGATGCCAGTAAGGTGCCCACAACTGAAAGGCTGATTATTAAGTTTTTCATTTTTATAAAGTAAATTACAATATCAGATTTATCGTTTTGTAAAATTGTCCAAATTCTGCCACTTCATATATCCCTGTTTTCAGCCATTTATTACCCATATTCAGGCGTTTTGTTGGCTGTCGTCCTTAATACCGATACATTTGCCCAAAAATATAAAAAATGAAAGTCATTAATCAATTCTTTATATCTTCTATGGTGGTTCTTGCAGGATGCAATCAGCAGAACAAAACATCCGAGACCAACAAGGCAGTAACTGAAGTTAAGCAAAAAACGATAACACTGGCTGATTTCAAAAAAATAAAAGGGGTGGATAATGTTCTGGAGGTGCCGTTTCAATTATTTACCAAGCTTGATTCTGTACAGTTTTTTGTTACTCCAAGTAAAGATGCTGCCCATCTGAAAATGGCTTATAACAAATTTGATAATTACTACGGATTTGAAGAGTTTGAGGACTTCTATTCTATACATTACAGCATCAATAATAACATTTCAAACAGTATTGAAGCTTTTGTACTGAAGTCAGAATTCACACCTGCATACGGACTTACATTAAATGGAGTGGATCTGTATGAGATCAGAAGCAGCACATACAAGGAGTCGAGCGATTTTAGGAATAAATCTTTTAAAAAATTTGGTACCATTGTGGAGATTTCAGAACAGGAGTTTAAAGCAAATTCAAAAAAACAAATCGGTGAAGTGCTGGTAAAAAACCCGAATATACAGCTGCAGGAAGACAACTGGGTATACAAAGAAAATGGCAGAGAAGATGTTATTACGCAACATGAGAATATATCTGCAGAAACCGGCCCGCTTGCCAATGAATATGTAGGGCGGTCACCTTACTTCAATCTGGAAATATTCAAAGAGAATTCTGACGAAGTCGCAGATTCCTTCTATTCTTTTTACAGTATAAAAAATGCAGTGATGTTTGAAGTAGGTACGGAAGGCTATCCGCAGATTCTTCCTACTAAAGGCTGGATTACCTCGGTCTCATCCAATAATGATGTAGGGAGTAATTTTGTTATTTCTAAATATTTTCCACAAACCAAAAAGCAGGATAATCTTTTGTATGTGAATTTCACCAACTTCAAAATAGCAGATGATAAAAAGGCATTCTGGACAGATAACAACACGTTCTATGCAGAAGTCTATCCGCTTAATTCGGCTTCGGCTAATAGTAAAAAGCAGAAAACCGCTTATGTGAAAATTCAGTTGAGGGCTGATCTGTTTTAGGAAGACAAAATTCCAAAAAAGCACAAAATCTGTGATCTCACTTTGCAGTCAAAAGAATATAAAAACCCCTGAAATCAGCCAGTGTGTATAGGGATAAAGTCCAATATCTTTGCTGCAATATTTAAAGAGATACAATGAAAAAATTAAGTTTGACCTTCCTTTTTTGTTTATTAAGTTTTATGACCTTCGCACAATCGCTAAAAGTAGTGATAAAACAGGACGGAAAAGTGATTGAGCCTGTGAATGATGTTTATGAACTGAAAAAATCTCCTTTCCTGTTTGAAATTACGTCAGCCAATCTGGAAGGCTTTTTAGTGGGAGCTACTACCAATAAAGAGATTTACGCAGGAGCCGTGGGCCCTTTTACTTCTGAAGTTCCGTGGTTTCAGAATACAGGTATGGCGGAGGAGCTGTACAACAAAGACAAAGAGATGTTTCTGATGGATTCTGCACCTTCATATTGGTATTATACCGATGCAAAAGACCACAGATTTGATAAAAATCCTAAAGGAAATACGAAGCAATGGACTGCTACCCGTACCATAACAAGGTTTTATGATATCATGGCAGATCAGCCCATCAACCTGAAGGATTTTGACGGCAGAGTTTTCTTGCTGATGTATCAGCCCGAATACAATGACGAATATGATTTAACAGGAAAGAAAAACCTATTCCAGGCAACGTTGAGATTCAAAGATTAAGAGAAGAGAACAGAACACACCCGATTATTTGATTATATAAAAAAAGGTCTGCTTTTACGATGTAAGCAGACCTTTTTGCTGGATGACTATTTTATTCGATAACCAAACCATATTCTATAGCCAGCTTAATGGCAGAACTAAGATTAGAGGTTTGAAATTTTTCAATAAGGTTTTTTCTGTGGCTTTCTACAGTATGAGGGCTGATAAAAAGTTTTTCAGCCATTTGATTGGTGGTAAGACCTTTGGCGGCCTCTCCCAGGATTTCTTTTTCTCTTCGGGTCAGTTTCGGAACCTGGTGTAAGCCATCTGCTGATTTTTTCTCCAGAACAGATTTTGTTTGTGAGCATAAAAACCTGTTACCGGCATACACGGCTTTAATTCCTTCGATAATCTCAGAGACCGAAGCATTTTTTTGAATATACCCCAACGCACCTTCAGCCAGAGTACTGTTAATCACAGGCAGTTCATTGTGAACGCTAAGTATAATAACTTGCAGATTCCCGTACTTTTTCTTTAAAGGTTTAATGAGTTCTATGCTGTTGATATCTACCAGATTGATGTCCAGTAATAAAATATCAATAGTTTGTCTGGCAAGGCCTGCATTCATTTCTGAAACGTTTCTGAAACAATCTACAACATCTATTGTATCACTATTTCCTAAAATATTCTTCAGTCCTTCTAAGAGAAGTGGGTGATCATCTGTTATGGCTACTTTTATCATGTTTAATGAATAGGGATTTGAAGTTCTATACTGGTACCAACATTCAATTCGGAAGTGATGCTCATCGTTCCTTTTAAAAATTGGACTCTTAATTCTATATTGTGAAAACCTGCCGTTTTTCTAACATCTAAGTTTGTACGATCAAAGCCTTTACCGTTATCTTCTACCGTAAGGTTTAATAGATTTTCTTCTTCGCTTATCTGAACAATAATTTCGGAAGTATCGGCATGTTTTATTGAGTTGTTGACCAATTCCTGAATGATCCTGTAGATAATCAGCTGCTTTTCCTGCGATATCGAACTGCTGTAATTGATAAATTCTGTATGAATCTCCAATGCGCTGTTGGAGATACGGGATGCAAACTCCTGAATGGCCACTTCCAAACCGTATTTCAATAATAAATCGGGCATTAAATTGTGCGCTACCCGCCTCAATTCTTCTACAGCACCATCAATCTGCTCTATCGATTTTGAAATTCCCTCTTCTATATTTTCGGATTGACGCGGATCTAAATAAGATAATTGATGTTTCGTTCCGGAAAGCAAACCTCCCAATCCGTCATGAAGATCACGGGCAAGACGACCACGCTCCTGCTCCTGCCCTTCAAGTAATGCGGTAAGGGTTGATATTTTGGAGTTTTGTTTTTCTTTTTCCATCGCCAGAGCATGCAGCTCATCTCTTTGCTTCATAGACTTGGCGCGCTGTTTATAAGCATACAGCAATAAGAGGATCAGAACAATGAAAAAGACAATAAAAAAGATATAGTATGTATTGATCTTTTCCTTGAATGCCAGAAGCTTTTTAAAGGTATTAATATCGTTATTCTTCTGCCGGGTTTCCAGTTTTGCCAGACGAAGCTGCTGTTCTTTTTTCTCGGATTCAAGTTCTGAGAATTTCAGTCGTTCACGTTGGTTTTCTTCTACCAGTTTCAGGTTGTTGTAAACCTGTTCACGCTGGGCACGCAAAATATTAATCAACTTAATTTCCTGGGCTTTCTTGTCGCTTTCCAGCTGTAACTTGATGTATTTCTGTTCCTGTCGCTCTTTATCAAACTGCGATTCTAATCTCTTGGTAATATCCAGTTTTTCCTGATCGTAAACGCTTTTGTATTTATCAACATAACTTTTATAATACGTCAGGGCTTCTTTGTAATTCCCCTGCTCTTCGCTGATCCGGGATAAAGATTCCAGAATGGATAATTCAATATTGTGATCTCTGACCGGGCTTTTTCCAATTTCCATGGAGGCTTTGAGAAAATAGGATTTGGCTAAATCATAATTTTTATTCTGTAGTGCGAGTTCTGCCAGAATCCCAAATGAAGAAGCGATGTGGATAGCATCACCGGTTTCCAGGCTCACTTTATTGGCTAACTGAGCATATTGCATCGCCTTATCACTGTTAAACTCGGTATATAAATTTGCTAAGTTGATAGCGGCATAGGAAAGACTGCTCCTGTTGAGCATCCTGTCTTTATTTTTATTGAAAGTCGTGATCGCCTGCAGATAGTACTGCTCTGTTTTATCTCTCAGCTCTGTATTTGATGGGTTTTGAATGTATTTTTGCTCATACACATACCCCATCCTCATATACGCATCAAAGGTCAGATTTGGATCATTTTGTTTGGATGCCAGCAGCAGAAATTGCTTACTGTATTTCTCTTCCAGCTGGTATTCATTGAGGTTGGAATAAATCGTGGACAGTTCTTTGGCCGTGTTTCCAAATCTTCCATACAGCGTAGAGGTTGTTGGCGAATTTTCGTAATAGTCGATCGCTTTCAGGTAAGCAGCGACAGCCTCTGTTATTTTATTGTTACGGGTAAGAATCCAGCCTTTTGCATAATTAAAATAGCCTTTCGCCTCATTATTATTCGTTTTTAAGCTATACGCCTTTGCCATGTCGAGACTTTTTGAAGACTCAGCTGTTTTATTATCCAGCCTGTAGTTCATGGCCTGTACAGCGTATAAAACCGTCGCATACTTTCCATCCATCTGTTTTGCCGCAAGGGAAATATTGGCCTCTAAAATCTGATATGACTTGGGCTTAAGGTTGTGAAAAAATAAGGCTGTCGCGTATTTGGGAGCCAGATTAAGCTGTTCCGCCGTATTATTTGATACATGGCTGTATTCTTTTTCTAGTTTGCTTAAAACATCCTGTGCCTGAACAAACAACGGACAAATAAGTAAAGTAGCTATAAATAATATCCTGTGCATCAAACCCTTATCTTTATTAAGTTTCATTCCATTAAGGAACGTAAATATAGGTAAATCCCTGCTAATCTATTTCGAAACCATGTTCTTCAGCGAAAGATCTCCATTTCTGAAATTTCTTTTCATTTTTAAAGGCCGGATCTTCGCCATAGTAATACACCAAGCGTTGAGCTGCATATTCGTAGGCACTGTACGCATTGGCCTGTTCAAAATACTTAATGGCTTTCTTCAAATCTGTTTTTACCCCCATACCGAGTTCGTAGAGAATACCATAGTAAATTCCTGAATATGACTGTTCATAGTCTTTCTTTAAATACACCAAAAGATTTTTGTAATCTCTCCGCTGGTAATAGATTTCTGAGATTTTATCGTAATGATAATAGTATTTTTTCTCGGCTTTCTGATAAAAATCCAGGGCTTTATCGTAATCCTGCAGAACATGCTCCCCGGAATAATACAGATCCCCCAGATTGGCAAGCGCCATTCCGTCACCAAGTTCAGCACCTTTTCCGTAGGCCTGAATAGCTTTTTTGATGTCAAAAGAATACCCCGTTCCGTTATGATACAAAGCTCCGATATTGTTCCAGGCTACAGGATGGTTTTGTTGTGCTGCTTTTTCGTAATAGATAATTCCTTTGTGTGGATCAAATAATGATTCTATTTCAGGATCAGTAAGTAGGATCCCTATTTCCACCAAACTGTCTGTGTCTCCTTTTTGAGCGGATAATTCAAACAAACGAAGGGCTTCATGGTAATTTTGGCTTTCTTGTGCGTCATAAGCCATTTCTTTAATGGTTCCGACCTCCATGAATTGTTCTGCATTTTTACCTGCCTGACTTTTCCAACGGTTATAAAAAGAAGCAAAGTATTCTAAATCTTTTCCGCAGAACGAAAATCGATCCAAGTAAATGGCACCATATTCGGAAACTTCTACCCGATGAATGCTTTTATCTTCATTCATTCTCAACATATTTTCACCCTGATATAGAAACAGCAAACCCTCTTCCACTCTGTAATTCAAAGGATTGGAAATGTAATCGTATAATTGGCTTGACAAACCATTCTCAAAATCGAACAACTGATAAGTTTCATTTTTTTGAACAGATAAAAATCCGTTTTCCAAATAGTAAATCTGCTTTATATCTGATTGGGGAGCAATTAACCAATTCTCATTATCTGCATCAAAAAGTCCAGATCCTGATTGGGTTTCCAGAATAAAGACATTGTTATTATATCCTTCATTTGATTGTGCTTTTACTCTAATAATCGATTCGTTTTCTAACAGAAACTGATGTTTTAAGGCGTGATAAATCTTCCAGTTTTTGCCTTTACGAACAGCCAGAGTTTCAAAATTATCAATTAAAATCAGCTGATCCGCTTCGTCTATGATAAGCTGGCCTCTTTCATCAATCAGTCTTGCTTTTTTGTCAAATTTGTTTGGTTTAATCCAGAAACAGGTGCTTGCTTTTATGATACTTCCTTCTAAAAAATTGCCCAGATAGTTTCCTTCTTTCGTGTAATATCTACGCTTGCCGGTTCCTTTTTGTTTGGTAAAAAACAGTTCGGGAAAATAATCATACTCATAAGGACTTTCGCTTTCAACGGAAATAATGAGTCCATTTTCACCGCTGTAAACTCCAAATTTTCCTTCTTTTTCTACCCCAAAGAATCCATAAGCAACTCTTTCAACGGCATCATAATCGGGAGGAACCATCCATGTATTTGAATAGATTTTTAAAATTCCTGATTTTCCATTCACTTTTACTTCACCTACAGGTTCCTGTGCAAAATCGAACACATCAAAAGCATCTTCATATACTGGAGAAACCCATTCTTTTCCGTCACTTTGCAGGTAGCCGAACAAGTCGTCTTTTTGAATCACCGATATACTGTAATCATAGTCTGCTTCAAAAATATCATCATAAACGGCTGGAGCTATAATACCTCCTTTTGCATCTTTCAGACCGAATTTTCCGTCTTCCTCAAATATGGAAGATTCGGCTTTTTTATATGCAAGTTCTTCAAAATATCCTAAGCCATAATTAATCCAGTCGGTTTGTAAAATTTCGAGATATGAGGAATATCCTGTTTGCGAAAGCAGAGAATCCAACAGCGAAAGATTCTGTGCTTCAACGGCTTCTTTATAGAGCTTGCTTTTCTCCTGAATTTCCACCAGCCATTCCTTTGCCTGTACCTTATGTTTTTCTTCATTCATGTTGAAAACATCTGTTGCATTCAATACAAAAGAGTCATAAGGCAGAGCTTCCAGGAACTCAAACATCTTATTGACAGGTTCATAGTAGGCTTTCTTGTAATGCAGCTGATAAGTATCTGCCAACAGATTAAAAAAGTAACGCAACTGAACAATTCCCTGGTTTTTATCTGAGAAAAACTCAACTCCTCTCACTTTGATGTCTTCTGCCAGCAGAGGATACAGCAATAATGGAATTTCATATTTCCATTCGCCCAGATAGGTATCGAATGTCTGATTCGATTTTTGATCATAATTGTATAAATAAATCCGGTGTGCCATTCGTTACATTTTATTCTGTTGGAAAGCATTTAACATTCCCGTTTACAATAATTTATGATTTTCAATATCATCATAAAATACAACTTCATATTCCGGGAAAATTTTTATGAAGTCTGTCATTTCTATTTTCTTATGAGCTGCGCCTGCTGTCCTTTTTTCACAATATCAAAAGTCATTTCTTTTGCCGGTTTGAAAATCTGTGCCGGAGCCTCGCAGGTTCCTGATTTACGAATACTGTCAACGTCCATTTCTATTTGATGGGTCTCTGTAAAATAATACCTTCCATATATTTCTGTAAAGCAGTCATTTCCACATTCCCAACTGTCAAAACTCTCAAATTTTTCTTCATCTACAAAATTTACCGCATGAAAATTGAGAATTAATGCAGAATCTATTCTCTTTGACAGTTCATAGGTTGTGTCACCATCCGGAGCAATAAGTCCTCCACGATCAACAATCCAGCGGGTATTTTTCAGATAATTCGGGAAGTTTGCTTTTTTCCTTTCGGGATTCCTGCAGCTGGTGAAAGTTAATAAAATTATACTCAGCAATATTACTTTTACAGCTTCTTCTTCACTCAATTTTATTTGGCTAGTGTTTTTACCCATACTTTTTAGTGTGTGTTCGAAATAAGAATTTATCTTTAATTGGGGTGTGAAAAAGAAAGCTATAAAAGTTATAAAAATATGTATATAAGTAAATTCTTGTCCCTAAAAATGACTTTAAAATCACAAGGTTATTTCAACGGATTATTCAATATTTTTCGGAACTAAAGGTAGCAAAAGAGTCTACATTAAAATATCCCTGATAACGGGGGTTTTTAAGTTCATTCCATTTTCACGATTTATTCTGTCGAATCCTTTAGGGCATATAGATTTCAGCCTGCTCAAATAAGATCATATAACAATAAAATGCGGTTAAGACAATTCCAATAAGTCCGGAAATAAGAAATCCGAAAATATAATATCGTCCTGTTTTATTTTTCTTTAGCAGGGAATTTATCATAAAAATAATGAGTGTACATAAAAATCCTGTCCCGAAAAATATGATTAAAACAGCAAAAAATAACGCTCTTTCCAGGTGTAAGTCTGCAGATGAAAGCATAGTATAATTAGATTAAAATGAGTATTACAAATTTTATTGAATAAGACTATTAGATTATTTTTCCTTGTATTCTTTTCCGGAGTAAATATCAACGTAATAATAGGTGTTTTTTCCGGAATTACTTTTAGCACTTACGAGACCGTCAGAATTAATAGAATTATATGTTTTTGATCCAATATCCCTTTTATTCATACTATCATAAAGTGTATATAGCCCGTCTTTCTCTTTTTGAAGCGCATAGATTTGTTTTTCCGTATCCAAAACGGAGATATCGTTGTATTCAGGTTTGATTTCCCAGCTCCTTTTACTGCTATTCCACAAACCTTTTGTTCTCAATTGTTTTTCATCTTCAATGGGTATAAGGTATAGATCACCCATCCCCTGATAAGAATTTATTTTCCCGAATTTCCAGCTTTTATCAATGAACTGATCGGGTAAAATCATTTTTCTATCCGGCCATACAAGGTTTCCGACCTGATCCAGCACTTTAAAATTATAGCTACCAATAGAATCTGTGACATTTCCTTTAGTATCAATATAAAGCCAATCGTATGCCCAGATATCATGGTCATAATTAAAAACACCCAGCAGAAAATATGGCGAATTGGTTATGGAATATACCAGAGACGTTCTTTTTATAAAATCAATCTGCGAAGCAGTTGCCTTCGTGATTTCCTTTGGGAATACCTTTTCATATTGCGGAAAAGGATAAGTATCCTGAGTTTTGCTATCTGTTAAAAGCTTAGGAACTTCCGGATCATAACGCTCTTTATTAATGTCTTTCAGTGTTATAGTTTCTTTTCCAAACTGTATGGAAAGTACTTCTGCCCCTTTTAATCCGCTTTGAATTGCTTTTTTCTGATCTAATCCGAATATCGAAAAAGTTGTATGGGAACCTTTGATGAAACGTTTATTTTCCAATAATTCAACAATATTGCTTTCAACTTTAGCTAGATGGCCTTTCTTGATTCTGTAAATGCATCCATTCCAAAAGAGGTGGTTCTCGTCTACAGCAGCAAAATTCAGATTGTAATTATCATCCAGATAAGGAATGTCTTCATCGAGTAAGATTTGTTTGGTTTCTATTACTCCAATCTCAATTTTATGATAGGTCTGCTCTTTCTTAATACCGCTTCCCATTATATTCCAATCCCATTTCCAGACAGGCATTTTCTTTTCGTATTCAATGTCTTTCTTATAAAATGTAAGTCCATTAACGACATTTAATCCTATTGTACAGTCTGAAAAACCTAAAACTATTGTTCCCTTTTCGTCTATCACTGCATATTCATTTTTTTCATTTTCAACAACTGCAAAACCGGTAGGAGTAAATAGAGATGCACTTCTGAATTTTTGTTGGCTCACAGGTTTTAAACTTATCTTATCTACGTATATAAAATCATTCTGCTTCGTTAAAAACGGAACACTGCTGATACTTTTTGTCTTTGGTGGAATCAGCGGAAAATTATCTTTTGTTTTCTGGGTACATGCCGTAACTGATGTCAGCATAAAAAGGATACTGCATACTATTGTTTTCATACATCGAAATTTTACTCATCGTATTCATCAATATTAGAGAGAAATAAAAAACACTGCAATCCCGATTATCAGCTATATTTAAAACAGATACCACCTTGCAAAGGCTAATCAATACTTATTTATCAGCAAATTTCAATACCGCTAAGATTGATCTACCTCTGTACTTTAAAATATTAAGTAAATACCATTATCTATTGCCACTTTTTCAATCATAATTACATGACCCAGCTATATTGTAAAAGTACCGTCTACTTCGTTGTGATCACTCTACATACAAACACTAAATAGTGTGTTAAATAAATCACAAAACACCCAGCAAAAAACACTTTAACAAAATAATAAATTCTTTAGTCGGTGAATTATATTATAAAGTTATTATATTTGTCTCGTTAAAAAATAACCAATGAAAACAAAATTAATGACTTTTTTAAGTCTTTCGATGCTTTTGGCTTCTTGTGCTCAGGATGAGAGCCGCGATAATGTAACGCCACTCGAAAAGCAAGTTGCAGCCAATGGAAGTAAAACTTCCGGTATTGAAAGTCGTTCAACTTATACTTTAATACAGGAAGTATATCACCCTTCTATATTAAACGCAGGGCAAGCTATTACTTTAGAACATAATGGTCAAAAGTATCAACTCATTATGCAGTATGATCACAATCTTGTCCTGTATAGAACTGTTGCTGGCAACACGTATCCCATATGGAAATCAGACAGCTACAGAAATAATTTGAGTTCACCTTCCACACTTGTTGCACAAAATGACGGAAATATGGTCATCTATAACAATGGAATTCCTATTTGGAATACAAATAAAACGGCCGGTTTTTATGTGAATGATCCCCATATGAAGCTTCAGCTCTTTTTAGAAAATGGAGCTGCTATTCCTACGGGATATAGAATAAAATTTGTTCTGGGAGGGAATAATTTAAACATTAATGATGTCTTCCAGGTAGATTTCTATTAAAAGAACTAAACTTATTATTGAACCGTTTCTTTGAAACGGTTTTTTATTGATATGATAAAATCAAGATTATAGCCCTTCGAATTGATTTTTTTCGTATCTTTGCACACCATTATTCCTAATGTCTTTAGGAGTAACCAAAACAGATATTGATAACAAAAACAATAAAAAAGCAGAACAATGCCAAAATTAAAAACGAAATCAGGTGCTAAGAAACGTTTTGCTCTTACCGGATCTGGTAAGATCAAAAGAAAAAACGCTTACAAAAGCCACATCTTAACTAAGAAAGAAACTAAGCAGAAGAGAAATCTTACTACTACTTCTTACGTAGCTAAAGTGGACGAGAAAAGCGTACAACGTCAATTAGCAATTAAGTAGTTTTTATAAATCTATATTCGGTTTATAAGAATTCAAAA
>JASLCD010000463.1 GCA_030146295.1 Chryseobacterium sp.
AATTTAACATTTGAGTTAAAAAATCAAAAAAATAAGACACCCATTTTTTTGATTTTCCCAATGTTAAATTTTATTTAAATTACGATATTCACAATACGGTGAGGGACTACAATGATTTTTTCAGGGGTTTTACCCTCCAAAATCTGTTGCATTTTCTCACTCGAAATCACCAAATCTTCCACTTCCTTGGCAGATAATTGAGCTGAAAGTGAAATTTTGAACTTCATTTTACCATTTACGCTTACCGGATACTGAATTTCATCTTCAACCAGATAATCTTCATTTAATACCGGGAACTTTTCAAACTCAATAGATGTATTGTGTCCTAGTAAACTCCATAGTTCTTCACAGATGTGAGGAGCATAAGGAGAAATGATAACGGCTAACGGTTCTAAAATATTGCGCTTGTTACATTTTATTTTCTGAAGCTCATTTACAGCAATCATAAATGAAGACACTGAAGTATTGAAAGAGAAATTTTCAATATCATACACTACCTTTTTTATTAAGGTATGCAAAACTTTGTATTCTGCTTTTGTAGGTTCCTCGTCAGAAACTTCAAATACTTCTCCATTGAAGTAAAGATTCCAGAATTTTTTAAGGAAACCATATACTCCGCTTAGTCCCTGTGTATTCCAAGGCTTGGATTGTTCTAATGGGCCTAAGAACATTTCATATAATCGTAAACCGTCTGCTCCGTATTCTTCACAGATATCATCAGGATTAACTACATTATATTTTGACTTGGACATTTTTTCTACTTCACGGTCTGTGATGTATTTTCCGTCTTCCAGAATAAATTCTGCATTCGCATAATCAGGTCTCCATGCTTTGAAAGCTTCTGTATCCAATTCGTCAGAAGTTCCTATTAATAAGGATACGTCAACGTGGATCTGCTGAGTCTGATAATTACCTGCCAGATTTTTAGAAACATATTGGTTAGTCCCGTCAATTCTATATACATATGCACTCATCCCTAAGATCATCCCCTGGTTGATCAATTTCTGGAATGGTTCATCATGATTGATATATCCTCTGTCTTTTAAGAACATATTCCAGAAACGGGAATATAATAGGTGGCCGGTTGCATGCTCGCTTCCTCCTATATATAAGTCTACCTGTCCCCAATAGTCTGAAAGATCTTTTGCACAGAACTCGCCGTCATTTTGCGGATCCATATATCTAAGGAAATACCATGAGCTTCCTGCCCAACCCGGCATTGTAGATAATTCTAATGGGAAAACTGTTTGATCATCGATAAGATCTGTAGCTACTACTTTCTGATTAGCTTCATCCCATGCAAATTCTTTTGCGTTTCCTAATGGCGGATCTCCGTCTTCTGTAGGTAAGTATTTTTCAACTTCAGGAAGTTCCAATGGTAAAGCAGAAGTTGGTAACGTGTAAGGCATCCCATCCTTATAATAGATAGGAACCGGTTCTCCCCAATAACGCTGTCTTGAGAAAATAGCATCACGCTGTCTGTAATTCGTTGTTCCATGACCGATTTCTTTAGTTTCGATCTCTGAAATTATTTTTGACTTTGCATCAATATAATTCAATCCGTTTAAGAAATCAGAATTTACACAAACGGAATCTTTGGAATCAAAAGATTTCTCCTGAACATCTTCTTCAGTTTCTACTACCTTTTTAATTTCAAGGTTAAATTTCTTTGCAAATCTGTGATCACGCTCATCATGTGCCGGAACAGCCATTACAGCTCCTGTTCCATATCCCATCAACACATAGTCTGAAATATAGATCGGCATTTTCTCGCTGCTGAACGGATTGATTGCATAACTTCCGGTGAAAGCTCCGCTCACGTTTTTCACGTCAGACATTCTGTCTCTTTCCGTTTTCTTGGAAGTTTCTTCAATATAAGTATCTACTTCTACTTTTTGAGCATCGGTAGTAATAGTTTCCACTAAAGGATTTTCCGGAGCCAGTACCATAAAAGTTGCTCCAAATATTGTATCGGGTCTTGTTGTAAATACTTCAACAATTTCATCGTGTCCTTCTACCTGAAACTGAACCTGTGCTCCCTGAGATTTTCCGATCCAGTATTCCTGGGAATCTTTCAAAGGCTGCGGCCAGTCCAAAGTATTTAATCCTTGTAATAATCTCTCAGAGTAAGCCGAAATTCTCATGCTCCACTGCATCATTTTCTTTTGGAAAACAGGGAATCCTCCTCTTTCAGATTTACCATCTTTCACCTCATCATTGGCCAATACAGTTCCTAATGCCGGGCACCAGTTTACTGTAGTCTCTGCTCTGTATGCAAGACGGTAGTTTAATAAGATATCTTCTTTATCCAGTTCAGAAGCATTCTTCCACTCTTCTGCTGTAAAGTTTAATTCGTCGTTCTGATTCGCATTTAATCCTTCAGTTCCTTTTTCTTCAAAATGCTGAATCAGGGAATCAACAGATTCTGCCTTATCGGTATTTTTATTATACCAAGAGTGGTACAACTGAATAAAAATCCATTGTGTCCATTTATAATAAGAGGCGTCCGAAGTTCTTACTTCTCTGCTCCAGTCGAATGAGAATCCGATTTTTCTCAGCTGCTCCTCATATCTGTTGATATTCTCTTCTGTAGTAATTGCCGGATGCTGTCCTGTCTGAATTGCATACTGCTCAGCAGGAAGTCCAAAGCTGTCATATCCTACCGGGTGAAGTACATTAAACCCCTGATGTCTTTTATACCTCGCATAGATATCCGATGCAATATATCCCAGCGGATGTCCCACGTGAAGTCCTGCTCCGGATGGGTACGGAAACATATCGAGTACATAAAATTTAGGTTTATCTGTGT
>JASLCD010000469.1 GCA_030146295.1 Chryseobacterium sp.
CTTAATGAATCATTAAAAAATTAACAATAATGAATAATCAATTAAGTAATATAGCAGTCCAATACCGAAAGTTCAGTAAAGGACAATACATAGAACATACCCAGTTCAACGAGTTCTTGGATTATTTTGAAGATCAGGACCGTTTGTCCAGAGTCATGCTCCAGGGCGTAGGGGTTGTATGCGGCCTCAAGCCCAATCTCATATATGCCAATAAGATATTGAACAGTATACAGCTTTCCCAGGGAGTGGCCTTGACAACTGATGGTGATTTGCTGACCCTGAACAATACCAATAAGGTGAGTGAAGATTTATATGTGAGTGATTTAAAAACGATCAATATAGAAAGTAAAAATTATACACATTTTAAAGTTTATGATAACTACAAACTAAAATATCCTTCATTTTATGATGACGATATCCGTCAAATTGAACTTTGGGAATTAGCAACCGTACAAGAAGCCAATACCGATTTTCAGCCTATTAATAATCTTCCCAGTTTAGATGACAAATATTTGCTGCTGTATTTGGAAGATTATGAGAAAGAAGTTAAACCCTGCAGGGGTGTTGATTGTGATAACCACGGAGTTCAGCAAATTCGCAATCTTAAAGTATTAGTAACTACAGCAAGAGGAATTGCCAATATTATCGGAGAAGATCGTTTTGTTTTACCTGATCCTATAACCGGTGTGGTGAAACCCTCTAGAAAGGATCGTATTCAGCCTCATCCTTTGTTTATAGATGATATCCTGAAGCCAGTAAAACAAGAGAGGGTGATTGTAGAACGTCTTATTTTAAATAAAGAAATTCAGACGCCTTTTTCTTCTTCCAACCTCAAAGATTTGTATGTTGCTGCTTTGCAAAAAAGCGGATATGGCCAGGTCCTTTTTGAAAGAATCAATGCAATTTCTCAAATAATGGGGATTCAGGGGGTAAACTATTTGAATTTCAAAATTACATTAGATAATTTTCTGTCCCAAAACATGGGCTTTCAGTATGCATATGACGTAGTTCAGGATTTGACAGATACCTATTCTGAAATCATAAAATTGCTTCCGAAAGCTTTTACCAAATGTCTTCCTGATCTCCTTTCTTTTCCCAAACATATTATGCTTGGAAAATTAATACCAAAAAATCAGTTGGATTTTTCAAGGCATCAGTTTTATAATTCGCCGGTTTTAGATGATGAAAAAACAACACAAAGAGTGAAATTACTCGTTAACCGTTTTATTCAGCAGGCACAAAGTTTCAGATATCCGGCTTATGCAGAAGGGAAGTCGCAGATTAAAATTACTCCCTCACAAAAATTAAGCCCTCTGAGTAATAAAGCAGTTCCTTTTTACTACCAGATTTCAGAAGATTTTTTAAAAACCTGGAATTTTGATAAAACAAGCAATCGGTCATCTACATATAATCTGGCGTATGATACTGCCTGGCTGTCGCAAGATGCACCCATACAGGATCCTTTAAGTTTCAATATCGATAAAAATTCCTTTTTTAATATAGAAGGACACCAGGGGATGAGCCTTCCAATGGCTTTGGAGCAAATAAAGGAAATCAGAAATAAGCAGCAGCTGGCATTTGATATTATGGCTGTTTCACTGGATGAATTAGTCAATAATCAGGACCTCGAAAAAGCTTACTTCAATGAATATGTGGAGAAACATCCGGGATTGGAGCATAGGCGTGGAGTTGAACGGAAAGGCACCTTTGTCATTATTTATGAAGCGATAGGAAGAGACACCAGGGTTGTCGCAGATTTTTCCCTTCCATACGTATGCTGTACTCCAAAAACTGAAGTGAAGCTAAGTCTTCCAACAGCTGTTATTTGTTCTGAATCAGGTCCTGTACCTTTTACGGTATTCCCTGTAAGTGGAGAAGTAAAAGCAGTTGTAGATGCAAATTTAAATGGTGGTGTCGTGCTGGATAAAGACCGATATTTCTTTGACCCCAAATCAGTCAGTCAAAGTTTATATGGGAAGGAAATTGGCTTTACTGTAAACGGAAAATCTACCAATTGCCATATCAAAGTTGTCCCACAACCGAAGGTAAATATTGAGGTCGTCGATGTCTTTTATCCGGAACCGGGCTCCGTAGCAACGACTGTTAATTTTAAAGTTTCCGGAGATAATATTGGAGATTACAAATACAGTTGGGATTTCTGGAGTAACGACGGTTTCATTACGCTGAATCCTGATAAAAAAGGAAATATCAGCTATACGTTCTATAATCTGATTCCGACAAGAGTGCCTGCAATAAAGGTAAATATAAGTGGTAACGGATGTACGCAGAATATAGAGCTGCGCGATTGGTATCCAATTCCAACGATTACCATCAATCGTATTAGTTTCCCAAAAGGAAATTGCTGTGAAGGGAATATTCCTCTTCCTACCATGACTGCTAATGCGGGAGGACCACAAACAATCACTTTACCTCTAAATTATACGGTACTGCGAGGATTTGGGACATCTACAGGAACATCAGCACCTGTTTACTCATGGCAGCAGATAAGTGGTACAAATGCAACGCTTTCCGGAAGCAATCAGCCTACACTTACGGTTATGGACCTGGTTGAAGGAGAATATGAATTCGAACTTACAGTGAAAGATGCCAGTACGAATGCATATGCCACTGATGTAGCTAAAATAACTGTTTTGCCTGAACCTATGCCTGTCATTGAAATTGTAAAGAAGGCAGATCTGAACCTATGTGAAGTAACAATGGTGGTAAAGGTGAATGTTCCTAAAGGAGAAAACAGAATAGTGAGAGTTTTCAACAAAGGAAAAGTACCTACTACTGAGTTTAAAGATTATACAGGAATAAAAAGCGTTTCTGATTTCATAGTAGAAGACGGCTTTGTCGTAAAAATAGAAGCATCACAAACATTTGGAATGTTTTTAAATGTGAATGGTTTTATGTACGGATCACAAACGGATAATACGAGATTAACGTTGCAGGTAACTGATGATTCGGGAGTACTTTATGATGAAATTGCGTTGACAACGAATCATAATCCTGAATTCAATAGTAAAGAAATGAACAGATGCATATCACCGAATATGGATGCTTAATAATACTGTATTGGAGGCTTTTCCATCTATGGAACAGCCTCCTTACTATCTGAACAATATAATAATAACAATTAAAAAAATAACAAAATGGCAGCAGCAAAGTGCAATATTTCATTTGAAATAGATTATCAGGCTTCCGCGCCGGTAACAGATGCAACCGCGTCATATGTGATCTCAGGATCTGGAAAACCACCTATTGTATACAATATATTACCAATACCTGCTACCGGCAGTCTGGTAACACTTCCGGACATTATTACTCCCGGGAAATATGATTTGACGGTAACGTTAACCGTCGCAAACGGAATTATTGCTAGAACAACAAGTTCTTTCCAGATTGGTAACTGCAGGGCATAAACCAGCCGCAAAATAGTGAGCCAGTGATAAGGGTGCAATTGCTTTAAAAATGAAAGATTGAATATATAAAAATAACTAAGGATGAATGAAATAAGCATAATGTTCTACCAACAGAAACCATATGATTTACTTCTCAGGAATTGGCATCAGGAAATCTTTTGACAATAAGCCTGGCTATGAGAATTAATTTTAGGAGTACTTCGGTTGGTTAAGATAATAATTAAGGATTCTTTACAAAAAAAATCTGTTTATCAAGATAAACAGCTGAAAAATAAAAGTATAACAATAAAAAATTAATATTATGGCAGCAGAAAAGTGTGATATTTCATTTAAGATAGATTATATATCTTCCCTACCCGTAACAAGCGCAATTGCATATTACAAAATCAAGGGTTCCACCCATCCCTATACAGTACACATCATCAATCCGGTACCTATAAGTGGGAGTACAGTAGCGCTCCCACCTATTGAAGGGGTTGACACTTATGATTTACTTGTAACATTAAACACAAAAGAAGGGCTTATCGCTAATAAAGAAAGTTCATTTAAAATCGGTGACTGTAACGGCAGCCGAACCCGAACAATCTTTTGGAACCATGCAACCTTTATTGAAGATAAGTGGGGAACTGTAGTATCTTTTGTAATCAAAAAGAACGACGTCATTATTGTAGATACTACAAAAACCAATACCCGGTATATTGATCCCATAGAGACATGGCAGGCATTTACAGCACAGATTGGAGATAAAATAGAGTTTTCGACAAAACTGAAACTGAGCGGAACAAAGTTCAGAGGATCAGGAGGGATGTTCACATATAGCACTACAGGATCAGCAGGTACGGTAAATATAATGAATCCTACAGCACCCAATACGGAGTCTATGGATTTTCAGCATATCGGACCAAGCTCAGGAACTGAAAGAGTTTTTGTTTTTACAGTAAATCCGGAATTAAATTATGCACTGGGAACGAGTTTTACCACAATGTTTGATTAATTTGTACCGGTCGGGAGAATATGCATCTCATTGGTGAGTTCTTCTTTCGCTTTTTGAAAACAAAAGCTGGGCAATACGATGCTGATGGGTAAAAGCCCCAATAAAATCCTCATTTTTTGAGGATTTTATTCACTCAGGCAATTATCTTCTGTTATTCTTACGTCTTGTACTTATAATATTGAAAAGTTTCGCAACATCCTTCAGATGAATCTCGAAATCCTCATAATATTCATTCAGAGAATGAAGGGTGATAAGGCCTTTTTCAACATCATGGTTGATGATTCGCTTTACTAAAATTCCTTTCTCTTTGTGAACGATTACAAAGTCCCATTTGTCGTAATGCAGCTTGCTCATCCAGTAATCCTGTCTGATGTTTCTGCATAAGATAATGTCACCTTCTAAATAGCTTTCGTACGAGCCGTTATCCATACTGTCTCCTTTCACTTCAAAACACATGTATTCACCGCGGTGCTCTACATCGTCTGTAAAAGGAATAGTAGGCAAACTTTCTATATATTCTTCATCAGCAAAATTACTCAGGTATCCGGCCTGTGCATATTGGTTCGCCAGTGGAACATGCATAATCTTTAAGTCTGAAAAAACAACAGGAGATGCACTGTCATCATTGAGCTCCTGTTGTTTTAACAATAAATTGGTGATAAAGTAAGCCGTTGTTTCCGGTATTTTTCGTTCGCCTTTTTCCCAATATTGTACGGCTCTGGTGCCTACTCCTATAGATTTTGCTATATCAGCCTGCTTCATGTTTAGTTTCTTTCTGATTTCTTTGAATTCTAAATAGTTCATTTTGATATGTTTATAGTTATTTGTAAAAAAAAATGAACAAATTGTTCGTTTTTATTTTGAAAAACGAACAATGTTCGTATATTTGTTTCGTCATTAAGATGGAACAGTACAAATGTACAAAATTATATTTAAAATTTAATATTTTTTTAATATTTAAAAATGTTGTCTTTTGTTTGTAATTATCTGTTATTAAAAATGTTAAATAATTATTTTGTATATAATATATTTAAAATACAGATATTTTCCTTTTTTGTTTTATCCGGTGCTAATTGAAAAAGGAAAAATTATCGGTACTCTATAATGTGTAAAAAGTGCGTTTTTTTATAATAGGTATTTTGCTTTTTGTTCATCTGTTTATTGTGTTTTGATGATAAAAATGCGTTTATTTTTTGATTGAGATCTAAATAAAGCAATCATTTTGCTCTTTGTTTTTTCCTGAAAAATAAAAAATAACCCCAAAATGTAGAATAACTCTACTGTTCAGCATATAAAATATCGATTAATTATAGTTGTCAGTAAGGCTGTTAATACATCCTGAAGGGCAAATGAAATGTAAAAAAAGAAGTCATGGTAAGATCTTTATTGGGAAATACCTGGTATCGGCTTCAAAAAAAACAAAAATTAAATAAGGGAATCAGGTATCTTTTTTAAAAGGCGGAATATTCACCTTTAGGGTTTCCCGTGACTTAATGAAACCGTCAGTAATAAAAAAATGAAGTTTATCTGATTCCCCAAAAAAACTTTTTAACCAAAAAACTTTTTAACCATAGAATATGAAACGTAGTAAAGAATTAGTCGAAAAAAGAAAAGATTTTGTCATTGATTATGTAAAACGCAATCAGGACAAACAGATGAAAGTGATCGTCAACGAGCTGATGGAAATGTTGTTTTTGTCTGAAAGAACAATATATAATATCATTCTTCAGCCATAGTATACGGTCACGCAAGAAAGCTCAGTCCTTACCATTTAATATTGTAATGTGAATATCAATAAGATAATGTTTGTAGATAGTGTGTATTCATAATTCATTTCTTGAAATTATTCATTCTAAAAAGATAAAAAAGGATTCAAAGCTATTGCTAAATCCTCAACAGCCTCATCCATCAGATTAAAAGGCTGCTCTGATATCTTTCTCAAATTTAAATTATAGGTAAAATACTAAAGTGAAAAACGGTTTTTGCTTTTTAGTTCTATTGTTTTACATGAAACATGAATTTTTAGAAAAACCGTTTGGCTTTAGTCTACTGGAAGAGGAATCAATTTTAAAAACTAAAAAATCAATTATTCATTTAATCAATTGTAGAAACCATGAAAAAAAAAGAAAAGAAAAAGAATAAAAAAGAAAAGGAAAAACTGAAGAAGCCAAGCAGAGATATCAGTGATCTTATTGATGAGCTGGCCTATGCAGATAAGAGCGAAGATGTACGTAAAATAAGAAAGTTTTTAGATGATATGTACATCCTGTCTCAGGAATGATTAACCATCTGAGAATTGTTGGAAAATCAAAATTTTAATCAATAATATATAGCAAAAAGAATGAATTTGGATAGTATAAAAGCCCTTTTGATCGGAACTGCAATAGCATTTTCAGGAGGATTACTAAGGGTACTGGTCTCCATACAAAACAAAGAGAAAAAACAGCCATGGGAACACTTTATCACATTGATGATTGTTGTGATTGTGGGTTTTACAATGAGTTATTTAATGAACAGAGCTGAATTGCACGACAAATGGTATTCAACAGGGGTGTTATTTGTACTTGGCTATGGCTATGATAAATTCCTGAAAATGATCACCACAAACCTACCAAACTGGATTGATAAAGCAGTGAATCTTTTTATTGAAAATAGATATGGAGTGAAGACAGACAGACAGTCTGATGAAGAAGAAAAGAAAGGTGATCTGAACTAGGAGAGAGTCCTTGGTAGGAAAGTGTATCTGGAAGCAGGTCTTATGAGAACCTTATGAATAGGACCTATATCCATAAATGAATTTGCTGGTATAGTTAAATTCTTGCCATAGAGATAATGGTAAAAATATTACCTGCAATTACACAACTGATCATCTCAGAAACCAATAAATCATCACCAAAAGAGTGATTTTAGAGCTTGGAAACCTGAAAATTCAAAAAACAAGAGAACAAACAAGGAAATGGTTCAGTGTTGCCTGTTTCTCATAAAGTCAAATGCCATTTCCATTTACTTACATTCTTAAAGAATCTATCTCATGAGGTACGATTTTTCAAACCCGGCAGGCACCCTATAAAGCATAACAGTTTGGTTGTGCTTTATAGGTCTTTTTAAACAATATGAAATTAAAAAAACTAAGTCAATGAAAGCAGCAAAACCTGTAGAAATAGACAATAAAGCCCATAAAAACCAGAGCAAAAAGCAAAAGCCGAAAGATCGGATGGTTGTACCTCTGTCTGAGGTGCAGGTGGCAAATGTACAGACACAAAAATCCGGAGACTCATCCGTTAAAAACGGATCAGCAGCCCCTGATAATAACCGACTCGGTTTAAATAGAACTATTACAGCGGTTCACGGTTCACAAACCATTTATGACCAGGGCGCAGAGATAATGCATGAAAGACTTCAGGAGAGTTTGGCCAAAACCGGCGATATCAACCATCCTGATACCAAAAAAATGGAGAAAGGATATATGGCCGCTTTGAATACCGGCCAGGCACAAAACTATAATGATGTTAAATCCGGAACTTCTTCAAAAACGTTGGAAGCTCAGGACATGGTTCATCAACCAAGTAAAACAATTGAAGAAACCAATCCGGCAGTAAAGCCTTCGGAGAAAAAAGGAGTGCCCAATAAAGCAGATGTTGCCGGTGCAGATCAGCCTCAGGCAGCGCAACCTGATAAAGCAGAAGTAATAGATACCGAAGCTAAAACATCAGCAGATGCTAACAGTAATCCTGCATTTACAGCATTAAGCGGAAAAATAAGCAGCACTGCTAAACTGCAGAAACAGCACGAACCATCAAGCAAGTCGACAAATGATGCACAAGCTGCTGCGCCATCACCCGCCAACGAACGTCAGAGTATGGCGCAGGCAAGCCAGGTAAACACCATGAATGACCAGCAACCCGGGCTGTTCAAGAAAGAAGATTTCAAAGCTTTGTTAAGTGAAAAAATACACAGCATTAAGCTTCCAGAAAATGAAGAGCAGGCAGATGAGTTTGAGAAACACAACAACATACAGGAAGTCAATCAAAAGGCAGTAGGCGATGTTAAAAAAGAGAAAAATGTAGCCTCTAATGATATTGCTTCAGCAACCGCCGCACAACCTGATACTGCCGCACAGCCTGTTCGTGCCGTGGCAAAAATGCCTGCACAAAATGTAGGGCAAGCTCCGGGTACACCAAATGCAGCGAAAGCGATGCCGGTGAAAAGAAATGCAGAAAGTGTAGAACAGCCTGTTAAGGAGCAAACAGCAAGCATCGACAGTGAAATGAAAGCCAATGGAGTCACCGATACGATGTTGGCAAAATCTAATGAACCTACCTTTAAGGATGCTCTGGCACAAAAGAATAAAGCCAAAACCCAAAGCGTTGCAGCAACTCAACAGTTCAGAACCAATGAAAACAAGGAGTTGTCCAAAACCCGTAATGAAGCACAATCACAAGCGGCCCATCACATTAGCGGCATGCATGGTGCAAGAAAAGGCGGACTGGGAAATGTACAGGGTGAACAAAAGCAAACCTCAGGCAAAGACAGCCAAAAACGAAAAGAAATTGCCGATCATATTAATGGGATCTATCTTACTTCCAAAACCGATGTGGATGGTATTTTAAATAATCTGGACAAATCGGTGGCCGAAAAATTTGATAATGGCAGCAGAGAAGCTAAAAAAGCATTTGAAGCTCATGTCGATAAAGAAATGAAGGCTTATAAAAAGAAACGTTATGGAGATGCCTATGCAAAATACGGAGCTTTAGTGGCGGCTGGGAAATGGTTATGGGACAAAGCTACAGGCTTACCTAAAGAAGTCAACAAATTTTTTGACAGTGGTAAGGACCTGTACATTAAAGTCATGGATAAATTTATTGACCAAATCGCAACCCACGTTACCACTCAGCTTAATGCAGCTAAGACCAGAATTGCGAAAGGTAAAAAAGAGGTACAGACCTATGTCAACAGTTTATCTCCAAGTTTAAGGAAAATAGGAAAAGAAGCCATTGCAGAGATCCAAAGCAAATTCAACGCATTGGAAGAAAGCGTAAACAGTAAGAAGGATGCGTTGATTGATGTATTGGCTAAAAAATATGCAGACAATATAACAAGCATTGATGCCAGAATTGCAGACTTAAAAACACAAAATAGCGGATGGGTTAATCAGGCTCTTGATGCACTTAAAACCAGTGTATTTGCTGTTATCATTGAGATTAAAAATACACTTACTAATTTATTGTCCGGTGTTATCAGTGCCATTCAGGCGATCATCATGGATCCGATAGGATTCTTTAAAAATCTTATTGCCGGAGTTTCGCAAGGATTTACTAACTTCGGAACCAACATTTGGACACACCTTAAAACAGGTTTCTTCGGATGGCTGACCGGAGCAATGAAAGGGATTTCTCTAACGATGCCGGAAGATGTATTCTCATTGAAAGGCGTTTTCTCCATTGCCACGCAGGTGCTTGGTTTAACCTGGAGCGGAATCAGAGCGATTGGATCCAGAGTGATTGGTGAACCTGTAATGAAAGTCCTGGAGACCGCTTCTGAAAAAGGCCTTGAAATCGTGCAGGTTGTCCGTAAAGAAGGTGCTGCCGGACTTTGGGGATATCTGAAAGACCAGTTCGCTGACCTTAAAGCTACCGTGATGGATACCATAATGGATATTATTCAGTCACAGGTAATACAGGCAGGTATTAAATGGGTGATGGGATTGCTTACTCCGGTAGGAGCATTTATAAAAGCGGCAATGGCCATTATAGATGTAGTGAAGTTCTTCGTCCAGCGGGCAGCGCAAATTATGGAATTGGTAAAAGCCTTTACCGATAGTATAAAAGCCATTGCCAGCGGAAATGTAGGTGCTGTAGCTAAATCTATAGAAAATGCATTGGGAAGAGCGGTTCCTGTACTGATTGGCTTTTTAGCTTCTTTGCTGGGAATTGGCGGATTGGCAGATAAAGTACTGGGCGTTATCCGAAAAATACGCCAGCGTATTGAAAATGCGATTGTCAAGTTCTGGAACTTTGTGAAAGGAAAGGTTAAAGGACTGCTTGGGAAGATTGGAGTTGGCGGTAAGAAAGATAAGAAGGAGAAAAAAGGAGAGGATCTTCGTACCACTGAAGAAAAGAAAAGAGATTTACATGAAGGGGTAAAAGAAGGGACTAAACTATTAAAATATGATAATTTAACTCAAAAAGAGAGAGAGAAACTTTTAGAAAATATAAAACAAACTTATGAGCTAAAAGAACTTAAAATTGTTATTGATAAAGTTGAAAAGGACAAAGTAATTGCACATATCCATGGTGAAGTAAATCCTATACTAGTAGGAGATAAAACTGTAGTTGATTTTAAGGGTGGGAAACCATTAACTCCTGATGAAATAAGTGAGTTGCTTAAATTACCAGGCGGCTTAGAAAAATTAGATAAAATAATGGAACTTGAAAATCAAAAAGACTATGTGGGTGCTAAACAAAGATATGCTGAGGTTAGAACTGCTCTTGACGCAAAAAATAGTGGTCAACAAAACATTAGACTTGAACCAAAGTTTTATGATTCTGCTGATCCTTCTACAAGAGGTTTAATGGGAGAAGTAGATGTATTAACAGATGAAGAATTTATTGAAGTAAAAGCAGGAGGAAAATTCCATAATGCGAAAAAGATTCCCGGAGGTGATCCACAAACACAATTTACTAAATATCAAAGAATGTTTGAGGGTAAGAAGGTTTTTTATGATGAATTTGGTAATATATTTATTCCTCCAAAAAAGTGGGTTTATCAGTTTGAAGAAAAAAATGTTGATCCTAGATTGAAAAAATGGTTACTGGACAGAGGGGTAACGGAAATACGAGAAGGGCAATAATAAAAAAATAAAAAAAATGAGTTATTATAACGGTACATTAACACTATTGAAAGAAAAAAAAGAACCGAAATCATTTATTTTGGACTTTAATGATAATTTAAAATCTATAGATGTTTTACTTCAAAAAAGTGATTATGAAATAATAGTTTTTAATGATAGTCGAAATGAGGAAGAAAAAGAACCCATTGAGCTAGATGAATCAATGACAGATGAATATGTAATAGATTTACTTTGCTCATGGAAGGGATTAGGTTTGCTTACCTATAGACATCCTGATTTTAAATTTGAGATGCATATTAATTACTTGACATGGGATGATGAATATATTTATGGGGTTAAAGTATCCTTTGCAGGCAATGACCTTGTATATGGGGGGGATAAACAAAAAGAACTTATATTTAAAATTTCCGAATTTATTGATTATGAATATGTTGTAGGGGATATTAATGAAAACTCTCAAAATTATATAGATATGGAAGAAAGTTTAGATGAAATAAAAGAACACATTTTAAAAAACTCTTTTAAAATTGATAGTAGAAATTGGTAAATAAAAAAATTAGATTATACATCCCGCAATTATCTCAGAGTTCTTTGTGGGATGTTTTTATTTTATATCATATGTTTATAGGTAGTTTGTTATTTTTTACAACGGATAATTTAATTGTACCTGAAAAATAAAAAACTGATTTTATAATATTTGATTTAATTCTATAAAATATACTTTAATTATTAGTAAAAAAAATAATCAATACTTTTGAATACATCAAATAAGCCAAAATTAATAACCCATTAAAATCTTACATATGAAAAAAATACTATTCCTTTGCTCTCTTCTGTTCGGTCTTTCTGCTGTAACTGCACAGACGATAGAATCCGGAAGCCACAGTACCACTGGTTATATCAAAAGTGATGGTACTATAGAGAACAGCAGCCATTCTACAGTAGGGTATATCAAAAGCAACGGAACTATTGAAAATAAAAGCCACGGTACGATTGGCTATATCAAAAGTGATGGTACTATAGAGAACGGCAGCCATTCTACAGTAGGCTACGTAAAAAGTAATGGTACTGTAGAAAACAGCAGCCATTCCACCATTGGCTATATTAAAGATGATGGAACGGTTGAAAACAGCAGCCATGGCACGATTGGCTATGCCAGGGGAGTGAAAAAAGAGTGGGCAGCGGTCGTGTATTTCTTCTTTAAGTTTTGATCCTCAGACCGGTGACAAACAGACTTTATGTTACCTTTAAAAATAGGGCTTGGATTTTTATAATCCAAGCCTTTTTTGATGAAATTATGATAGAGAAATCTTTAAACAAACTCGACCTATTTTGAGTTGGACGGCTCGGCAAAAATACCCAGGCTGGAAAAGCATGATGTTGATGGCCATTCCTGAAAACAGGATTACTGCAGCTACAGAAGCGGGAGGTCCAAAAACTTTCACAGGAATTAAAAAAAGATGAATTTTGAGCTTTCAAATGAAGACGTAAGTCATCCGGTTTCAGAAGAACAACAGATGCTGCAGCTACAGAAGCAGGAGGTCCAAAAACTTTCACAGGAATCAAAAAAAGATGAATTTTGGGCCATACATCAACGGGACTTACAGTATCTCAAAAAAAATCAAACTCATCACATATAAGCAGTAAATAATAGTAAAATATTATGGAAAAAAACGAATTAACTCCAAGGGAAGAACTAAAAACCTATTTTAAAACAGGTAAATATCCAACACAGGGCCAATTTTCGGAACTGATAGATTCTTTAAGACATAAAGAAGATATTCTGACTACTAAAGAAATGGCGATCCTTGCCAACAGTCTGGCAACTATTGATAGTATATTCATTTATTATTATATCAATGATGTTGGAGACTTACAGCTCCCGATTGTCGTAAGTTCAAAGGATGAGGAAGATCAGGAAATCATTGTAAAAAATACAAAAGGAAATGTAATAAAACAATTTCTAATAGGCAGTGCTCCTTACACAATTACAAGTAGGAAAAGTTCAGGAGGTGATCTCAAAGGAACAGAATACTATATTTTGGGGTATCAGTTAAATGCAAGTTATACGATTTATAGAATGTTCGGAAATAATCTGGGACCGTTTCCTGAAGGGTTTGTTTTCGGAGAGCTGGAGGATGTAAAGTTACCCATTCAGATTTATAAGTCTAATTACGGAATGACATTAAATGTGATAAGCACAAGCATTAAGTTTGTCAATAAAACTGAAATACCTATAAAGTACAGAATAGAGGCAGGTAACTGGAGTGATAGATTCAGAGCTGAAGATACCGTAACCAGCCATTACGATGTATGGGATTATTTATCTTTCATTTATAAAGCAGACCTTCGGGGAATCAGTCAGTCTATAAAATGTGAAATCTATAATGCAGATAATGGAAATCTTTTAACGACAGGTTACTTAAATGCTGGACAAAGCCAGGATGCCTGGTCTGGAGGAGAACGTGTCGATGGGATCAGGAATGTAAGAATAGAATGCAGTTATGATAAAAATGAAAAATAACCAAATTAAAAAAGTAGTAAGGAAATCGACATTTTAAAAACCGTACATGGTTTTCATTACATTTTATCATACTGTTAAAGAAGGATACAATGTAATGCTAAATAACACCTGACTTATAAAAAAATAAGGGTTACTGCAACTACAGGATCAGAAGGGCCAAAAACTTTGATAAGACCAAAAAAATAACGAATTTTGTACTCAGAAACTAAGAGGTAAAATCATCAGTTTCAAAAATATAAGAGCTGCTGCAACTACAGTACAGGAAGGGCAAAAAACTTTGATAAGACCAAAAAAGTGATTAATTTTGAACTTCGAAATCAGGCAGCAAATCATCCGGTTCATAAAAAAATAAGAGTTACTGCAACTACAGGATAGACAGAGTGAAAAACTTTTATAAGAACAAAAAAGTGATTAATTTTGAACTGTACTTCACAACATAAATAGTAATTGCTGTTAGGTAACAAAACCAGCCGTATCCCATCAATAGGGAAAGATTTCAAGATCATAAGGCGGCAGAGAAGTAATCCATTATATTCTCATGACTAAACATACAATCTCAATCGGGTAAGATACTCTGCAACAGGAAGCTTTTCCATTAGAATTTTATCCGGAAAACGGAATGAAGGGTTGTCGTCACCTCTGTTTTTTTCGAAAGCAAATAATAAATTCTGTGAAAACGGAAGTAGAACAGTATTGTAAAATATGAAGAAATGTGAGCCGTAGATTATAATTGTAATGATTTGTTTATTAAGGAGATAGGAGTTACTGCAACTACAGGATAAGGAAGCCAAAAAACTTTCACAGGAATCGAAAAAAGATGAATTTTGAACTTTAAATCATAACCGATAATCAGACTGATAAAGCAATTATAATAATAACATAAGCAATAAAGAACATTAAAATAATCATGGAAGAAAAAAATAAATTCACCCAAAGAGAGGAACTGAAGACCTATTTTGAAACAGGTAAATATCCTACACAAAGTCAATTTGGTCAATTTATCGATAACTATGTCCATTTAAATGAATTTAATTTCGGACTGGATGTAAAGGCATCAGCAAATTTTACAAGTAATTACTATTATTTTTATTTAGCTGAGAATATTGAGAAATCAGGAAGAGGGCACATCACCAGAGAAGATGATGGCCGTGGGGAAATCAAGATCGATAAATATAATCTTATTTTCAGCAGTGGTGTACATTATAAATTCTTAAACGTAAAATTATCAAACGAATTAGATATCGAAAAATATCAGCCTAAGATCATTATTAAGCGTTTTAAACAAAGAAAAAAGATCAAAGGGTATGTGAAAAAATCAGGTTTTTATCAGGAGCGCCCGTCCGATGCTGAATCATGGGGAAGACAATCCGAATATCCTGTAAAATCCAGTGAAATGGTCTTAGATATTAACCCTATCAGCTATTTCAGACCGGGTAAAGACTTCAAAGAATTTTATCCGTCAGGAACATTTAACAGACCGGGATCATTCAGATACTCTGTTCATCACAGAAGACCATATGCTCTTATTCAGATGCTTCTGGAAATTGATGTTAATGGAACCAAATACAGATCGTATCCCGTTACTATAAAAATTGTTCTGGGAAGAGATCAGTTCGACTTAATCAATTACATTATTGATTAACAAAAATATACCACCCCGATCGAGTAAGATCTTCCATTATAGGAAGCCTTTTGCCCTTGAAATAGTGGAGTTTTTCAA
>JASLCD010000026.1 GCA_030146295.1 Chryseobacterium sp.
GATAACAAATAATAAAAGAAACCTTTTCATGAAAATGTTTAAGCAAAAGTAAACATTATTCTCCAAAAACTTCCTGTCCGGAATTTAAAGTATCTTTATTATCATGCATAACGGTATGAAGCTTCTCTTTCTGTAAAGGAAAATCTTCAAATAATCCTGATAATGCAAGGGCTGTATATACTTTGTTTGAATATTTGTTACCAATAGCTACAATGGTCACTTTAGATTTTAAGAGGTGTGCAAATACAGAATTTGTCCCGTGCCACCATCCGTTGTGATACGTCAGCTTTTCACCGTTATCAAAAATTTTCATCCTGAATCCTAATCCATAATTATTCATTCCTGCCTTTTCATTGCTGTAAGGAGCGAACACCATTTCCATAAGTTCCGGTTTCAGGAAATTTTTTGAAAACATTGCTTTTGAGAAATTGTACAAATCTCTTGGCGTAGTGTATACATTTTTGTCACCATAAATAAGGTCCAGTCTGTCTAAAGGATACAGTTTATTTCCTCCATAATAGAAAGACTGTGAAGCAGTAGGAATATCTTTTTCCTGGAAGATGTAGGTGTTATTCATTTTCAACGGTGTGAAAACCATTTCTTTCATCGCCTGCGGGAAAGGAGTTTTTGTTACTTTTTCAACCAATAAAGCCAATAAAGCAAAATTGGTATTACAGTACATAAATCCGGTATCAGTATCTCTTGCCAGATCAGGTTTGTATTTGATAATCATATTCAATACATCCTGGTTTGTAATAAATTGCTTGGAAAGCTCTGCCGGTGCAGGCTGTATTTTGGTAATAAAATATTCGTATTTCGGAAGACCGCTTCTTTGGTCCAGTAACGTCTGAACGGTAACATTCGGATATGGAAATCCCGGGAAAAATTGGGTAAGATGATCTGTAAGTTTTATTTTTCCTGCTTCAATCAGTTTCATCATTGCCATCGCCGTTAATGTTTTTGAAACCGAAGCGACATGCAGAGGTGTATTTTTATCAATTGGCATCTGATTGCCTTCTCTTCCATAACCTCTGTAATTTTCATAAAGAATTTCATCTCCTTTAGCAACCAGAATTCCGCCGCTAAGATCTCCTCCATCCCATATTTTTTTGTAATACTGATCTATATAACTTACCGTTGTCTGTCTGTTCAAAAGCTGCCCATCGCCTTTGGCGAAAATACTTCCGAAGTCTACGTTTCCATAGTTAGGAAGATGGGTCGTATTTTCAGCTGAAGCTTCTTTGGCTTCAGACTTTTTTTTACACGAAAATATTGATAAAAGAACAGTTAAGATAAGTACAAAATTACGCTTCGTCATGAGATTCAAAATGAGCGGCAATTTAATAAAACTCAAAAATAAATAGTAAAGATGAAAGGCATATTATGAATTATTTAACATAATTGACATAGAAAGTAAAATTATTAAAAGATAAAATGGCAGGTAAGGTAAATACAGATCGTTATCAGCTATAAAAAAAGCTGAGAAATTATTTTTTCTCAGCTTTCTCAGCCTGTATGTTAACAATATGAGGCTACAATTTTATCTACAATAAACTGGGCCAGCTTTTCTTTGCTTTGATGGGTCCAGCCCGCAATATGCGGTGTCACAATTGCTTTTTCAGATTCAAGAAGGTATTTTAAATCTTCATTTTCTGTTTCAATATTCTCGAAAGAAGATTTTTCGTATTCCAATACATCCAGGCAGGTGCCTTTTACTTTTCCTGACTTCAATCCTTCTACTAAACTTTTAGTTTTTACATTCTTTCCTCTCGCTGTATTGACAAAATAGAAGTTGTTCTTCATTTCTTGAATGAATTTTTCGTCAATAAGATAATGAGTTTCTGAAGTCAAAGGAATATGTAAACTTAAAACCTCTGCAGACTGCTTCAGTTCTTCAAGTGAAACCTGTGCTGCATATTCGTCTGAAAGCCCAGGAAGAATATCATGGAAAATCACTTTACAACCAAATCCGGAAAGTCTTTTAGCAGTAGCTTTCCCCATATTTCCATATCCGATAAGCCCTACTGTTTTCCCCAGCAATTCATCTCCTCTGTTCTCTTCGCGTTTCCAGATCCCGTTTTTTACTTCCTGAGAAGCAATAAAAAGCCTGTTCATGATCACAAGCAGCATTCCTACCACATGTTCTGCTACAGAATCTCTGTTTCCTTCAGGAGAATTGATCAGTTGGATTCCCAGCTTTTCGGCAACAGGAATATCAATATTTTCCATTCCGGCGCCTACTCTTGCAATAAATTTCAGGTTCTTTCCTTTCTCCAGAAAATTCTGATCTAAAGGGATACGGCTTCTGATGATAATCCCGTCGTAATGTTCAATTTTATCACAAACCTCATCATAGGATGACGTAAAATCCTCTTCCAATATAAAATTCTGAGCCAAAAGCTGTTCAGTGATAAGAGGATGGTTTTTATCTAAAAGAAGTATTTTCATTTTTTATTCCAACACAAAGGACACTAATTTATTTCACAAATAACACAAATTATAAGGTACCGTTAATAACTCTTTTTACTCCGTTTTTAAACTGGGTTGTATTAAAGTTGATCAACATACCAAGCTTACAATTGCTTAAACGAAGGTAAGTGAGTATCTGCGCCAGGTGAATATCATGCAAAGATTCTACAGATTTTATTTCCAGCACAAATTTTTCTTCAATCAAAAAGTCAAGTCTATAGCCAACATCCATTTTTACCTTATCATAAACTAATGGCATTGGTTTTTGCCTTTCTACGAAAATCTCATGTTTATTTAATTCATAAAACAGACATTCTTCATAAGCACTTTCCAAAAGCCCTGGTCCCAATGACTTGTGAACTGTATATCCTGCTTCGTAAACAATTTTTGATATATCATTTTCAGAAATATCTATTTTAATATTTTTTTCATGTGACCTTACACAACCATTTGTGAAAATTCGTGTAAGACATTTGTGTTTTTTGTGTTTTTACTTTTTGTCTTTCTTGGATTCCTGTGGTTCCTGGAAAAGTTTTTTAAGCTCTACAGATTCCAGAGGTTTCATTCTTCCGGAAAGAATTAATGAAAGTTCTTTTCTGCGGAATGCTGCTGCAAATCTTTCTTTTTCCTCTTCTGTTTCCGGAATCATTTCCGGAATCGGGATCGGACGATTGAATTCATCCACCGCAACGAAAGTATAAATACCGGCATTGGTGTGAATTTTCTTTTGATTGATCGGGTCATCCAACCATACGTCTACATACACTTCCATAGAAGTAGAGAATGCTCTGGAAACTTTAGATTCCAGGACCACTACTCCACCTTCCGGAATCGGGTGATTGAAAGACACGTGGTTTACAGAAGCTGTTACTACTCTTCTTTCGCAGTGTCTTGCTGCAGAAATAGACGCACAACGGTCCATTTTTGCTAAAAGCTCACCTCCAAAAAGATTTCTTAAAGAATTGGTTTCGTTCGGAAGAACGATATTGGTCATAATAGTCAGAGATTCTGACGCTTTTTTTATTTTTGCCATCTAGTCTTAGTGTTGTTTGGAACGGCCGGAGCTGGTTTTATTTCTTTTCCGACAGGTTTTGCTAATGAATCTTTTTTCAAAGAATCTGAAACGGATGTTCTCGGAGTATGTACCATCATCTTAATGGTATCTTTTACAATTCTGTGGGTAGATGTCTGTACAGAGACCTTGTTAAAAGACTTCTTACCAAAAAGAAGCTCCTGCTGGGTAAATGCAAGATATAAAATACCCAAAACCGGAATAATCAACAGGAAAATCCAAAGAATAGTTTTCCTGAATTTGAAATCCTTTTCGCGGTTGACTGAAGGATTCACCTTTTCCCCGTTATTGATATCTGAAAATCTGATCTCTTCCAGTCCATAAAAGTCCGGACGTCCTGATTCTATTCTTTTTCCTTTGAAATGGGTGTGCCCATCTTCAATGAAGACTGTTCCGAGGTTTTGAATTTCAAGAACCTGTTCGGCCTGAAGTTTTTTCTTCCAAAAATCTGTCTGGATCTTCAGATCACTTCTTGAAGCTTCTAAGGACATTTGCTTTTGTCCTGCAATAAAAGCAGTAAGATCTTCAGTCTGTACTTCGTAGTCTATTGTAAATTCAATCTGACTCGCCGGAGGTAAGATGCTCCCGTTTTCGGAATTGATAATTGCCTTGGAATTCTTCAGTGAAAACACCCCAAAGCCTGGAACCGTGGCAGTTCCAAATTGTTTTAAATATTCTAAAATGTATGCTGAAATATTCATTTGGCAGCAAATTTATAACTTTTTCATGACTTTTTAAGATATTTAACCTATATAAAAAAAGACTGCCGAGACAGTCTTTTGATTATTCTGTATCAAAATAGGAATACAGGTATTTAAAGTTCTTTTTTTAAGCTTAACAATTATAATGAAATGAGTAAAATAGCAAATCTGCCAATTCTTTTGATTGTCTTTTAAAACTTCTCATTATTGAATCTTCCAGCTTACACCAAACATAAAATTCGTTCCTGCCTGTGAAAAATAATATGGCTGTCCTTCGTAAACAGATCCGTTGTTCACATACTTTTTGTTGAAGAGATTATTAACCAACAGCTTTAATGCAACTTCATTATTAGCAATTTTAAACTGATACTGAGCGTTGAAATCTGTCAGGAAATAATCTTTAAGCTGCAGGTTTGTATCTTCAGTATTATCCAGATATTGTTTTCCGACATACTGATTCATTAAAGCAAACTGGAAATTCTTTGTAGGACTGAACTTAAGGCTTACATTGGCAATCATATTCGGAGAAAATGAGATCTGTGTATTTCCAAGGCTTTTGGGAACATCCCCGTTTTGAATATTGAAATCCTGATTTCTGTTTTGGCTTAACGTCACATTTCCGGAAACCTCCCATTGCTTGGATAATCTTGCCAAAGCACCAACCTCAACTCCTCTTCTGTAGCTTTTTCCTGAGTTTGTTCTTATAAATGCACCCACATTATTAAGTTCACCATTTAAAACCAATTGATTCACATAGTACATATAATATACATTCGCAGTTAATGATACGATTCCAAACTGTTTTTCAAAACCAGCTTCAATGTCGTGTAGCTTTTCCGCTTTTACATCATTATTCGCCATCAGATCATCTCTGTTCGGTTCACGATGGGCATGAGCATAGGACAGAAATACCTTACCTCCCTCAATTCTGTAATTTACCCCGGCTTTTGGATTAAAGAACAACCAGTTTTTACTTAAATCCGCTCCCTCTCCATCACCTGCCATCAGGACCTTGGTATTGTAGTTGATTTTTCTAAGCTGCAAATCACCAAAAAATTCAAAGTTATCTACTCTGAGTAAAGCTTTTGCAAAACCCGAAACTTCATTCTTCACAGAACGGCTTCTGTAATATTCACTTTCATCAATCTGAGGAAAAAACACACCGGTTACATTTCCATAATGTCTTCCATAATACTGATTGACTACAGCACCAAAATTCAGATCCAGATTTTCAAACTTCCCGTAAAGGGTGGAGACCACTCCATAAAAATCATTATTCAGCCATTTTTTTCTAATAAAGTCTGAGGATTTTATAGTCTGCCCTCCCTCTGTTATATCGGGTAGGTTATATCTTGAGAAAGGATCTCCCTGTTTATAGTTTTCGTAATATCCTTTTCCTTTTGTATAGTGAAAAGTGGTTTCCAGATTCCATCGGTCACTGAATTTCTGCTCCCAAAGCAATTGATAATGATTCTGTCTGTAATTATCTGTTTCGTTATCATAGAAACTTACAATATTCTGCCAATTTGCATCATAGATTGCTCCTGAAATATTAAACTTGGGATCTGTTTCCCAGGTTTTACGATCAATCCCGTTCCATGCCTGATAGGTTTTTTCTTTTCCGCCAAAAGCCATTAAACGCAATTTGGTATTCCCTTCTTCAAATAAAGCCGTAAAATTATAAGAATGAAGGTTTGATGAAGCTCTGTCGATATATCCGTCAGAGTGAATATGAGTATATCTTCCCATTACCGAAAGACGGTTTTTCCAGAACTTACCGGAACCTATCTCTGCTGAATATTTATAGGTATTAAATGAGCCGTAGCTGTCATCCGTTTTAAAATAAAATTTCTCGTCCGGATCTTTAGAAAGTACATTAATACTGGCTCCGAAGGCAGAAACACCGTTATTGGAAGTTCCTACTCCTCTCTGAATAACAATCTGTGAAGCAGAACTTGTTAAATCTGGAACGTTTACAAAAAAGGTTCCCTGACTTTCAGAATCGTTATAGGGAACACCATTCATCATTACATTGATTGCACTTCCTGAAACACCACGGATTCTAAAACCAGTATATCCCACTCCATTTCCTGCATCTGAAGTAGAAATAATAGAGGTTTGATTTTTCAAAAGAATAGGAAGATCCTGTCCTAAGTTTTTCCCGTCTAAATCTTTCTGTACATTGATGATTTCCTTTGCTACGGGAAGTCTTCTGGTAAAGTTGACGGCTTCAATTTCTCTGACTTTCAGAGAATCCTTATTCTGAGCCTGGATAAAGGCTACAGAGCCTACGCTAAGCCCTAAAAAAAATAATCCTTTCATTCTATAAATCTTTGACATTTAATGAATAAAAGGGGATC
>JASLCD010000030.1 GCA_030146295.1 Chryseobacterium sp.
ATTTCTGTAAAAGCATAGGTAGAAGCAAATCCATATTTGTTGGTCAATACCGCTACATCACTTCCCATGGCATCACTTGCTCTTAAAACAGTTGAATAACCAATGTTAGCATAGGTAGTTCCGTCGTTATTAAATTTTGCCCAGGTTCCGTTCACTACTGTTTCAGCACTTTCTGCTGTTTTAAAAACTTCTACACTGTTAGCCTGATCAGTTGGAGCAGTATCCAAATCATTTTCACAACTTGTAAGCGACCATAATCCGACAAGAGCAAATGATAAATATTTTAATTGTTTCATTGTTTCAATTTTAAAAGTTAAAGAGTTGCCTGAAGACCGAAAGTGATCGTTCTCATTGCAGGATATCTGTAATAAGTAGTTCCGTCCAGTGCCTGCTCAGGATCCATTCCTTTATGTTTATAGAAGGTCAGAAGATTTTCCGCCTGAATATAAATTCTGAACTTTTTAAGTCCTATTTTTTCAAAATAATCACCAGGAAGCGTATATCCTAAGCTTACATTTTTAAGTCTTGCATACGTTCCTGAGTATAAGAATCTCGAAGATGTTGACGTCCAGTTATTCGTTGTTGTGCTCAATCCCGGCACATCTGTATTAGGATTTTCCGGTGTCCACCTGTTCAGCATTTCTGCACTCCATGCACGTCCTCCGGCACTTCCGTTATGCATGATTGAAGTATAATCGGTATCGAGAATCTTCCCTCCTATTTTAAATGTCAGTAACCCTGAAAAATCAAAATTCTTATAAGTGATACTAGTACTGATTCCCCCAGTCAGCTTAGGCAGCGCAGAACCCTGTATTATTTTTGTTGCTTTTGAATACTCTGATGTTGTTCCTTCCACAGAATTTCCGTTAGCATCTGTAGAAATCGTTTTCCATAGAGGCTTTCCGTTGCTAGGATCTACTCCTGCCCATTCCGGAATAAAGAAATCATATACAGAACCACCTTCGCGTAAAAGTTTAGTTCCTACAACAAGAGATCCTGCCGGTAACTTGGTCACTTTATTATTTAAAGTACTTAGGTTAATATCTACATTCCACTGGAAATTATCATTCCTGATCGGGGTAGTAAATAACGAGAACTCGAATCCGGAATTTTTAATTGTCCCAATATTTGCCGGATAATCGCTGATCCCCAATGATGGTGCAACAGGCATATTAAACAACAGATCCTGGCTTTTTCGCTCGAAGTATTCAATATTTCCTTTAACTCTGTTATTCAGAACGGCAAACTCTAACCCTACATTTAAATTAAGGTTGGTTTCCCACTTCACGTTCTTTGTAGATGTTTTCTCCAGAGTTGTTCCCGGTTCTCCTCCAAGGCTGATGAACCTGTACAGTTCCTGATAGGCATAATACAGAGGCTGCCCATTCGGACGCAGTAACTTATCATTCCCCTGACCACCGTAACTTGCACGTAATGTCAACTGATTGAAGGTGTTCAGGTTTTTGATAAATTCTTCATTTGAGATCTTCCATGAACCTCCAACAGACCAGAACCTCCCCCATCTGTTATCCGGCGAGAATCTCGAAGAACTGTCCGCCCTTCCGGAAGCAGATAGGAAATAGGTGTTGTTATAGTCATACTCTACTTTTCCAAGGAAACTCAATAAACTTAATTTATTACTGTTTCCACTGAAGCTTCCCAATAAAGAAGCCGCATCCGGCTCATAATAGTAAGGCAGAGAAAACTGGCTTCTGGTACCGGATATGGTCTGGTAATCGTATTTGTAGAACTCATGTCCTGCCAAAGCATTCACATGGTGTTTTCCAAATTTTTTATCAAAAGTCAGAATATTACTCGTTGTATAAGAAAGTGTTCTGCTATTGGTTCTCGTTACCGAGCCTCCGATCTCAGCTCCCTGTCCAAGAAGCGGGTTTGAGTAATAATGTCCATTATAATTAACCAGATCAACAGAAAAACTGGTCTTGAACTTTAGCTCAGGTAAGAATGTAAAATCAAGGAATCCTTTACCAGAAAAATTATCTTCCTGATTTTCGTTTTTATCCAACGGTAAAGTTGCTGCAGCATTCTGATTCTGAAGAGCATTGGTTGGTCTGTATTTTCCAAAATCATAAATTCTGTTTCCCGCTGCATCTACAATATATGACCCATCTGCATTTCTTTCATAATAAGGATAGAATGAAGGAATGAACCGTGCCGCATTGATAATATTACTTGCCTTGGAATCTGAAGAGGTAGGAGCCTGCTGAACACTGTTTGTGTAACTTAAGTTCACCCCAACATTCAGCCATTTTTTCACTTCAGAATTAATCTTTAATCTTGTATTATACCTTTTAAATCCTGATTCAATGGCCATTCCTTTATCATCCAGATATCCGAGGGAAAAGAAATAATTGCTTTTTTCACTTCCACCGCTAATATCCAGATCTACCTGGTTTCTGGAAGCTACTCTTTGCAGGATATCTCTCCAGTTATCATTCCATAGAGGTGATGCTCCCGGCAAAAGTTTCCCGTCCGTCCCTACCGGTTTCGGATAACTTGCTCCGTAAGGGTTAATCCCAAGGGTTGAAACAAGATTATCAGTTGCCATCTGGCCGGCCTGCTGTGAAGATATTTTACCGGATTGATATCCGTTTCTCAAAGCTTCCCAGTATAATTGAAAATACTGATCCGTATTCACCTGCTCATAATCTTTTACTGCTCTTCCGGAGAACCCCTGGCTTATATTAAAGTTAATTTTAGCTTCGCCTTTTTTCCCGGATTTCGTAGTAATGATAATGATTCCGTTTGCTCCTCTGGATCCGTACAAAGCACTTGCTGTAGCATCTTTTAAAACACTTATGGATTCAATATCACTTGGACTTATAGAGTTTAGGTTTCCATCAAAAGGAATTCCATCCACTACATAAAGTGGATCACTGGAAGCACTGATTGATCCAATTCCTCTGATTCTGATTGTAGAAATAGCCCCTGGCTGCCCTGAAGCACTTGTTGCCTGAACCCCCGCTACCTGCCCTTCCAGAGCTTTGGTAATATTGGTCACAGGTCTATTATTAATTTTATCACTGGAAATAGTTGCTACTGAACCTGTATAGCTGTTTCTTTTAGCCTTTCCGTATGCTACTACAACTACTTCATCAATCTCCTTTTCACGGAGCGTATCTTTTTTCAACCTGGAAGTCTGCCCGCTTACACTTGCAATTCCTAAGAAAAATACAGCTACTGGCGGTATCCAAATTTTAGAATTAAATAAAGTTTTATTAATCATAATCAATTTTGTTTATCAAATATTAAAAATCAACCCCTTGCAGAAAAGACAGCAAAGGGCATCGATAAATACGATAAACCAAATGCTTATTTTTCCTTTATAGGCTGAATGTAACACCTTACGTATAGCAGGTTGTCAAGATTTCGCAGGGTCAGTTCCCTCCATCTTTCTTTATAAGCCGATCGAAATATGGTTGCAAAGCTAAAAACTTTTAGTCCACAAAACAAGTAGACTTATAATTTTTTCATGATAAATTTGTAAAAATTAACATAAAATTATACCAAAACCCAATACAGCAAGGAGTTACAACCATTATCATTTTTTCAAACATGATAAATATCATTGCTAAAAATTCAATTCAACAAAAGATAATCTGTGGGGAAATATTTGATCATTAATTAAAAAAAGTTTTTAATTTTATAGTATGAAAGTTTTGATCATTAACGGCCCTAACCTCAATCTGTTGGGCACACGAGAACCGGAAATCTATGGAAATGTTTCTATGGAAAGCTATTTGGAAAATTTAAGATCCGAGTTTCAGGCTCATGAATTAAAATATTATCAGTCTAATATTGAAGGAGAGCTCATCAACAGACTTCAGGAGGATGACTTTGATGCCGTCATAATTAATCCGGGAGCTTTTACTCATTATTCTTATGCGATTGCCGATTGTTTGAAAAATATTCGTAAGCCAAAAGTAGAAGTACATATCAGCAATATCTACAAAAGAGAGGAATTCAGACAGAAATCTGTAACGGCAGCCAATACAGATGCGGTTTTATCTGGATTCGGAATGGATGGGTACAGATTGGCTTTATTGAGTTTGAAGTAATTTTTAACTTATATTTTCCCACAGATCACACAGATTTCACTGATAATTATGTAATTTATGAAGATAAATGATAAGGTTTACTGTAAAGACATTGGAATATATTCAGGGCAATTAACAAAAAGAAAATCTTACATCATTGAAGAAATAAATGATGAAAATATAAGAATACGGAATGATGAAGGAAAACTGGGATGGTATTGGGATTTTTATTTTAGTTTAAACAATGAAGCGAAAATAACATCTATTCATATTGATGATAAAATAGAAAATATTGAATCTGATGCTATAGAGGTAACGATTACATTTTCTGACAAAACAAAATATTGGATGACCTTCACAACTCCAAAGTATTTAGATAAAATACTGGACGGAGAGCAGTACTTTTCTTCAAAACACTTTATGATTATAAAACATCTGACAGAAGAATCAATCAAATCAACAGTCTTAAAACTAGATGAACAGAATGAGCTGATTGAAAACTGTCAAAAATATTAAGAAAAAAGCCTCATCAATGATGAGGCTTTTCTGTATGGTATTGATAACTATTAGATAGTTTGTTCCTGTAACTGAGGTCCTGAAGCCACTAACTTCTTACCTTCTTCAGTATCACAGTACTGTTCAAAGTTTTTGATATATCGTGCAGCAAGATCTTTTGCTTTTTCTTCCCATTCTGAAGCACTTTCATAAGTTTCTCTAGGATCTAAAATACCTGTAGAAACGTTTGGCAATTCAGTAGGAATCTCAAGATTCATGATTGGAACCTGAGTTTTAGGAGCGTTATCAATAGAACCATCAATGATGGCATCAATGATTGCTCTTGTATCTTTTAGAGAGATTCTTTTTCCGGTACCATTCCAACCTGTATTCACTAAATAAGCTTTAGCTCCGTGCTCCTGCATTTTACCGATCAATGTTTTAGAATACATTGTTGGGTGTAATGTAA
>JASLCD010000035.1 GCA_030146295.1 Chryseobacterium sp.
ATAGCTCTTGTATCTTGTAAAAAAGAAACAGCAAAAATAACAAAAGTAGATCCTAAAACCGGAAAAACAGTAACCGTAGAAGTTCCTGCAGATTCTGTAGCAAAAGTTGCAGAAAACCCGGCTATCAAAGATTCTGCAGGTGTTATCACTCAAACGTTTAAGCTTGAAAAAGGAAAAACATATCCTCTTACCACTTATCAGAGAGATGTAAAAACAATGACAGATCCTCAGGGAAAATCTATCACCGCAACCAGCGAATCTACCGATGAAATGAACTTCGTCGTTAACGATATCAAAGGTAATGTATATGAAATGACCCTTAATCTTGTAGCAAAAAGAAATTCTCAGTCTGCACAGGGAAAAACGGTAGTGGTAGATACCAAACTTGCTCTTCCTAAAGAAGATGATCTTAAGATGATCTGGAACGTAAACAAAGCACTTACGGGGAACAAACTTGCTATGAAAATGGATACTAAAGGTAATGTAATCTCTATTACAGGATTTGATGCCGTGTATACAAAGGTTTCCAATGCAGTAGGGACTCTTATTAAAGATGCCAATCAAAAAGCAAGTGTTGTGGCAAGCCTTAAAGAATCATTCAACGAAAAGGTACTAAAAGACCAGTTCCATAAAAACCTGATGATTATTCCTAAAAAAGGAGTGAAAATTGGTGAAAAATGGTCTACATCCGAAAATGCAGATGCAAGCGGAGCTGTAAAAGTAACCTCCAATTATGTAATGAAAAGCTTAGGAAACGGAACTGCAGAAATTGCTGTTACCGGAGGTATTCCTAAGAAGACTGAAAAGAAAGCTCAGGGGCCTATTACACACAGCCTGAGCAGTGAACTGGTTCAGAACGGAACCATTAAGTTTGACGAAAGTACAGGATGGATTACCAACCAGAATATCAACGTAAAAACGACACAGATAGAAACCATTTCAGATGGAAAACAATCTCAGTCTATGAAAAGCGTTTCCAATTCTTCGGTAATGGTAAACCCATCTGCTAAATAACTGAATTAAATGCATTCAGGGTTTATCCTTTAAAGAGTAAACCCTGAACTTTAAATTTTAAAATTATGAAGTACATTCTTGAGTTAGTACTTACTGCTATTATTATTTTCTTTGTCTGGAATATTCTGAAAAGAATTTTCTTTAAAACATTTTATAGTTACCGTTTTAATAACAATAATCAAAACAACGGACAGCAGGACCTACACAACTCGAATAAGGATAATAAAAAGAACCTTAAATGGGATGCAGAAACTGTAGACTTTGAAGAGGTGAAAGAGAGTAAGGACAAAAGGTAAACATTCCAAGAAATAAAAGATAATAACCAGCATGGCAAAAAATAAAAACTTCATTTATATTGCAGCTTCATTAGTAATATTTATAGTTTTAGCATTTTTATATTCTACTCCTGTATTTACAGGAAAACAACTTTTCCAGCACGATATTGTGCAATACAGAGGAGGAGCAAAAGAACTGCTCGACTATAGAGCGAATACCGGAAATGAGACCTATTGGAGCGACTCCATGTTTGGGGGAATGCCGACCTATCAGATGGGAAGCCAGTTCAAAGGGGATATCATCAAAAAAATCGACAGCAATCTGAATTTCCTGCCAAGGCCGGTTAATTATCTCTTCCTGCTATTTGCAGGTTTTTTCCTTTTGGGAATGGTAGTAGTCAGAAACTGGAAGTATGCACTCTTAGGGGCTACTTTCTTTGGTCTTTCAACTTATTTTTATATCATTATTGCAGCCGGACATAATGGTAAAGTAAACACCATCGAGTATTTTGCACCACTGTTAGCCGGAATTTTACTCGTTTATATCAGAAAAAAATACATCTGGGGATTCATTGTCACGACCCTTTTTATGGGGCTTCAGATTGCAGCCAATCACCCGCAGATGACGTACTATCTGTTCCTGGCACTAGGATTTTTGTTCCTGTCTGAACTCATCAGAGCAATACTGAAAAAGACACCGATGAAGCATTTCCTTATTTCATCAGGAATTATTGCAGCAGCATGCATTATCGGAGTTGGAATGAATTCACAGAGAATCATGGCCAATTCTGAATATGTAAAAGAAACGGTTCGTGGAAAGCAGATTCTGGATAACGACAGTCATACTTCAGGAAAATCCGGAATGGATAAAGAAAGCATGCTGATGTGGAGCTACGGACAGCTTGAAACTCTAAACCTTTTCATCCCAAGATTGATGGGTGGCGGAAGTCAGGAGCCGGAAGGAAAAGAAATGATGAACAAAGTTCAGGAACTGGTTCAGGAAAACGTAGGATCACAGTCTGAAATGGACAGAATTTCAAAAGGCTTCGGTGGAATGACGTACTGGGGAGACCAGCCGGGAACTTCAGGACCTGCTTATCAGGGAGCCATTGTATGTTTCCTTGCATTATTAGGCTTTTTCTTTGCCAGAAAAAAATACCGTTATTGGATCTTAGGCGCTTCTATTCTGACTATTTTACTGGCCTGGGGAAGCAACTTTATGCCTTTATCTGACTTCTTTATTGATTATGTCCCGTTTTATAATAAATTCAGGGCACCTTCTTCAATTCTGGTTGTAGTGGAATTATTATTCCCTTTAATTGCCATTCTGGGATTATACAGATTCTTCACAGACGAAGAAATGACTGAGGAGTACAAACAGAAAATTCTTACGTACACAGGAGGTGGAACTTTAGCATTTTTATTAATTCTTTTAATCTTCGGAAAATCATTATTAGGGTTTTCAACAGAAGGTGAAAAGACTTATTTTCCCCCTTTCCTACTCGACTATCTGGTAGATGAAAGATATAAACTATTCAGAATAGATGCAATCAAAGCATTCATCTATGTAGCCATTACAGCTGCTGCCCTGTTCTTAACTTTAAAGAAAAAGCTTAATCAAAATATTGCTTTGATAATAATCGGAGTTGTAAGTTTGTTTGATCTCTGGACCGTAAACAAGCGCTATCTGAATGACGAAAACTACGTAGATAAAATCTTTGCTGAAAATCCTTTCCAGACAGAAAGCTCAGATCTGCTGGCTGAAAAAGTTCAGGGGAACCCCAATCTGGAATCCATCTTATCCAATGTCAATATCAACAAAACATTGGAAACAATCGCTGAAAAAGATAAAACTCACTATAGAATCTACAACCAGACTCTGGGCGTAACAAGTGAGACGAATACCTCTTATTTCAAAGCTTCAATTGGTGGATACCACGCTGTAAAGCTCAGAAGATATGACGATGTTTTAAATGAATACATCAACAACATTGATAGTGTTAAAACACCGAATGTACTGAACTTACTGAATGCCAAATACATGGTTTTCGGAGGGCCGGATCAGCCACAGGTTGTTCCTAATCCAAAGGCCAACGGCAATGCTTGGTTTGTAAGCGACTTAAAGTTTGTAGATACTCCTAATCAGGAAATTAAATCTATTGGAACAATCAACAACAAAAAAACAGCGGTAATTGCATCATCTGATAAATCCTATTTTGACAACAAGCCCGTTCAGGCAGATTCTACAGCATTTATCAACTTGACAAAATACCAGCCTAACGAGCTTGAATTTAAATCTCAGTCGAAGACTCCCCAACTGGCAGTATTCTCCGAAGTATACTATCCTCATGGATGGAAAGTATTGGTGGATGAAAAAGAAGTTCCTTACATCAAGGCAGATTACTTGCTTCGTGCCGTACATGTTCCGGCAGGAAATCACCACATCAGAATGGTATTTGAGCCTGAAGTAATTGAAAAAGGAAAATGGGTTTCTCTACTGTCATTCGGATTATTTATTCTGTTGTCCGCATTTGGAATTTTCTGGATAAACAAAAACAAGAAAAAAGAAATTTTAGCCGAACAAAAAGTTTAGATAATATTGCACAATGTCTTTCTGAATGAAGTATAGCGCAATGAAGAATGACATAGAAATAAAAAAATGGAACAGAAGAAAATATTGATTATCACCTATTACTGGCCTCCTGCGGGAGGTCCTGGTGTT
>JASLCD010000082.1 GCA_030146295.1 Chryseobacterium sp.
ATCGTTATTGAATATTATGACGAAAATTTTGTGAAACATACAGAAACTTTTTCCGATATTAGAGCCCGCGTAATTCAGCATGAATATGACCACATTGAGGGGATTCTGTTTACTGACCATCTGAGTGCTCTGAAGAAAAAACTGGTAAAAGGTAAATTGACAAAGATCTCCCAGGGTGACGTGAATATTGGTTACAAAATGAGATTTCCAAAGTAATTAAAAAAAGGATTAAAACGAATAATATAAAGCAAAAAGCTAGTGCTGATTGCAGAATTTACAAAAAATAAAATTATGCTGTTAGAAAAAATAATTTCAATTTCTGGAAAACCAGGACTTTTCAAATTAGTTTCTCAATTAAGAAACGGATTCATTATTGAAGATGTAACCAACAAGAAAAAAGTAAGCATTGGAAACTCAAGCCAGGTAAGCTTACTGGACAATATCGCGATGTTTACATTTGAGAAAGAAGTTCCTTTGTTTGAAGTATTTGAAAATATTGCTAAAAACAACGACTATAAGGAAACAATCTCTCACAAATCTTCTGATGCAGATTTGAAAGATTTCATGTTAGCATCTCTTCCTAACTATGATACAGAAAGAGTATATTCTTCTGACATCAAGAAATTGGCACAGTGGTACAATATCCTTCATAAAGCAGGATACATCACTCCTGAAAGCTTCGTAAAAGCTGAACCTGAAACATTAGAAGGAGAGGCTGCTGAAGAAGTAAGCATTGAAAAAGACGCTAAAAAAGCGGCTCCGAAAGCTGAAAAACCAGCTACACCAAAAGTAAAAGCTACTTCAGCTGCAAAATCAGCTCCTAAAAGTACACACAGAAAACAAGGATAATTCAATTCTGAATTAAAAATACAAAGCCTTGCCAGGAATTTCTGGCAGGGCTTTTTGCTTTTCAGGCAGATGACAGGCAGCAGGAATCAGGAAAATTTTCTGCTGAGTTAAAATTTTGTCTTTATCTTTAATATTAAACATGAATCCTGCATCCCGTACCCGTATCTATAAACTTTCAACTTTCAGGCCCAACCTTTGCCATAGCCCAAAATATCCCTTACATTTGTATAAGATTGAATTTCCCATTACTTATGAATACAAAACAGGAGAAACTAGAGGCTTTCGGAAGATTACTGGATATTATGGATGATCTGCGTGAAAAATGTCCCTGGGATCAGAAGCAGACCCTAGAGTCACTTCGCCATCTTACCCTGGAAGAAACTTATGAGCTTTCAGATGCAATTTTACAGGACGATTTGCAGGAAATAAAAAAAGAACTGGGAGACGTTCTGCTTCACCTCGTTTTTTATGCTAAAATTGGATCGGAAAAAGAAAGCTTTGATATAGCAGATGTGATCAATTCTCTTAATGAAAAGCTGATCTTCCGCCATCCTCATATCTATGGAGATACTGAAGTGAAAGATGAGGAAGAAGTAAAACAGAATTGGGAAAAACTCAAGTTAAAAGAAGGAAACAAATCCATTTTGGGAGGAGTACCGAAGAGTTTGCCAAGTATGGTAAAAGCTTACAGAATCCAGGATAAGGTAAAAGGTATTGGTTTTGAATTTCATGATGCAGAAGATGCCTGGAAAAAAGTAGATGAAGAGATTCAGGAGTTTCATGCCGAGACAGATCTGGATAAAAAGGAACAGGAACTTGGGGATGTGTTTTTCTCACTGATCAATTATGCCAGAATCTCTGGAATTAACCCGGATTCTGCTTTGGAAAGAACCAATCTGAAGTTTATTTCACGATTTCAAAAGATGGAAGGGCTCGCCGAAGAGCAGGATTTAAAACTTGCCGATATGTCTCTGGAAGAAATGGATGTTTTCTGGGAAAAAGCCAAAAAACTTTCATAGGCACCGATTGGAACAATTAATGCTTTTTATGTTCAGTAAAAAAATAATAAATATGTTACGCTTTCTGATTTTACCTGTTTTATTTTTATTGAGTTGTAATCCAAAAGCTCAGAATTCTTCTGCAAAAGAGGATCAATTTAAAACCCAGTTTTCTCTGCCCAAAAAGCTGAAAGAAGTCTCTGGAATTACTTTATCAAAAGATAAGAAAACCATTTGGGTGATCGAAGACAGAGGGAATAAAAATGCAGTGTACGGCATTAATGATAAAGGAGAAATGTTGGCGAAAGTGCCGGTAGAAAATACTGAAAATACCGATTGGGAAGACATCATATCAGATTCTCAGGGAAATATCTATATCGGTGACTTTGGTAATAATGATAATAACAGACAGGATCTGGCAATTTTAAAAACCGATCTTACCAGCAGTACCCAAACCACTACAAAAGTTATTCAGACAACAAAATTTCATTATCAGGGACAGACGGAGTTTCCACCGAAAAAATCAAAGCTGTTATATGACTGTGAAGCTTTTGTAGAGATGAATGGTAACTTTTACTTATTCACCAAAAACAGAAGCAAGGGTTTTGACGGAACTTTCCTCGTATTTCAGGTACCTAATAAAGAAGGCGATTTTGAAGCAAAATTAATAGGAACACTAAAACTTGAAGGGGGGTATAATGATGCAGCGATTACTTCAGCGACCATCAACAGTACAAAAGATAAAATTGTATTGCTGACACATAAGAACATTCATGTTCTTACTGGTTTTACTGCCCATGATTTCAGTTCTGCCAAAATTCAGAAAATTCCATTGAATCATAATTCACAAAAGGAAGCCATTGTTTTTCTTGATGATAAAACAGTAATGATTGCTGATGAGAAAGGTAAAGATGAAGGCGGAAATGTGTATACATTTTCTTTTTAAAAAGTAAAAACCCACAGATTTGCTCTGTGGATTTTCTTTGAATGTATAATTGAAGTGATTGAAACTGGTGATTACGGAGTAAGATAAGAGATGTGAATATTACCGCTGGATAATCTGAAATCCTGTGTATAGCGGCAGCGTATTCTGAATGTTTCTCCTGTATTAAAAAAGTTAATGGACGAAAGATTATGATTCAATCCTGTGGTACGTTCTCCATGTCCGGTAGATATACCTGCAAGCGTTGTCAATGCCGGAGAAACTTTTTGAATATAAGAATTGGCTGTTCCTGCAGTCTGTCCCGAAGGATTTAAATTAAGATCATACGTAGCATAGGGAACAATATTATAAAATCCGGGTTTTACTACTGTGAAAAGCCCTGTTGTTGAGTTATAAGTCAAATAAGCAGTGTCAATTTTATTACTCACATTGAAAACATATGTTTGTGAATAACTTTCATGGGTATTAACCGGTGTAGAATGGGTTCCTGTATAACTTCCGCTTGCCGGGCTGATGTCTGTTTTATTTCCCACATAAACTACTTTTAAGAAATTTTCAGATTCAATCGTTTTCCATACCGGAGTATTTCCGGCTCCGTTTGACATGAGAACCTCACCCTTGTTTCCCGAATTCCCCTTTGTTCTATCATCACCACCTATATTCAGGTCTTTAACAACCTGTAGTGAACCATTCACATGTAATGTATGTTGTGGTGTTGGTGTTTTAATACCTACTTGTGCATTTATGTGAATGAATATAACAAATAATGCCATATACAATAGCTTTTTTTTCATCATTTGCTGAGTTTTTTGTTGCAGCAAATATAAAATGTTTTTAAAATGTCCTTTTTTTGAAGAATTGACAAACATATAAAGCTATGTGTGGTGTTAACCTATATAGCTGAAAATATGGCTTTTATTTAAAAGCCATATTTGTTTTATTGATGAAAAATTTGAGCTGAAAATTAGAATTATTAAATTTAATTAACACTCATTTTTTTTGAAAATTTAATAGTTTGCAACCGTAACTGTTTGTTTGATAGTGTTTTGTACTTGTTTTACGAATATGTCTCTGATGGTGAACATCTGAGTTGATTTCTTTCGGAACGGGATTATCTAAAACTTCATTCCTATCCCTGCAGAAATTCTCCCGCCATCCGAACCATAGAAATAGTTCAGCCTTGCAGACATCATTTCTACAATACTCAGCCAGACGCCCGCGCCGGCAGATTGGTGCCATTTTCTGGAATTTTCATTGTCATTCCATACACGTCCTACATCATATCCGATAAGGATTCCCATATTCGCAGGAATAATATTATTTCTTATTCTCCCGAAATCCCATCGTATCTCTGAGTTATTGGTAAAATAGGATCTTCCTGAGAATCTTTCGTTTCTGAAAGCTCGCATTCCATTGTTCCCTCCAATCGCAGCCGCCTGATAGAATTCAAAATGATTGTTATTGATCCACATAACATTGCTGGAATTGGCAAAAACAAATTTTCCTTTCTTATCAATTCTATGATCAATGGCAAGCTTCCCTTTTACAGTCAGGAAATTTTTATTAAAGTCCGAAAGAGTGGCCTTCCAATCGGCATTAAGCATAAATTCCAGCCCAAGAGTAGGAAACGCGGTATTATCTGCATTTTTATAGCCAAATGTATAATTGGCCCCTACAAACTGCTGACTGTTAAATACACCTGGTCTTACGTCCGGTGACTGATTGATAAAGCGGTCAGCTTTTCTCTGTACTTTATTATCTTCAAAAGTCAGCTGAAACTGGTGGCTTAGATTCATCCAGCTCTTCCGAGAGATGGAAGGTGCAAAGTTGAATTTTGAAATTCTGGCTCTGTTGTATTCTCTTTCTGTACTATCTTCATCATATTCACTTTCATTAGACAGTCCAAAGAAATTTTGAGAAAACCTTGGGGTCGTATAAAATGCATCCAGATTGAAATCCCAGCCTGATATTGCTTTTTTAAATACTCCTTTATAGGTAAGGCTAAATCCTGCAGTGGCAGTATAAAAATTAGCTTTCAAGCTATGCCTTTGCGTAAAAGGATCACGGATGAAATTATTGACTGTATAATTGGCCAGAACGCCTACAATAACTCCGTCATCCGGGTTGTAGTCAAGGTTTGGATATCCTGCAAAGGAATTGTATTTCGGGTGTTTATAATTATAACTGTTGATGTCATAATCATCAGTGATATTTTTGGTTGTGTTATGGGTGTTATAGGTATTCTTCTGAGATTTAAAATCATAAATCTTCACTTTTCTTCCATCTGCAACATTATAAGTATCATGATTGTATCCACCAATCAGTCTGATGTTCATTTTAGGCCTTCCGGTTCCTGTTACTTCATAGATATCATCATCTTCCAGACCATAGATCCACAGTTCTTTTGTTTTAGAATCATCATAACTTTTTTCAAAAACCAGCTCATTCTGATCTTTATTCTTGCCCAGTTTATATTGTTGCACAAGTACTGAATGTCCGTTTTTGGTAATGACAAATTTATCAGGATTTACAGTTCCTGCCAGAGAAACCTTTCTCTGTAGTACATCATAGTACTGCGCGGCATAGCTCTGTAGTTTTGTTTTTCTTACTTTCAGTTTTCTCTGGATTTCGGCAATAGTGTCATCCTGTACTTCTTTCGGAAGATTATGGAAAGCATCATCAATATCCGCATCAGTGAGATGTTCCTGAATGTATTTTGCCTGTGCTTCCCATTCTGTCTGATCAGACCCTTTTAAAAAGACCAGATCCATTGGGTAAGGTTCCATAGCAAGCCATTTGACACTGCTTATATCTTCTGTAAAGGTTTTCATATGCCGGATTGCCGGAACATTCATAATCACCTTAAATGCAGCTCCGTCATATTTGCTGAATGCCTGATCTCTGTCTTTAGGAATAGGTTTGTAGACTACTTTGCCATCCACTTCATATTCGGCCCATTTCCACTGATCCGAGTGTCTGTCCCAATCGCCGATAAGCATATCAAATAATCTTGCTCTGATGTAGGATTCTCTGTCAACAGAATATTTATTGCTTTTGTTGAGGTTCTTTAATACATCATCCGTAGAAACGATATCTTTTGCATTACCGAGATAAGCCAATGTTTTCGGATCAGAAGAAAAACGTTCTTCAATCATATACATTTCATCTCCGTAATTCTCGTTATATCTTCCCAAAGCCTGTTGTTTAGGAATGTAATATAGTTTTGGATTACTATGCAGAATATTCAGTTTTTCTGACATATTTCCAATGGTAAACGGTGTAAAGGGATGATTGGTGGTATAAAAATCCAATAAGAATTTTTCAGGGAAAGTATCGGTGAGTTCTTCTCCCAATGTACTTTTTGTGAAGGCCATATTGTTAAGAAAACGGATGGCACTTTTTTTCACTCCACGCATTACAAATTCCTGTCCGTCTGCTGATTTCAGTCGTAAACTGTTGGACTGGTTTCCTCCACCTTCTCTGAAAGGGATATATCCACCATTTAATTCTGAAAGATTGGCCGTTGGAGCCTCAATCGGAATCCCGTAATATTTCCTGTAATGATCTCCCCAAAGCCAGCGGTAAAATTTTCTTTTTTGAGTAAGCTGTACCGGATAAATGGTTGATGAGAATGTCTTCGGGAAAGAGTTTGGAAAATTATTCACAAACACATCCGGCTTGGAAATTACTGAAATTTGAGTCAGTTTTTGAAGCTGTGCATTTTTTGTAGAAAAATATTCAACATCTGTACTTTCATCTTTTCTGAAATTTAAAACAGCAAAACCACTGCCTCCGTAAGAAAAGTCAGTTTTTTCTATAATGGTAGACGGGTCTGTTTTGGAACCTGCACCACTGATAATCTGTCTTAAATTTCCATCTTCATGGTATTGAAGATTGTGATCATGTCCGGAAACGAAAATAATATTTTCCTTATCCTGAACAATACTTTTCAGACGGTTGGCCAGATCCGCATAATGCTGGTTATTGATATCTTCAGGACTGGCTCCGGAAGAACTTCTTAATATATTGATTAAACTGGCAACACCAGGAACAGGAATCTTACTCTTTAAAGGAAAAAGATGGGACTTTGCAGAATTAAAGCCTGCATGGGTTCCACTGCTGATAATGGGGTGGTGCAAGGCAACAATGATTTTTTTACCCTGATTTTTGATAATGAGATCTTTGAATTCATCAAAAAAAACTTCACGGGTTTTAATATTGCAGTTCTTGTTAATTCCCGGATGATTGTCCCAGTTCGTAATTACCCACTCTGTATCAATGGCAATAAGCTTAATATCTTTAGAAATGTTGATATCATCAATAGGACATCCGTTTTTGGGAAGAAATCCTTTTTTGTCGTCAAGGTATTTTTTTACCAGACTTTCCTGAGCATTCAAGCCTTCCAGTCCGTTGTACCAGTCGTGATTTCCGGGAATGACCAATGTTTTACCCTTGAAATTTTTGGTTATGGCAAGCTGATTCTCCAACTTTTCTTTGGCTGAGGCATAGTCTTTATCTGTTTTCGGGGGCATGCCGTTGGGATAAATATTATCACCCAGAAAGACCAGCATAGAATTGCTTCCGGCAGAATCTAGTTTACCTTTCAGTAAACTCAGCGTTTTTTGTGCCTGAGGTTCGTCTGCGTTTCCTGCGTCTCCAATCAGAAAAAGTTTAAAATCATTTTCGGATTTTATCTCAGAATCTTTTACTTCAAATAAGTTTTTGCCCTTTTGTACGTTATAGGTAGCACAGGAATAAAGGGCTCCTGCGGACATTACGGTTCGAAGAACAATAGAAGTATTTTTTAGATGAGTTTTAAAGGATAAATTCATAAATTTACATTAACAAAAA
>JASLCD010000051.1 GCA_030146295.1 Chryseobacterium sp.
TGATGGATTCCATAATCCTATAGAGAGGACCAGAGAAAATAAAATTAATGGGAACTTTTTCATAATAGTATTATTTGAATTTAAATTTTATGTTGAATTTATTGTGAAAAATTCAATGGATTTTAATCATATTCATTATTTGGTGATATAAATTTAGCAAAATTTGTTTAAATAAAACAATTATTAAGGTTAATAATGTGTAATCCATGTTATGAATCATGGTTAAAGATTGAATGATTTGATTATTGGATTTTTTTTTGTATATTTTAAAGAAATGACATCAAAAAGGGGTTAAAATGAAGAATGTTTTAATAGGCTCTTATGCTTTTTTTACTTAGCTATTTTCCATAAATGCCTGTCGGAAGGGTATTTAAAATTAGATACCACAAAGTAAAAAGCTATTCAAAAAAATACTATATTTGATAGACAGACTGAAAAGATATATGAATTTTATAGAATGCCATGAGGAACCTATCCATATTCCGGGTTCTATACAAAGTTTTGGCTATTTGATTGGCATTGATGCAGAGTCCCACACCATTACTTTTTTTAGTAGGAATATTGCGGATCTATTTAATATCGAAAGCCCGGAAGAACTTTTCGACAGAAATATCACTGAATTTCCGGAAAACTTCCATACCATTATCAGCTCAGAAATATACACTTCTCTCGAAAGGTTTACCAGACGTAAAAACGAAACCTACTTTGACAAAATTTTTATCAGCGAAAAAGAGTATCACTTTTCGGTCTTCCGGAGTGATGCTTATATTTTTCTTGAATTTGAAGAAGTTTTGGTTAATCCTGACAAAAGAATTTCCAATAAATATGATAACTTTTACATCATCGATAATGAGGAGGAACTCTGGAATCATCTTCTGGAAACCTTGTCAAAGGTTGTCAACTATGACCGGATGATGGTGTATAAATTTATGATGGATGGTTCCGGGAAAGTAATTGCAGAAAAGAAAAGTGAAAATATGGAGAGCTTTCTGGGGCTTCATTATCCGGAGTCTGATATTCCAAAACAGGCAAGGGACCTTTATCTCAAAAAAAGGAAAAGAATCTTCAGTAATGTATATGCTGATACAGTTCCTATTTTAAGTAAAAAAGCAGAGAATATTGATCTTACTTTTTCAGCGTCCAGAGGAATGTCTCCGGTTCATGGACAATATCTTAAAAACTCGGGAGCAGCTTCCAGTTTTAGTGTTTCCATTATTATTGATGATCATCTTTGGGGGTTGGTAACCTGCCAGAATGTAGATCCCAAGCATATAGATCTTGAGGACAGGGTACAAGCCGGAATTTTTACTACGCTTGCTGCTAATGCCTATTCATCTTTTAAATCTAAAAGCGAATTGAATTACCGTTTGGAACTGAATGATAAAATGTCTCAGATGAAAACGGAATTTCTAAAACATCATAATCTGTTTGATTCTCTTATCGAATGTAAAACGGAAATCAGAAAGTTACCGGAGGCGGATGGACTTGCCATTGTCTCGGATGAAAATATAATTACAGACGGCAGTACTCCTGATCTGGAAAGCGTTGGAAGAATTGCAGAATGGGCTCTTAAGAATACCAATGAGCGTATTTATGTGAGCCGAAGCTTCCTTAAAGATCATGGTAAAGAACTTGACCTGACTGAAAATGCAGCAGGAATAGCGATCTATTTTATTGAAAGAGATAAAAATGAAATGCTGATCTGGTTCAGAAAAGAGTTTGATGAACATATCAACTGGGCGGGAAATCCGGAGAAAAAAGTAGAGGTGTTTTCTCAGAATGGCGAAGAAAAACAAATAATATCACCAAGAACATCATTCCGTATTTTTACAGAAAATATTAAAGGTCATTCTAAAAGATGGAATTCCAGAAATGTAAGTGCACTTCAGGCTGTAAGGGATTTGATTTTAGAAACTTCCCATAAAAATTACAATGCAATCAAGAGGCTTAATGATGAGCTCAAAAAAGTGAATGAGGAACTTGACAGTTTTTCTTACACAATCTCCCATGACCTGGGAACGCCTCTGACTGTAATGAAACTGAACGCTCAGATGCTTCTGGGGAGTCTTACCGGTGATTCTGTAAAAAGTAAAACCAAGATCAATACGATTATTGAGGAAATAGATAATATGGCGGAAATGATGCATGATGTACTTCAGCTCAGCCGTGCCAAGCATAGTGAAATACAGCTTGAAAGCCTGAAAACAGCTCATACGATTGAGAAAATTTCTCAAAACGCCAAAATGACTTACGGAAGCCCAAGCAGTGAAATTATCATTAAAGAATGTCCCGATGTACTGGCTGATAAAACCATGCTTCATCAGGTATTTCTCAATATTATCAATAATGCCGTGAAATATTCGTCCCATAAAGATCTTCCGAAAGTGGAAATTGAAGGGACAGAAGACGGACAGACCATTATCTACAGGATTTCCGACAATGGTATCGGTATTCCTCAAGAGGAAAAACATAAAATGTTTAAAATCTTCAATAGGATGGACAATGCCAAGAAGTTTAAAGGAAACGGAGTGGGACTGTCTATTGTACACCGTATCATGAAAAGGATAGGGGGAAATGTGGATTATGAAAGCAGCAGTGAGGGAACTTCCTTTATTTTAACGTTCAAAAAGCCTTATATTTGAGAAACTTTTAAAACGTTATGTATGGTATCAGAATATCTTAAACAGAATACAGCAGATTATCACGATGCAGCAGAGAAACTTTTTAATTCTGAAAAGATTTTTAACAAAACTTTCACTTTAGAGGATTATAAAAAAATAATTCATACCAACTACCTGATGCTTCTTCACAGCGAAGACAAAATATTCAGCAGCCTTTCCGATAAATATGCAGAAAAACTTCAGCTTGATGCAAGAAAGAAGCTTTCTCTTATTGAAAAAGACCTGGAAAGCCTTTCCCTGGAAAATCAATCCGTGTCCCACAATCTTGAATTCAGCAATGAGCATGAAGCGCTTGGAGCGATGTATGTGATTGAAGGTTCTACACTTGGTGGGAACGTAATTGCTAAGCAGCTTTCTAAAACGGAAGGTTTTGATGAGGTTACTTTCAACTTTTTCGGATGTTATCAGGAAAATACAGGGCCAATGTGGAAAAATTTCAAGGAGGTTCTGGATACGGAAGTTGCTGAAGAAAACTACCATGAGGTGCTTTCCGGGGCAAAAAAGCTGTACACGTTTTTACTGAACGTCAACTAATTTATTTTAATTCTAATTAAATTCCTGAAAAATTGCGCATTTTTTCAGGAATTGTTAAATTTGGGGAGTTTCAAATTTAAACTTAACTAACAAA
>JASLCD010000055.1 GCA_030146295.1 Chryseobacterium sp.
CCTTACTACGATCCGAATATCTACAAAAAAGAAGGTTAATTAATTGGTTATATAGTAAAAAACCGATCAGACAATATGCTCTGATCGGTTTTTTTATTTACTAACGATTAAAATTTCTTTTTTCTAGTCGTGAATTGGAAGTACCAGAACAGGAATACTTGAACTTTTTGTAATTCCTTTGGTTAAGCTTCCCACGAATACATCATAGATTCCGCTTCTGCCGTGTGATCCCATCACAATATAATCTGCATTTTTTGCCTTTGCATGTTCCAGAATAATATCTTTGGCAAGTCCCTGTTTTAAAAGGTGCTCGCAATCGATATCATGAGCAATGATTCTCTGCTCAATTTTATTAAGCTGTACCAGCTCTTCTCTGATTTCATTGGCTTCCACTTCCGGAAAATATTGAAATCCCATATCGCCAATGGCAAAGCCGATATCTGATGGCGCTACATGGATAAGGTAAATTCTGCCGTTAAGCTGTTTTGCAAATTTTATGGCACCGTCTACCAATTGGTCTGTCTTGTCCCCAAAATCTACGGGTACTACAATATTTATCATAACCTCTAATTTTGTTACCTAAAGATAGGGAAAATTTGCCAGACTCTGATGTTAAATACTTATAATATTCGGATATCAAGGATTTTTTCCTCTTCAAGATAGGCTTCCAGAATGTCATTTTCTTCCACTTTTCCAACCCCTTTTGGAGTTCCAGTGAAAATAAGGTCACCTACTCTTAATGTAAAATACTGAGAGGCGAAGGCAATAATGTCATCAAAATTGAACATCATATCCTTCGTATTACCATCCTGTACTTTCTCTTTGTTCTTTAACAATGAAAACTGAAGGGTCTCAAGGCTGAAGTTCTCCTTTTTAAAGAAACTGCTTACTACCGCAGAACCATCAAAACCTTTCGCTAGCTCCCATGGAAGCCCCTTAGATTTTAGCTCACTCTGAAGATCTCTCGCTGTGAAATCTATTCCCAGACCTATTTCCTCATAATGCTTATTGGCCGTTTCTTTCTGGATATATTTTCCACCTTTGGAAATTTTCAATACCACTTCAAGCTCGTAGTGAATATCATTGGAAAATTCAGGAATATAAAAATCATTTCCTTTCAGAACCGCTGTATCCGGTTTCATAAAAATAACAGGATTCTCAGGAATTTCATTTCCTAATTCTTTCGCGTGTTCACTATAGTTTCTTCCGATGCAGATTATTTTCATAATTCTTTGAATATTTTAAACCTGATTTGATACTTATAATATAATCAGGGAGTCATTTTATCGTTTAAATTCATTACCACAGTAATAACAGTGATATAGATTGGCCGGAATTTTTACAGGTAATCCCAAAAGCAGCACACTGATCCCGAATATTCCGCCAAGCTTTTCATCCTGGTAGATATGATTGGAACCACATTTCGGACATACAAAATCAAATTCAGGATTTTCAATGGTGTGTTCTACTTCCAGCGAATATTGTTCATTGTCTTTATAATCCTGCAATACCTCTTTGGCTTTCTCAAGATCTTCTTCAAATACCTGAAGCTGTATCCCGCCAACAGCCTGTGAGAGCAGCCAGTCCGACTGGATCAGCTGTTCATTCGCAATAAAGCTGTTGATATCGTTTTCAGCCAAGATCTGTTTGTCCCTGTTAGCTTCAAGGGCAGTCTCATAAAATTTAAAACGAACCAGTTCAGACATTTTTAAAACCTGCTAGATAATTGAATCTTTGTAAAAACCTTTTTGGTATACAGTGGGAAATCAGCATTCTGAAGCCATCCGAAATACCCTAAATCTTTTTGGAATACTGCTTTCACACCCTGGCCTTTGTATTTTCCAAAGTTGAAAACTTCCTCCATTTTTTCGTTATATCCTATAAATCCGGCAAGATCCGCATTCTTATTATGGAATGTAAACTCACTTAACGGTGCGATCTCATTCGGAATATCATCGTATTTTCCCACCTGTGCATCCAGAACTTCAAAGGTTGCCATTACATCAGCTTCTGCAGAATGTGCATTTTCCAATGTTTTTCCACAGTAAAACTGATAAGCGGCCCCTAAGTTTCTAGGTTCTTTTTTATGGAAAATAGTCTGTGCATCTACCAATCTGAATTTACTCAGATCAAAATCCATTCCTACCCTTAAAAGCTCTTCAGCCAAAAGCGGAACATCAAATCGGTTGGAATTAAATCCTCCCAGATCACTCCCGGTAATCATTTCCATGATTTTGGAAGCAATATCTCTGAAAGTAGGAGCATCTTTTACATCCTCATCATAAATTCCGTGGATCTCACTGCTTTCTTTAGGAATAAGCATTTCCGGGTTGACACGCCATGTTTTGCTCTCTCTGGAGGCATCCGGATTTACCTTTAAGATACAGATTTCAACAATTCTGTCTTTTCCGATGTTGGTTCCTGTGGTTTCAAGGTCAAAAATACAAAGCGGTTTATGGAGTTTTAAATTCATGTTGATCATTAATAATTTGAAAATGTGTTAATTTTGAATATGAAAGCAATCTGTTTAACAGGGGTTTCATATATATCTGAGGTCTATTTTAATTGTCCCTGAAAAACAAGAGACACTGCTATATAATAAATAACAAGCATTGGAATTCCTACTACCTGAAATAAGGCAAGAATAGCAATACCTCCTACAAGTAATACAACTTTAGGATAATTGTCTTTTAATTGTTTGGATTTGAACTTCATTGCCATCATTTTAATCGGGCTGATGAGAAGCCATGACATAAGAAGCGTCAGAAGAATCAGGAGAAGCTCATTGTTGAATAAAAAGCTAAAAGTTCCGGTTTCTTTAAATGCATAATAAAGACCAAACAGCAAAACAGTATTGGTAGGTGTGTTCAATCCTTTGAAATAATAACGCTGCTCTTCATCAAGGTTGAAGATGGCCAGTCTCAGGCAGGAAAATAAGGTAACGATCAATCCAAGATATTTGATTTCGAACGGAAAATGAATTCCAAGCAGTTCCGCGCCAAAAGGCTCAAGTGCTTTATACATAGTAAGTCCCGGGATCAATCCAAAGCTTACCATATCCGCAAGAGAATCAAGCTGAAGTCCCAGGTTGGAGTTTGATTTTAAAGCTCTGGCTACAAAGCCGTCAAAAAAATCAAAAATGGCAGAGAGAATCAGGCAGATCGCCGTAGTCTGATAGTCTCCTAAAATTAAATGTATTGCTCCTATACAACCTGCAAATAAATTAGCCAGGGTTAAGGCGTTGGCCAGATTATTCTTTATAAAATTCATAACCACAAAATTACAGTTTTTAAAAATTCTAACTCAAAATAATCTGCACTAAAAAATGCATTAAAGCGATTTTGATGTAAATTTGTCCCATGAAATTTTTAAAAGGATTTAGAAAACAGGAAGTTCTGGCACTAGTTTACAGGATTTTTTTAGCCTATTTTTTTTACCAGATTGCCAGACTGTTATTCTGGTATTTTAATAAAGATCTGATTAAAGTTGACTCTGTTTCAGAATATATAAAGCTGGCCTTCCATGGTACAGCTTTCGATACCACTGCCATTTTATATGTCAATGCATTATTTATACTCCTTAGTCTGCTGCCTTTGGTAATCAATACGAAAAAGGTTTTTCAGAAAATTCTTTTCTGGCTTTATTTTGTCACCAACGGGATAGCTTATGCAATGAATTTCGGGGATTTTATTTACTATAAATTTTCGCAGGCAAGGCTTACTTCAGCAGTATTTCAGGTAGCTGAACATGAATCCAATGTTTCTCAAACCCTGATGATCTCTGTGGGAGAGCATCCTTTTGTGCTGATTTGGTTTGTTGTCCTGATGATGTTGTGGGTTTTCCTTTATAAAAGGGTGAAAGTGGAGGAGGTGAAACCTTTGAAACTGCTTCCCTATTTTATTACGTCCATTCTTACCCTGTGCATCACTGCGGTACTGGTCGTAGGAGGAATCAGAGGAGATTTCAAGCACAGTACAAGACCGATCAATATGGTAGATGCTACCCGTTTTGTAACAAATCCATTGCAGGGAAATATGGTGCTCAACAGTACATTTTCCTTTTTCAGAACTTTAAATACCAACAATTTTAAGGAAGTTCATTTCGTAGATAAAAAATATATTGACGAAAATGTACAGCCTTATAAAGTATATGACAGAAAAGTAGAAAACCGTCCCAATATTGTTATTTTTATTGTAGAGTCCTTCGGGAGAGAATATTCCGGAGCTTTTAATAAAGATAAAGATATTAAAGATTACGTTTCTTACACGCCGTTTATGGACAGCCTGGCAACCCAGAGTCTTATTTTTCCCAATACTTTTGCAAATGGAAGACAATCAATTCATGGGATGAGCAGTGTATTGGCCGGAATTCCGAGTCTTACCGATGCCTTTACCGGGTCACCCTATTCCAATCAGAAAATTCAGTCTATTGTGTCTGTTTGTAATGATCTGGGTTATGATACTTCTTTTTATCATGGAGCACCCAATGGTTCTATGGGATTCCTTGGTTTCGGAAATATTTTAGGATTTAAACATTATTTCGGAAAAACAGAATACAACCATGATGAAGACTTCGATGGAATGTGGGCAATCTGGGACGAGCCTTTCCTTCAGTATTTCGCTAAGAATGTTGGAAAGAAACAACCTTTTATGACCACTGTATTTACAGCATCATCGCATCATCCTTTTAAAATCCCTGAAAAATATAACGGTAAATTTAAAAAAGGGAAAATTGAAATCCATGAACCGATGCAGTATACGGATTATGCCATCAAACAATATTTTGAAACCGCAAAAAAACAGCCGTGGTATAACAATACCATCTTTGTTTTCACAGGAGATCACACCAATCAGGTGTATTATCCGGAATATGAAAGAGCGATGAACCGTTACGCCGTTCCATTGGTTTTCTATTCTCCGAATCCTGCTTATCAGCTCAAAGGAGTCAGTCAGGAAATAGCACAGCAGGCAGATATATATCCTACATTGGCAGATCTTATCGGATACAATAAACCTATCAGAAGCTGGGGCAGAAGTTTGGTAAGTGATAAAAAGTATCCTTTCATAGTTGTAAATTCTGATGGAAGTACAGATCAGTTCATGATCGGAAATTATATTTACCGTTTTGATGGAAAAGAAATTATCGGAGTCTATGATAAATCTGATTTGAGCCTTGAAAAAAATATCATGAATGAAGCTAAAAATCCTGAAGTTGAAGCCGGAAAGAAAACAGCAAAAGCTTGGTATCAGGATTATATGGATAGAGTAATTAACAGAAAGCTATATTAAGCTAGAAAATAGAAAAGCAGACTGATTTTAAAATCGGTATTTGAGCAGCTTTGCTATTTTACTTTTCATGAGCTCTTTATGCTTTGTATAACAAAAGTTTTTGTTCATTGAAAATTAATTTATATTTTTATCAATACGTAGATAAGAATATTGTATTAAAATTAAAACTATAAGAAATATGAAAAAAATATTGTTAACGTTTGCGCTTTCTCTATGTGGAGTACTTACATTCGCACAGATAGAAGGTAAGTGGAAAACGATAGATGATGAGACAAAACAGGCAAAATCTATTGTTGAAGTGTACAAAAAATCAGACGGGAAATATTACGGAAAAGTTTCTCAGTTATTGATAAAGCCTGCTGATCCGAACTGTACGCTTTGTAAGGATGACAGAAAAGGAAAACCAATTTTAGGATTGGAAATCATCAGAGGACTGAAAAAAGACGGTGATGAGTTTACAGGAGGAACCATTACGGACCCTAAAACAGGAAAAACATACAAATGTACCATTACAAGAAGCGGTGATAAACTGAACGTAAGAGGTTACTTAGGATTATCTTTATTAGGAAGAACCCAGGTTTGGGAGAAAGCTAATTAATTTAAGTTTAAATAGAATTTTAAATGACATTTCACCAGTGAGATGTCATTTTTTGTAGATAAAAGAATGTACAGGAATTTTTTTCAGAATCTTATGGAAATTACAAAGAATTGAGTGGTTATGAAGAAAAACCGTTTTAAATAAAATTAATATTATGACTTCATCATTCAAATGAGAAGCCTTTTTATGATGTGTATAATAAAAAAACACTATTTTTGTAGTCTAAATTTTTCGAATAAATATGGCAGAATATACTTTTCGTGAGGTAATTGCACAGGCAATGAGCGAGGAAATGCGTAAAGAC
>JASLCD010000065.1 GCA_030146295.1 Chryseobacterium sp.
TAAAGAAAAGACTTTCCTCAATTCTTGAAAGTCCTAAACATAATACAGAAGAAAAACTTGAAAAAGTTTGCCACTTGTTGGATCAGGAGATCTCTTACTTCAACTGGACGGGTTTCTATTTCAAAAACGGAGATAAGGAGGAGTTGATTTTAGGACCTTACGTAGGAGCACCAACAGATCATACCATTATTCCTTATGGTAAAGGAATTTGCGGTCAGGTTGCTGTTTCCAATGAAACATTTGTGGTTCCTGATGTGAACGAAGAAAGCAATTATTTAAGCTGCTCCATTGATACAAAAGCCGAAATTGTAGTTCCGATTTTTAAAGACGGAAAAAACATCGGTCAGATTGATATCGATTCTCATACAGTAGATCCTTTCACCAATGAAGATAGGGAATTATTAGAATGGCTTTGTAATGAAGTTTCTAAGATTTTGTAATTGAATTTCAATACGAATATACTACAGACTCCGGCTTTTTAGTCGGAGTTTTGTGTAGGTATTGGAATGTATAGCCTGATTTACAGCTAATATTTACGGATTATAAGTAGTAATGACAAACATGATTAAAGGCTCATCTCCCGTGTTTTCAATAGAATGGTAACCTATAGAGCTGATGGCCGTAATATCTCCTTTTTGAAGAATTTTCTTTCGTATTGGTCCTTCAATTCCGGTTCTTTCGCGATACTCTCCGTTTCCGTGTATTACAACGTACAGTTCCTGTTCATTTCTTTGATTATGAGTGTGAAACCCGGATTCATCACCTTTATTCAGTAAAACCATATACGCGGCCAAACGGTTATGAGCAAGATCCTTCTGATCAAACATCTGCAGCATATATACAGTTCCTTTTCCGCCATACATATTTTCACGTTTATCCAGTTGTGTGATGGTTCGATCATTCTTTTCAAATGCCATGACATAAAGATGGATGTATTTTGATACTTCCTGAATCACGTGGTCAAACTCTGTTCCTTCAGATAATATAAGGGTATCAGACATAGATGCTAATTGTTTAAAGTTAATAGGTAAGGTGAGAAAATCAGCTTTGCCTCATCAGATGGATTTCAGCCAGCAATTCTTTAAAATAATTCTCACATTTCGCAATATGAGTTCCATACCAGGAAAATGCTTCGCCATCTACGATCATAATCTTTTTGTCGGGGTAGAAAACCTGCAGTTCTTCAATATGTTTTTCTTTAAACGGAAACGGTTCAGAAGACAGCATGATCACATCAGCTTCCGCAAGATCTTCATGAGTAATTTGAGGATAGCGGGTTTTATCCTTGAAAATATTTTCAAAGCCAATCTCGGATAAAATTCGGTGAATAAATGTATCTGAACCAATGGTCATATAAGGATTCTTCCAGATAAGATAAGCTGCTTTAACAGGTGTTTCCAGCTTCGCCTGATTCAGGATTTCATATATTTTAAGATTAAAAAGCTGGGCTCTCTCTTCCTTTCCGAAAAGTTTTCCAAGGTTTTTGAGCAGGTAATAATTATCTTCAATGGTTTCAATATTGGTTACAGTTACCTTGAAATCTGTCATCAAAGCTTCCACCTGATCTTTTACATTTTCTTCCTTATTGGCAAGAATAAGATCCGGCTGCAATGCTTTTATTTTATCAATATTGATATTTTTGGTCCCGCCGATTACGGCTACATTTTTTATTTTATCCTGAGGATGAATGCAGAATTTTGTTCTCCCGATAACTTCATTTTCGGTGAGCCCAAGGTCAAATAAAGCCTCAGTAATAGAGGGTACAAGTGAAACGATTTTCATATGGGCATATTAGATGATGCCTAAAATTACAAAAGTTTTCCGGTTAAGAAAGCTCCGGCTACGGTAAAATAGATGATAAGTCCTGTAACATCCACCAATGTTGCTACAAATGGAGCAGAAGAGGTGGCCGGGTCAAGGTTTAATTTCTTTAAGACAAATGGGATCATAGAACCGGATAACGTTCCCCACAACACAATGGCAATCAGGGAAACAGAAACACTTAATCCTACGTAAACCCAATACTGGCCATAATCAAAAAGGCCTATCTGCTGCCAAAGCATGATCCTGATAAATCCGATAACTCCCAAAATGGCTCCAAGACATAATCCGGAGATAATTTCCTTTTTCATCACATACCACCAGTCTTTAAGACTGATCTCCTGAAGCGCCATTGCACGGATAATCAATGTGGCTGCCTGTGATCCGGAATTTCCTCCACTGGAGATAATCAACGGAACAAATAATGCTAAAACAACGGCTTTCTCAATTTCTTTGTCAAAATATCCCATTGCAGAAGCAGTCAGCATTTCTGAAACAAATAAAATGATCAGCCAGGTTGCCCTTTTTTTGATCATTTCAGTCCAGGATGTCTGGATGTAGGGAAGGTCTAATGCTTCCAATCCCCCGAATTTCTGAATATCTTCCGTATTCTGCTGTTCAATCTGATCCAGAATGTCATCAATTGTCACGATTCCTACCAGGACACCTGCTTCCGTAATGATAGGAAGAGCACCACGGTCATACTTTTCAAAATAGGTTACCGCATCCTCCTTGGAAGTAGTGGTGGTAATGGCTACAAAATGATTGTCTGTGATATCAGAAACCAGTGTGTCTTCTTCTTCCAGCAGCAAAGTACCGATAGCAAGGTCATCAATCAGGCGGTTTCTTTCATCCACCACATAGAGGTAGTTCATGGTTTCCACTCTTTTTCCTACCTTTTTGATCTGCTGCAGACATCTTTTTACTGTCCATTCCTTACGGATCTGGATATAATAAGGAGTCATCAGACGGGCAATAGAATCTGAGTTGTATCCAAGAAGTTTTAGAGCAATTCTTCTTTCCTGTGGATTAAGATGATTGATTGAATATTTGATAAGCTCATCCGGGAAGTCCTCGAAAAGAGCAGTCCTGTCATCCGGAGTCATGGCATTCAGAATTTCAGAAACTTCGTCGCTTCCGATACTTCTAATGGTGTCTTCCTGGAAATCAGGGTCTAAATGTGAGAAAACTTCCGCTTTGTATTCTTTCGGAACCTTCAGAAACGCGAGCAGCCTCTCATCAGCAGGAAGTTCGCTGAGAGTTTCGGCAATATCGGCAGGGTTGAAGATAAGTTCGTCTCTAGAATTCAAAACGTGAAATTTTTTGGATATGCAAAAATAATTCAAATTTTTAAGACTAAGCAATAAACTGGCAAAATTAAGGATTAATTAAAGTTTAGTGCTTCAGTATAAGAGCAAAAAAAACACCCGTCGGAACGGATGTCAAAAATTAAATTTAAAATTCCAATATTTTTTTAAATTGGTCCACATTCTGAAGTAGGAATATGTATGCAAACACTGTTTGTACAGCAATTGTAAGGTCCGCAATCCGAATCGTCACCGCATTTTTTGATGGCACCTCCGTTTATTCCTTTTTGCTCTTGTCTGTTGAGTCTTTTGAGATTTGAGTTTTTCATAATTATAAATAGATTGGGATTAAGGTTCTATCATACAGTCATGATCAAGACATTCTCCATTACAACAATATCCAACGGAACAAGGTCTTGTAATACTGCATCTGAATGGTCCTAAACCACCATTGATTTCTTTGGCAGCTTGTCTGCTGAGTTTTTTCAGGTTTTTCATATAGTTTAGATTTAATGTTGAACTAAAATAGTAAATATTTTTATATTATTCATTTGTTGGTGAAAATATTTTACTATAAATCAATGTTTTATTTGATGTTTTAAATAAAAATAAGGCTGTATCAAAGTCAAATAACCTGACTTTTGATACAGCCTCATCTGTAATGATCATGGATTATTCCAAAGGACATGGATTGAGTACGCAAGTATTATGGCAGCATGATCCGCCCGGACACTGATAATGCTCTGTGCATTTTTTGAAAGGTCCGCTCCCTTTGATTTCCTTTTGTGCTTGTCTACTGATTTTTTTTAGATTTTTCATGTGATTTGATTTTATAAAGTTAAGTTAGATCTTATTCAAGACAGATGAAAGGTGAGCAAATTCCATAGCAGCAAAATCCTGCAGCGCATGGATGCGCATCACTGCATCCTTCAACAAATCCACCATTTATTTGCTTTGCTTTTTCTCTACTGAGTTTCTTTAGATTTTTCATGTGATTCAGGTTTTAATATTGACTAAAATAGTAAAAAATATTCAATAAATCATTATTTGGTGAAAATATTTAATTGCTAATCAGTTGTTTATGAGGTTTTTTAATCAAAAAGCACCTGTTCTTAAGTGCGAACAAGTGCTTTATTTAACATGAAAATATTTATAATTCAGGATTTGGATAAGCTGCACATATTTTATAGCAGCATGATCCACCCGGACATTCCTAATGAAAAGATTCAAAGTATTGATAGCCCTACAGATGTTCTATGGGATAACGGCTATGAAAGAAGTATGAATTTCCTGATAGTGTGGTTGATCTTAGCGGTAAAAATTTGCAATCAGGCGATGAAGCAAAATTAACCTTCATCAGAAAGGTTTTTTTTATTCCAATTTTAAACTTTGAAAATTAAGCTTAAAGCTCCGCTTCCGTTGGTTTCAGTTTTCTCAGTTTTTTGATGATTCCTTTGATGGCTCCTTCGGTTCCTATTTTAACAGAATTTACGGTAGAACCCAGCAGACGCATATTTTTCCGGTAAGTATCATGGTCTGTTTCTGTGACAAGATTCCCATCAGCACCAAAAAGTTTCATGCTGACTACTACCTGATTGGAGAAAACATATTTTCCCAGACCTACTTTGAAATACCGTACCTTGGAAACAATAGCAAAATCAGCGTCGTTATTGAGGCAGTAATCTACAATGGTCTGTTTATCTATGCTGTCAAAGGGAACCTGAACTTCTGCCCGGAGCATTTTGTTTCTTCTGCTGCCGAAATTATCAGAAACAGCATCAAAAAATGCAGTATTGGTAGGATCTTTTATCTCATCAACATCAGGCTCTACTTCCGGATTGAAGTAAAGAACTTTTTTTATTTTGTCATCAGCAGCTTTCTGAGCTTTTACCGAAGTAACGCCGAAGAATAAAAAAGTAGCAATTGCTGTAAAAAATATAATTTTTTTCATTTGTAATTCGAATGCAAAATTACTGCCTTTTCGTTGGATTGCATCATATTTATTAAGAAATTTTTAACATTTTTTTCTATCAAATTTGATTTATGAAATCAATAATGTTTGCAGAATCAAAAAATAGTCGTAATTTTGCACCCGTTACATAATAATCATTAAACAATATTGGAATGTACTTAACAAC
>JASLCD010000071.1 GCA_030146295.1 Chryseobacterium sp.
TTTAGTTACGAAATATTCACAAATATGCGTAAAAATATCAAATCCCAAAAAAGATTTAAAGTAAGAGTAAAAACTGCTCCTAAAAGAATACAAAAAAAACGTTGATTTTCGGTGAGATTTTAATCTCCTGAAAGTCAATTTTTCTTTATAGGAAGGGTTTTTCAGACAACTTAACGGTATAAATCTTTACCTCCTTAAAGCTAAAAATTTAAGGAATGGTCGATTATCAGCTCTGGTTTGGAACTATAAAAATTTCCAAAGGGGGGATTGTCACCGAAAGTTCAGGGAAAAATCAGTCAGAAGGTTTCTGCAAAAACTCAATATTTCTCTTCAGCCCTGCAAATTTGGTCCTTTTCACGGGGGATTTCCTAAAGATTTCAGAGAAAATTTCCTGGGTAATTTCTTTCCATTCGTTTTTTTTGAAGTTTTTCAAGGCTTCATTGGGTTGGAAACGGCTTTGTTTGTTGGGGGCTGAGAAACGATTCCATGGGCAAACATCCTGGCAGATGTCACATCCAAACATCCAGTCTTCCATTTTATCTTTAAAATAATCCGGAATTTCATTTTTGAGTTCAATGGTTGCATAAGAAATACAACGGCTTCCGTCAATGATCTTTTCAGAAACGATGGCATCTGTAGGACATGCATCAATACATTTTCTGCAGCTTCCGCAATGGTCTGTGGTGGCATGATCGGCAATGAGCTCCAGATCACAGATGATTTCGGCCAGAAAGTAAAAAGACCCGTTTTGTTTGGTAATAAGGTTTGCATTTTTTCCTACCCAGCCAATCCCCGATTTTTTAGCCCAGCTTCTTTCCATAATGGGTGCTGAGTCTACAAAAACCCGGAATCCGAACTCTCCGATTTCTTCCTGCAGCTCAGCTACCATTTCGCGGAGAATTTCTTTGATTACTTCGTGATAATCTTCTGCATAGGCATATTTTGAGATCTTATAATTTTCTAATATTGAAATTTTTTCTTCGGGAAAGTAATTATACGAAAGTGAAATTACAGATTTCGACCCCTCCACCAAAAGCCTGGGGTCAAGTCTTTTATCGAAATGATTTTCCATGTACTTCATTTCGCCATTATAGTTGTTCTTCAGCCATTTCTCAAGACGGGGAGCGTCTTCCTCCAGAAAATCAGCCTTGGAAATGCCACAATTCTGGAATCCAAAACTTTTAGCCTTGGACTTGATGAGTTGGGAATATTTTTCGGCGCCTGCATTCATAAATTTCACTCTGCAAAATTAAGATTATTTTATCAATCTTCTTATTCAGGCATCAATCTCTTATTCTATCCTGATACTGGTTCTTTTCTGAAAATTTATGTTTTAATTAGGATTTTTTTCAAAAAAAAATTGCGTAATTTCGTTTCCAATTTAATGTTTAAAACAAACAACTATGTCTTTAATAGAAGTAATACAATCCGGGAACTATGAATTAATAGACGTTCGTGAGCCAATGGAGCTTGAAATGGACGGTAATATAGATGGTGCTAAGAATATTCCTCTTGGTGAAGTAGAAGATAGACAGGATGAGATTCTATCTATTGAAAAGCCGGTAATCTTATTCTGCAGAAGTGGAAACAGAAGCGGAAAAGCATTGGATTATCTTACCACCCAAGGACTAAAGGACGGTTATAACGGCGGAGGCTGGGCTGAGCTGAAGGCTGTTCTGGAAGCAAATCAGGGAACTTTTTAAAAGTTCCTTTTTTTTATCCTTATTTCTATGAATCTGAAAAATCAATTTGAACAGCTTTGTTCTTTGTTTACAAACGATCAGCACCTGGCTAACAGTCTTTGGAAAGAGATTGAAACGAAATACTCTGAAAAAGGAAGACATTATCATCATCTTCTTCATCTTGAAAATATGTTCCGTGAACTTGAGGCGGTGAAAAGTAATATCTCAGATTTTACGGCTATTTCTTTTTCAGTATTTTATCATGATGTTATCTACGATGCAAGTTCCAAAACTAATGAGGAGAAAAGTGCGGCCAAAGCAGAAAAAAGGCTTACCGAACTTCATGCAGATAAGAATAACATTTCAATTATTTCGGAACAGATTCTTGCCACAAAATTGCACCAGAAGTCTGATCATGAGGATACCAATTATCTATTGGATGCTGATCTTTCTGTACTGGGCAAAGACTTTAAGACTTATTTAGAATACACTCAGAATATAAGAAAGGAATATTCCATTTATCCTGATTTCCTTTATAAACCTGGACGAAAAAAAGTACTCAAGCATTTTCTGGAACTCGAAAGCATCTTTAAAACAAATTATTTTAAGGATAAATATGAGTCTAAGGCAAGAGAAAATATTGCTAAGGAACTCCAATTGCTGTAATTGAAAGGGATATTATTTTAATTTTTTTCCTTTTTTACATCAATAAGACACCTATTGAAAAGGTGCCTTATTTTATATTGTGCACAAAATTTCTGATTAAGAATTTTCTCTGATAAATGTTGCTGCTTTTTCTAACACGAGCTCAGGAACTTCTTTATGCGGTGTATGTCCGATATTAGGAATAATATATTTCTCAGCACTTCCGCTCACCTGAGTAATTGTTTTTTCTACCTGATCCAATGTTCCGTATTCATCAGCTTCTCCCTGGATGAATAATAATGGACAAGCAATGTACTTCAACAGATGTTCGATATTCCAGGTTCTGTAGTCTTCACGTGTCCAGGTTTCCGTCCATGCTCTGAAAAGCATTTCTACCTTATCCCCGTGGTATTTTTGTAAGCGCTCCGGAAGATTGGTTGTTTTATAAGCTTCCCAGGCATCATACACTCCTTTTAAAGTGACGTCCTCTACAAAAATATGACCTGCTTCACAGATAACTGCTTTTGTTCTTTCTGGATATTTTGCAGAGGTGATCAAGGCTATTGTTCCACCGTCGCTGTGTCCGAAAAGGATAACGTTATCAATATTCATTTCAATCAATACATCATTCAACAGGTCTGCTTCCAGCTCCATATAATTTACCGGTCTTTCATGAGTAAGCATTGGGTATGATTTTCCATATCCTAACCTGTCATAGATCAAAACATTGCATTCTGTAACCTCAGACAGCTTAGCAGGAAAATCTCTCCAGAGTTGTACTGAACCGAGTGAATCATGCAGAAAAACAATGGTAGGTCTGCCTTCAAACGGATTATAGTGTTCAGTATATAATTTTTTACCCTTTACATCAATTATTCTTCCCTTCACTGAATAAAATTATATTTAAAAAGTTGGCGTTTTTACTTCTTCAAATTCTTTTAACAGTTGATTGAAAACAGTTTCCACCGGAAGAACTTCATCAATCAGCGCAGAAACCTGGCCTATTTCCAGCTCGCCATCTTCCATATCACCTTCAAACATTCCGCGTTTTGCTCTGGCTCTTCCCAATGAGGCAATTAATGCGTCTTTATCTCTTCCGTTCACATAAATATCTTCCAGTTCATTGAAGAATTTATTTTTAACCATTCTTACAGGTGCCAGTTCTTTCAACGTAAGATGTGTATCTCCTTCCTGCAGTTCTGTAATTTTCTTTTTCCAGTTTTCATGGGCACTTGCTTCTGTGGTAGCGGCAAAACGGGATCCGATCTGTACACCATCTGCTCCCAGGATCATTGCTGCTTTGATCTGTGAACCTAAGGCGATTCCTCCTGCAGCAATTAACGGCTTAGAAATATGTTTTTTCACATTCGGAATAAGGCAGAATGTTGTCGTTTCATCTCTTCCATTGTGGCCTCCTGCTTCGAAACCTTCTGCAACGATAGCATCTACTCCTGCATCTTCACATTTTACAGCAAATTTGGTAGAAGAAACTACGTGAGCCACTTTTATTCCTTCTTTCTGAAGGGTTTCTGTATACGTCTTCGGATTACCCGCTGATGTAAACACAATTTTGACTCCTTCCTCAAGAATGATCTGAATGATCTCTTCAATGTTGGGGTACAACATCGGTACATTTACCCCGAAAGGTTTATCTGTAGCCTGCTTGCATTTCTGGATATTTTCTCTCAGAATATCAGGGTACATACTTCCCGCTCCAATTAATCCCAATCCACCACAATTGGAAACAGCAGAAGCAAGCCTCCATCCGGAGTGCCAGATCATACCTGCCTGGATAATTGGATATTTAATACTAAAAAGGTGTGAAATTTTGTTTTTGCTGACCTCCATATCATGAAGTTTTTTTGCAGAGTTGAAATCTATAAAATTGCTCATGTGTAAAAATACTAAAAACAATGGTTGCCAAGCGTTTCTATCTAGTAAAAAAAATGCAGAAAAGCAGCTAAGCACGATCTTTTTTATATTTTTCTAGCAGTGAATCTATAACAAAACTTATTTTGAAAAAATTTTGAACCAGTTCGTATGCATTTTTCTGGATATTATCTGTTTTAAGACTGACCCAGCCCTGCATTAATGTTAATGGACCGTATTTTACATTTACATTAGGCCAATCTTTCTGATACTTTATAAATTCATTCCGGAAATCCTGCGCAAAATTTCTACTGGATATCAAATAGTTTTTCAGCTCCCTCAGCTTTAAAGCATGGATATTATAATACATTTTTCCTTCCTGAATCGTTTTATCATTTATCCATATTGAAAAGAAAATTCTCCCTGCAGCATTCTCCGGTGAGTGGAGCTCTCCGGACCATTGAGGTTTATAGATTTTAAGGGCTGCAGATTCCAGAACAACATCAACGGATATCTTCAGTCCTTCACTTTCAAATTTTTCTCCGGGTACTTTTGCTGCAGCCAGATGAAACTCATTAAGATAAAAAGCATAATCCATAGTGTTGGTTTTTGTAAAGATATTGAATAGACTGTTCAGTATATAGAAATACAGGATTTAAATTCAATAACGAAATCAGAGGAGCTTATACTTCGCTTTTTATGCAAAAAAAAACCTTCAGAAGTTCTGAAGGTTTTCATTTTATTTCTTTACGGATTGTTTCTTCCAGTTAGACTTAAAGCTACAGTTGTCGTAACGTCCGTCAATGGAGATAAAAGTTGTCGGTAACTTAGAGTTCACAAACTTTTCAACCATTTCGTTTTTCTTTTTATTCAGCGCCATCTGCTTGATTCTGCTGAAGTCTGTTTCCAGGGTAATCTGGTGAGAAGGAATCACGTCTTCAATTTTAATGATTTTGATCTCCTTTCTCTTATTTTCTTCGTCTTCAAAAGCGGTAGTGATGTCTCCTTTGTTCAATCCTGCTAATTCGTAGCTGATTGTTCCCGGAATACTTTCTCTTTCAATTTTATCTGAACCATCTGCTCCAGGAATTATTCCTGCATTGAATTTTGTTCTTTTATCATCTGAGAATTTAAAAGCGGCATCTTTAAATGTCATTTTACCACTTGCGATAAGACCTCTGATGCTGTCTAATTTTGCTTTTGCTGTTTTAAGCTCATCATCGGTAGGTACTCCTTTTAACAAGATATGTCTTGCATCATATACTTTACCAGACCTTTTCAATAACTGGATAATGTGGAATCCGAATTCAGATTCAATAGGATCAGAAATTTCATTTTCCTGAAGGTTCAATGCAGCAGCTTCGAACGGCTTCACCATTTGTCCTTTGTTAATATTCTTATACAAACCTCCGTTTGCAGCAGATCCTTCATCTTCAGAATAAATTCTAGCCTGGCTCTCAAAAGTCTCTCCTCCAAGAATATCCTTCTTGATCTTTTTCAATCTGTTGATAAGGTCTTGTTTGTGAGCTTCTGTTAATGTAGGATAGATCATAATCTGAGCTAAAGTAACCTCATCCTTTACCTGTGGAAGCTGTGTTTTATACATATTATAAAAGTCAGTCACCTCATTAGGCGTTACGTCGGCTTTATCCGTTACTCTCTGGTATTTTGCCTGCCCGTAATACTGGTCTGTGTCTATTTTTTCGATAGCATTCTTCATCTCATAAGCATTTCTGAACTTATAAGCGGCAAGCAATGTTTTTTCGTCCGGAAATTGAGAAAGCAACTGACGGTATTTTGCGTTAGCCTGCTCCTTGATTGCTGCAGAACGGTTTTCAATTAAGGTATCTTTTTTTGCTTCATATACAAGAAGCTTATTGCTGATAAGGTTTTCCAGGAACTCACACTTGTCTGTATTGGTAGCTCCCTGCTGTTTCCCATAATTCATCTGCTCGTTTACATCAGATTCCAAGACAATCTCATTCCCGATAACAGCTGCAATACCATCCACCAAATCTCCTTGTTTTAGCTGGGCATTCATCATATTTGAAGAGAATATCATGATGAAAATCCCAAGAAGAAAAGTGATTTTTAGTTTATTTGTCATTTTACTATTTTAACAAG
>JASLCD010000078.1 GCA_030146295.1 Chryseobacterium sp.
TAGTTCTGCATTGATATGTGCTCTTTGTATTGTCATAATTTTCTGGTGCAAAGATAAATCTTTTTTGATATTATTTTATAATATTCACAATTTCGGGAAGGTTTAGAATACGGAAAGGCACAAAAAAATGTTCTCTATTCCATTAATTAATATTGTTTATTTCATCATCAAGTTTTTCAAGTTGTGTGAATAACTCTCCTTGGTAATCATAAAGACTTTTATGTTCTGAAGTTGCTATAACAACAACTTCTTTGGCTTCCAATAATGAAAATGCAGGAAACTTTTCTTTAATTTCTCTTACTACGTATAATGGCGATTTGCCTTTTGATATTATTTCCTGTGCAATTTCAAAGGGATTTCTATTATCATATTTAAAATGAAGATATTTAGCAGTATTGTCCATTTTATTTTCTCTTTAATTTCTAAACATTTTATTTCTTCCTGTTTTGAATCTTGAAATATCTTTCAGAATGACCTCATCATTGGGATTAAAATATTTCAGTTCATTGACAATTTCGGAGCGGGTAGCTACTTTTTCAGCAATAATTTCATAGGCTATATTTCTTGTAACTGCATGTAATTTCGGATCTTTTTTGAATTCATATTTCATTACATCCAGATAAGTAATCTTTCTATTGGCCGGAGTTTTTTCATATAAATTCAGAATTTCCGATTCCAGCTTTTTAATATCAAAGATATTGGCGAAGTAGTTATTCAAACAATTGAATGCATCTTTATCTTCTTCCCAGCCTTTTAACAGTACTTCCTGTGCCTCTTCTGTCTTCTCCATTTTTTTACGGTATATCAAAGAGGCTTTCACCATCTGTCTATTCTCTGTATAGTCGTCCGCAACCATTTGATAATAATAATGGGCATTTTTAAGATCGTTGATTTCTTTATAGAGGTCTCCCACTTTTTCTTTCTGCTCCATTTCTTTGTAAAGATCAATAGCTTTTTTGTATTGTTTTGCTTTTTCGTAACAAACTGCGGCATCGGACCTATTGTTCAGTTTCTTAAGATATACTACAGCTGCTTCATTGTAAAAACCTCCATTTTCCAGAGTCTTTGCTCCCCTGTAGTTATCCTGCAGCAGATTCATATAGACTCTGGCTGCTTTTTTATAATCATTTTCAGCGATATATTTTTCAGCGAGCTCTTCATATTTACTCCGGATCCTGTCAAAGAGTGAGTTTTCAAGATAGAAACTGCTGCTTCCACTGCCTTTTCTTCCTGCTGCATTTCTGCTATTCTGTTCTTTATCTTTTAAAGAGGTAAGCACAAGAAGGATAATAAAGGCTACAATCAGGAAAATACCTAAGGTTCCGATCACGCTCCAGAAACTTTCATGGAACAGCTGGGCAATGATTCCGATCACCTTAAATATGGCCAACAGCACAAATGCGGCCATAAATTTGTCTATAAATTTCTGTTTATTCATCATCATCGGAGTTTAAAATGGTTTTATCTTCCCGAAACAGGTGATAAAGGAGCAGCATTACACAGATCACCAGTACCCAGACAAACCAGTTGTATCCAAACATTTTTACCAATGGGTAAAACAGGTACACCAGCATAGCTACAAGGATTGCAATTAAAACAAACTTCACCCAGGCAGGTACATTATCCCCTCCAAGATTCAAGGATTTATTTTTAAACAGAAATGAGTACAGTCCCACTCCCGCAATCATCAGAATTACCATGTACAGAATATCTGAAACGGGAGCTTTTTTTTCCAGCGGAGTTCCTTCTGTCCCTACTGCTTTCACCTTCGACTTATCAATTGAAGCGGAAGAAGGGTCTACAACATCCAGTGTCCCGTATAGCTTACCTAAGGAATCGGCCATCAAAGCTTTTCTTTTTTTCAGCAGATATTTCACAACATCACCATTTACCGGCTTTCCTTTGGTATACTGTTTCAGGGAATCTGAAATTTTATGCTGAAGTTTTTCGGTATTCTGCTCCAGATGTTTGGTAATTTTCTTAGTGTAAATAGTTTTAAGAGAATCCCGGCTTTGTTTTTCTTTATTCACAAGCTTTTCGATATCCTTTCCTATTTCACCTACATCTCTTCCCCCTGCTTTTTTATAATTTTCTTTGTCTTCTTTTGTTTTGGATTCTATGATTCCGGCATGAATGAGTTCTTTGGACAATCCCTTTCTCTCCTGATGATACAGAGAGTCTATCTTAAGATCAATTTCCGAGGTCCCGGACTGGAAGGCGAGCATATCAGCCGGCTCTTTTACCGTACTGCTTTCAATCTTTCCTGAAGAAGGACCTGCCTCTTCCTGTTCTTTGTTACTTTTATCTGAGGGCAGCGCAATTCTCAAAACAATAGCCACTACGATCACCGCCCAGAATACTCTGCGGAAATTTCTTGTTCCTGCACTTTCTTTTTTCCCATTGGAACCTCCGCCAAATAATCCTTCCAGCCAGGTAAATTTCCCAAAGCCATCTCCTCTTGAGGTCCCCATGACATCCAGAGACACCCCCAGCTCTACTGCACGTCCGGGATATTTCTCAATATATTGTAAATATTTTTCTATTTCTTTTTTATTCCCGGCCATTACTTTTTTAAGGTCAAACGGCAGGTTGTTCATCCATTCTTCTTCGGTTTGTTTTGGCAGCAGTGTTTCCATGACTTTTTCGTCATCCATTTCAACCGTATAGCTTTCTATTTTTTGAGGAATAGAAACACCATTCAATGGTTTTCTGACATTTTCACTGATGATATCCGGCTGCTGAATCAACGAAATCCAGTCGATTTCTTCTGATAGTTTTACCAGTCCGAACTCGGGATGCATGATCAGAAAACGGGAATCAAGCTGTGCCCAGTCTTCCGGATTTATTTTAGGATAAAAAGCAGTGTTTTCCGGGATAAATAGCCTGTCGTCCACACTCTGAAAATAAGAATTCTTTCCTATTTCCTGTGGAGCAAGATCATTGAAAATGAGAAAACAGCCATACAAAACATTAGGAACATCTGCCGGAACAGCATAAGATTTCACCTGGCTTAAATTGATTCCAAGCATTTCCATTTCCTGAAGCCATACCACAGGTGAAGCACCTTTGATCAAAAGCCCTTTTTTAGGATAATTATTTTTCGGGAAAGGTTTTATTCTAAGCTCCATAATCCAAAATCTGTTCTATAAACGGTTTCAAAAACCTGTCGCACATATCATCCATTGTTCTTACTTTCAGCAGGGCATGTTCCGGAAGATAATATTCTGATCCGCCAAACTCAGTATAAGTAGCCAATGACAAAAAACCACCCAGTGTAGAGGGGATAAAGAATTCTTCAATACTTTTATTACTGCTCCTGAAAGTTAACATTCCTCTTGAATCTGTAATGATTTCACTTCCATCCGGAAATGTGAATTTATTTTTATTCTGCTCTGTAAAAATTTTAAGATCATATTTGTTCTTTGAAAAATCCAGTGTATTTTCAGAAGTACTGTACAGTTCATGTCCGGAAACAACCAGATTTTCATGTTGATTGATTCCTATTTTGTTAAAATTATTGATAATTCTCAGTCCGCTTCCCTTCAGCTTTGCCACTTCAGCCGCAGCTTTTATGTTATTTTTTTCAAACTCTTTATCTTTTCCGGTAATGGGTTCTACAGAGATGTTTCCTTCCAGATTTATTTTATAGTGGGCAGACTCATCAGGATGATAGAGATAAAATCTTTTCCCAAAATAAATCAGCTTATAAAACTCAGGAATATTCATCCCAGTGAGATTCTGCTCCGAGTATTCCTTCGTATTGATATTGAGTTTTGATAGTAATTTCTGATCATTCTGGTACTGACACAAAATAAAATGCTGCTGTCTGTTTTTTGCCAGAGCAAACTGTCCTTTAGGCTTTACAGAAATATGATCAAATAAAACCTCACATCCATGATGCGTTTTATAATAATCATAGGAGTGTCTGTCATAATAGTTATCGGAAAGATAAGTCTTCAGCAATTCTTTTTTTGAGCTCAGAATAAAAAATTCTCCTTCATATAAGAATTTCTCAATTTTATTAACGGGTGTGGGGAATAAGATCGGATAATTTTGCGGAAGGTCTGTTTTCTTTCCGTTGAAATGTTGAACGGATCGTTTTTGCTGAGGCGGATTGGCCCACAGCTCCTGCAATGGAAGTTTTATTTTCTGAATATGCTTTCTTGCTCCTTTGTGATGTTTGTAAAAATTGATTTCTCCGTCTGAAGCTGTAGTCACCAAAAATTTCAGCCTGTCTCTGTTCTCATGAACAACCCTTTGAATTTTTTCATCCTGCATATTGTCCTGATGCGTAATGAAGAATACTTCAATATCTTTCCCGGTATATTCCTGATTAAAAAACTTTTCCAAAGCTTCCGAAACTTCAAGAATAGGGCTTACCTGATTAAGGTTTTCCACAACTTCTTCCACTTTGCTGAGCGCAATAGGAATTCCTGCCTGTCCTAAAGCAAAAACTTTACACTCGGCATGGGCTTTCGGATGCTTGATAACGGCAATTGCAGAGGCAAAAGCCAATACTTTGGGGGTTCCCCAGTTTCTGAGGGAAGTATCGATAAGGATTATTCTTTCAAAAATATTTTCTTCCGGCGGGATCTCTCTCTGAATGTAAAGCGCTTCATTATTGGCTACACGGTTCATAAAAACCTCATCTTCATTGGCAAATTCGGAAAGAAGCATCCTGTGAAAATCTCCTTTATTGGTCATATCAGAAACTCCTCCGACGGGCTGTTCGCCGGGAGAAAGATGACGCATCGGTATTTTCAGCCCGCTCCAGATTCTTTTGATAAGACTACCTACCTGAAAAGTTTTGGGGTCTTCCATTAATTCCTGGATAAAATCTTTATCCGTATCTGTGGTTGTTTCTTCTTCTACGACCTCATCATCCAGCTCAGGTTCGCCAATCAGTCCTTTCATAGCATCAATGATGGATTGTACTGTAGGAAATTTCTCATTCAGATCCAGAGCGCTTAAATCTCTGTTTAAAACGGATGAACCGGCATCTTGTTTTTCCGCACTTACAGCAAGTTCCTGTGGTCTTTTGTAGTAGATTTTTAAATAAATATCTGCATGAAGAGAAGATACTCTGTTATGACCATTGTTGAATATAGTCTGAAACAGTACCATTCTGTTTTGTTTCTGCTTATAGACTTTGGGAAGTGATTGTATTTTTTTAAGGAATTCAATTTGTTTTTCCACAATGAACTCAAAGTCTTCTCCACTATAAAACTCAGCGGTACGTCTTAGTGGTCCTGCAAAATCGGTATATCCATCCTGCATCGCGTACAAAACCATAAGCAGTGCCCCAAACGGAGGCCATCCCTGTAGCTGAAGTTCTTTAAGGACCTCCATCACATAAGGCCTGTAAGCAATTGCTCCTACTCCGGGTATGGAGAGAAGATTATTGTCATGATAACCGGAATCACCGGGAACATCTTCATCAGTTTCCCATTCCCAGAAATAGTTTTCATAGGACTGAAAATAGGTTTTTAATTCCATTCTCTTGATTTTTCTGTAAGACGAAATGAGCTTACGGACAATGGGCGGAAATCTGTATCTTTTATCGGGAGATAATTTCCATTTTTATCCCACAGCAGCCATCCTTCCGGCTCTTTATTATATTTCTGCTGTAGCAGCGTACTGATATTTTTAAATTCAAAATCCAGACCTGCAGGCAGTAAATGCCTGTCTTTTGTCCAATATGTTTTTCCTGGAAAACTTAATAACGGAACTCCTATGAGTAAGGTTTTATCTCCCACAACCGTCCATTGTATTTTTTCAAGTTTAAACTTTGGCAATGCAGCGATACTTTCTTTAAGATCTGTAATATTGCTCAATAAAGCTATTACCGGCTGTTCTTCATTACTTTCTTTTAATCTTACCTGTACCTGCTCCTGAATTCTAAAATAATTTTGATTCGAGGGCGGAAAAGTAAGTTGTAATGCTTTATCTATAGGGATCCAAAGCAAAGCCGTTCTCATTTTTCTGCTGGGAACCAAGGCTTCTTTTCTGAATAAAAGACCCTCCCGAAGCTCATACAGGATAAAGTCCGGTAACTGTTGTATTTCCGGAGCCTGTGCCTGCTCATCGGTAAAACCTTTTAGCCAGATTATATCTTCATCTACAGCAATCTGAACATTTTTCCAGTCTCTGATTGAGCCCAGAAAATCTTCATCAGTACGGGGAAGTTCTGCCCAGAATTCTTTTACACGCTTTGAAGAATCTTCTGCCATAAGCTTTCAATTTCTTGCTGAATATATTGTTTCTGATCCGGGTTTCTGATCCAGTCGCAACGGGTCTGCAGGTATCTCAGCTTATCTTTAATCACATTTTGTTCTTCAAAGCTCAGCATTCCGCTGTTCCATTTTTCTACCAGAATCTTCACATCTTTCATAACTTCTTCCGGATTGGGTGTTTTGTTGTGCATTGCCTGTGGGTGGGAATCCGGATGATCATCTTTCTCAATAGTTCTGTTGATAATTCCTTCCAGAATTTCAATCTGCTCTTCGGTATCCCAAATATGCTTCAATACCCAAAGATCAGAAAGCACGGCTTCTTTTCTTCCGCAGATCAGGGCACTTGCCGCAATCAGATTCTGAAGTTTTACTGCTCTACGGTCAGAAATGGCAATTCCCGTATTTCTAAGGGTAAGAATGGTATTCAGATAGACTTCATAGATGGGTTTAAGATTTATGGTTCTGCAAAGATTCTGAAGCTGCCTGATTTCATCAGCATGAATTTCCGGTATCTCGGTTTCTTCTTCGTTCTCCAGTTTTCTTCCTGCTAACAGGACCTGCTGCAGGAGTTCCGGATTGACGTAATCCACATTGATTCTTACCAGAAAACGATCAAACAAAGCATTCAATGCTTCATCTTCAGGAAGCACGTTACTTGCTCCTACAAACATCAGTGCAGGTAAATGTTTTGTTTCTTTTCCTCTTTTGAAAATTTTCTCATTAAGTGCCGTGAGAAGGGAGTTCAGGATAGCAGAGTTGGCATTGAAGATTTCATCCAGAAACACCATGGAAGCTTCCGGCATCATTCCTTCCGTATTGGTTAAAAGTTCACCCTCTTTCAGTTTCCTGATATCAAAAGGACCGAAAATCTCATTCGGTTCCGTAAAGCGGGTTAATAAATATTCAAAGTTTTTGCCATCTTTCACGGTTTTTGCCAGAGTTCTGACAATCGCTGATTTTGCAGTACCCGGAGGCCCGTACAAAAAAGCATTTTCTCTTGCCAGCAGGCAGATTCCCAATAGATCTACGACATCATTTTTACCTACAAAGGTATCTTTTACGTAGGTGAGAACTGTATTGAGTTGATTAATATTCTGATTCATTGATTTAAAAAAATTAAAATTTCCACCACTTTTTCTTCTGGGATTTCCCGTCTTCTTTATTTTCAGCCTGTTCATTTCTTTTACTGAATGAAAAAGCCAGTCTCTGATATGGATCTTTGATATCGAAATACAATGGTGTTCCGTCATCAAGGGTAAGAACATCCATTATTTTATCTCCATCTTTAACCAAAGTTTGTGATACATCCTGTTTATCGAGATGATGTCTGACCAAATCTCTTTCGTCTGAAATTCTTGTAATCATATAGGGAGATTCTTTGGTTCCGGCTCCTGTTTTTTCAAGGCATTCAAAAATGATCTGAGCAATGGTCATTTCAATGCTCCTTCCTTTTTCATCACCCAGTTCCTTGTATGCAAAATATTTATAAATATGCGCTCTCGGACTTAGCAGGATATTGATGTTTACATATTTTATTACCTCTTCAAATTTTCCTGTATTGAGTAAATCCTGCATGGTTTCAAGATCTTCCGAATACGGATCATATTCGGGATCGCGGATCACCAGCTCACGGCATTTCAGAAATGTTTCTTTGGTGGGGTCAGCTAAGAATTCAAATACGTTCTCATATGCTTTCATTATTGTTTTCGGTTATAGTTTTTAGTTCCCGCCAGAATGCGTCTTTGTGCATTCCGAATTCGGCTATTAGCAGTTTATTAATCAACGGAATTTCTGCCAGTTTATAATCTTTTTTTTCAACAATTCTTTCCAGATATAGCTTTCTGTAGGTTTTGTCTTTCAATTCCTCCTGCCAATTCACATTTTTCAGATCAAGATCATACCCTATTCCGGAATAATGAAACTGCATCAGAATATTTTCCAGCATGGGAATCAATGAATCTTCCGGATCTGCAGTATTCAGAGCTACGATGATCTGCGGTAAAAACCGCAGTGATAAGTCTGCGGATAAAAGGCAAGAAACATCTCTGCTTCCTTTAAATCCCGGAATAAGATGTTCGATATTTTTTTCTGTATTTTCTCTGATGAGATAAAGCTGAGCGCTGTAATAGAGAATCTTTGCAGCCCATACAGCGGCTTGCCTGTTACAGATTAACTGGTCGGATAAAAACTCAAGTCTTTCTTTTTCAAATTCTGTTTCAAAATAATCTCCTGCTTCCGCCTCTTCCTGAGGGGAAATTGTATGTAAGCTTGAAAAAAGAGTAATACATTCTTCTTTACGAAGCAAAAAGATCGTGTCCAAAAACGGTGACTTGGTTTCCATGATCTAACAAAAATAAAATTATTTCGTTGAGAATAAAATTTTTGTCAAGAAGATTCATGTTAAATATGGATTCTTTGGGGTAACTATCAGGGTGGAAAACACAAAAGTGTTAAAAGAATAAGCATTATAATACCTTTTAAGGCGTAAGAAAATCTTAAAATCTAAACCTTATAGGTTTTAAAAGCCTATAAGGTTTGAAATTATGGATTCAATACTAAAAAGATTGCTTCGTCGTCAAAGCGCTTCTCAGTAATTTATTGGGCTACGATTTCTATAATATTGTTTTCAGGATCAAGGATTACACTTTCATAATATCCATCTCCTGTTGTACGTGGTTCTCCAGCCACTTTATGTCCGTCTTTTCTCAGAATTTCTGTAAGTTCATCTACTTTTTGTTTGTTATCCACAGAGAATGCAAGATGAATAATTCCATACTGCTGAGATTCATAAGTATTTTTGCTTTCCTTGATATCCGGTCTGGTCATAATTTCAAGCCTGCAGCCATTATCAAAGCTTAAAAAATAAGACTGAAAATTTTTAACTGTATTATGGTATTTTTCATTGGAAACCGCTCCGAAATATCGCTGGTAAAATGCTCTGGTTTTTTCAAGGTCTTTCACCCAGATGGCAATGTGTTCGATTTTCATTTCTTTTTTATTTGTTTGAATTTAATTCTTTATTCAACCATTTTCTTACAGGAATATCGTAGAATTTCATAGAACAGTATGCTAAAACTACTGAAATCAAAACCGTTATCAATCCTAAAATCCAGGACAGAGGTTCTTCCAATGTATGTTTTCCATTTACGATCCAGGCCATGTAAACATACACCAAGGGAAAATGGGTAATGTATATCGGATATGAAATATCTCCTAAAAACTTGCAGAAACGGTTCGTTTTTTCATTTGTAACTTTTCCACCGGCTCCCAGTAGAATAACTACCGGAAACATGATCATCAGGACGAAGCATTCATAGAAAGCATTCTGCCAATGTCCGGAAATTCCTCCCAGACGTGGAAATGCAAATAAAATGACCAGTACAATACTTGTTGTAAAAAAGGCATTTTTTGTAAATTTTAATGATACGACTCTCGCTAAAAATATTCCCATCAAAAAAGGGAAAGCCAGCCTTGTAAACCCTATTTTCAATTGTATTGGATCGTCTATAGACCAACCTCCGATGATATCACCATTGGGATTGGTAAATGCGTAATGAATGGTAAACCCTGCAGAAATCAATACCAGAATTCCTAATACCATTTTGGAAACTTTTCTTAAAACCAAGGCGTATGCAATATTGGCAATATATTCAAAAAACAGGGACCACGAGGGACCGTTTAAAGGATGCATTTCGTTCCAGCCTCTGATATCAAGACTTTTCCCCACCGGAATAACCGTCATCCCAATCAACATAACCAATACTACTTTCCCAACCGGAGTCGCGGAAATTCCGCCCCAGCCCAATCCTTCCGAGTGTTGAAAATAGAATAAAACCGCTCCTACCAAAGAGCCTATGATGATCATCGGCTGCAATCTCACAAGACGGCGGATAAAAAAATCTTTCAGTGTCATCTTACCCCACCGGTTATCATAAGCGTAACTGATCACATATCCGGAAAGCATAAAGAAAAAATCTACCGCCAGATAGCCATGATTAATAATCTGCTTTGTATGGTCTCCATTGGAAAATGTTTCAAAAACATGGAAAAATACAACCATGATAGCAGCTACTCCACGGAGGCCGTCAAGAATTTCATAATGGGGTTTCGATTGAGAAACAGATAAGGTCTGATTCATATTTTAAATAAGATTTGATGCAAAAATAGAGGGTCTGCCATCAAAAAGTTTGTTCTATATTTTCCAATCATTGTCTTATATTTACATTATTATGATTTTTATTCTTTAAATGAAGCAAAATTTAAAATATTATCCAAAAGCAAGAACCCATACGTTTCATTTTGATCATGTTCATATCAAATGGAATCAGCAGGTTCCGCTCCATCAGCAGGAAACATGGGAATTGTCTTATATTATTACCGGAAGCGGTGTAAGAATTATTGGTGATATTGTGGAAAATTTTTCAAAGGGTGAAATCATTCTTATTCCTCCCAACATTCCACATTGCTGGTCTTTTGATGAATCGGTGCACGACAGTGAAGGTAACATTGAAAATATCACGATTGTTTTTGAAAACGATTTTTTAGAAAGCTGCAAAAATATTTTCCCAGAACTGTTGAACAGTATTTCCGAACTTCAAAGTAATAAAAATGCGGTTTCTTTTAAAAATGAACTGTTGGAACAGCTTCAGACCTTAATGGCTTCTATGATTCATCAGAACAATATTGAGAGGCTTCTTCTTTTATCAAATTATTACAGCTAGTTTCTTACTGTAAAGAAATGCAGGTGGTTGGAAGACCCGTTTCTGAAAACAAAAAAGAAAAGAAACTGCAGGAAATATATCTTTTTATCTTAAATAATTTTCAGCGGAACATTACTCTGGAAGAAATTTCGAGGTCTGTAGGAATGCAAAAATCATCCTTCTGTGTTTTTTTCAAAAAAATGACAGGAAAATCTTTTTTCACTTATCTGACAGAATTTAAAATAGAATCTTCTTGTCAAATGTTATTGAAGACCAAACTGTCTGTCGCTGAAATCTGTATTGCTTCAGGGTTCAGTGATATTCCCTATTACAACCGGGTTTTTAAGAAAATTAAAAACGTTCCTCCCACACAGTTCAGGAAGAATGCAGGGCTCATCAATACCTCCGAAATGCCGTAGATAAAAATGATAAGCTACCGGAGTATCTGCTCACTATTTACATATTTGCTATCTTTGCCTCATTCAAAATAACATTATGAGTATTCACATCAGTGCAAAAAAAGGAGAAATTGCCAAAGTAGTATTGCAGCCGGGGGATC
>JASLCD010000090.1 GCA_030146295.1 Chryseobacterium sp.
TTTGCAAACTACAAGATTCTTAAATGAAAAACATACGAAATTTTTGCATAATCGCTCATATCGACCATGGTAAAAGTACCCTGGCAGACCGTCTATTGGAGTATACGAATACCGTTACCCAAAGAGAATTACAGTCTCAGACGCTGGATGATATGGATCTGGAGAAAGAACGTGGGATTACCATCAAGTCACACGCCATCCAGATGGATTATGAGTATAAAGGAGAAAAATATATTCTAAACCTTATTGATACACCGGGACACGTTGACTTTTCTTATGAAGTATCCCGTTCTATTGCTGCCTGTGAAGGTGCTCTTCTTATTGTAGATGCTGCACAGAGTATTCAGGCACAAACCATCAGTAACCTTTACTTAGCATTGGAAAACGATTTAACAATTATTCCGATTCTGAATAAAATTGACCTTCCGTCTGCCAATCCTGAAGAAGTAACCGATGAGATTATGAACCTTATCGGATGCGAATATGAAGATGTATTGAGAGTTTCAGGAAAAACAGGAGAAGGTGTTCATCATCTTCTGGAGCAGATCGTAGAAAGAATTCCTGCACCGGTAGGAAATCCTGACGGACCGCTTCAGGCTTTGATTTTTGACTCGGTTTATAACCCATTCAGAGGAATTGAAGCTTATTTCAAAGTAGTAAACGGAAGCATTTCTAAAAACGAGAAGATTAAATTTTTTGCAACCGGAAAAGAATATGGAGCTGATGAGGTAGGTACACTGAAACTGAAGCAGGTTCCGAAAAAAACAATCCAGTGTGGAGACGTAGGATATTTGGTTTCCGGGATTAAAGATGCCCGTGAAGTAAAAGTAGGAGATACCATCACTTCTTTTGATAAACCTGCCGATGGGCCTATCGATGGTTTTGAGGAAGTAAAACCAATGGTATTTGCCGGAATTTATCCAATTGATTCTGAGGACTTTGAAGAACTTAGATTCTCTCTTGAAAAATTAAGACTGAATGATGCTTCTCTGGTTTTTGAACCGGAAAGTTCCGCCGCTCTTGGTTTTGGTTTCCGTTGCGGATTCTTAGGAATGCTTCACATGGAAATCGTTCAGGAACGTCTTGACAGAGAGTTCAATATGAACGTAATCACCACGGTACCGAACGTTTCTTACTTTGGATATACTAAAAAAGAACCTGAGGTTCCGATCCTGATCAACAACCCGTCTGAAATGATGGACCCTTCAACGATGGATAGAGTAGAAGAACCTTTCATTAAGGCTTCTATCATTACAAAATCTGATTTCGTTGGGGCTGTAATGACTCTTTGTATTGAAAAAAGAGGTGAGATCGTTAACCAGAGTTATCTGACATCTGAAAGAGTTGAATTGATTTTCAATATGCCGCTTGCTGAAGTTGTATTCGACTTCTATGACAGGCTAAAATCGATCTCTAAAGGATATGCTTCATTCGATTATCATCCGATCGGATTCAGAGCTTCCAAGCTTGTAAAAATGGATATCCTGATCAATGGTGATATGGTAGATGCATTGTCTTCATTGATTCACGATTCCAATGCGTATTACATCGGTAAAAGAATGTGTGAAAAGCTTCGTGAGCTGATTCCTAGACAACAGTTTGATATTGCTGTTCAGGCTGCATTAGGGACGAAAGTAATCGCAAGAGAAACGATTAAAGCCTTAAGAAAAGACGTTACCGCAAAATGTTACGGTGGGGATATTTCCAGAAAGCGTAAACTATTGGAAAAACAGAAAGAAGGGAAGAAGAAAATGAAGCAGATTGGTAGAGTAGAAGTACCACAATCAGCATTCATGGCCGTATTAAAGTTAAATGATTAATTATTAATCTATTATAAAGTAAAGACCGCTTCCAATGAAGCGGTTTTTTTTGTATATTTATAAAAACACATTATTAAATGAAATCAGAAGAAATAAAAGATTTATTCTATAAATTTGAAGAAGCAGCCTCTGAAGTAGAGGGAATAGAATGCTGGAGTGCAAGAGATTTACAAATATTATTGGGATATAGTAAATGGGAAAACTTTGAAAAGTAATTATAAAAGCAAAAGATGCTTGTAAAAATGTTGGAGAGTTAATTGAGTATCATTTCCTGATGTCAGGAAAATGATACAAATGCCTAAAGGAGCAGAGAAAGAAGTAGATGGTGATGAAAAGAAAGTTTTAAAACAAACTAAAAAACCTTTTAAGAAATAATTTATCAAATAAAAAGCGCTCCATCAGAAGCGCTTTTTTTATGCATTTATTTTTTACGCGTATATTTTATTTCCATGGTTTTGTACTCTTTTCCAGTTTTGGAATCAGGGCCATACATTTCCAGTTTTTGAGTATTGTCATCCACAAATGTGAAAACTTCTCTGAAGTCACAATCTTTTCCAGGTCTTGAAGGATCAGTCATTTTTCCCTTAAATTCAACCGATTTTGTAGAAGCATTCCAATCTCCTTCGCTATGCATCATTCCGGTTCCCATATTGTCGATCCATGTACTTACAAACTTCTTCTTTGAATTGTCATATCCTACAATGCTCATCCCTTCAAAAGGCATTCCCATAAAATCACCTTTGTGATTAGTGATCTGATAACGTCCTCCAAACATCATTTTATTGGTAGCCTCGGATTTACTCGTCATAGGTTTTGCCCCGTTTTCCATCCACATGGTAGTTTCTCCGGTCCAGACTCCATCAGATTTTGCAAGCATTTTTTGCATTTCTCCCGGAGTTGAATACGCCATCCAGTCTTTCATGGCAGTTGCAGAATCTACAGGTTTCCATTCAGAGTTTGCAGCAGTAGAATCCGTTTTATCAGAAACCGTAGCAGTAGTTGTTTTTCCTTTTTCACAAGCTGTTAATATAAAGGCAACAGAAAGGATTGATAATAAATTTCTCATAATTGTTTAGTTTTAAGATGATTAGAATTGTAACTTAAAGATATGAACTTTTATTATAACAGAATTTATTTTTTAATACAGGCATAAATCGTAGCTTTGTGTATTCGTAACGCAAATCAATTTATGGAGTCTCCAAAAAAATTACAGGATATAAAAGTGGCTGTAGATGCCGTTATTTTCGGATATTTTGATAAAAAAGATCTTCAGATCCTTCTGATAAAAAGAAATATTGAGCCTTTCAAAGGAGGCTGGGCACTTCCGGGGGGGCTTGTTCTTGATGATGAGAGTGTGGATGATGCAGTAAAAAGAGAACTTTATGAAGAAGCGGGCATAAAACCCGATTTTTTGGAGCAGCTCTATACATTTGGTAATCCGGGCCGCGATCCAAGAAACAGAGTGGTTTCTGTGGCTTATCTGGGCCTCGTGAATCCTTCTTATCATGAACTGTTTGCGGACTCCGATGCTGAAGATGCCCAATGGTTCAGCGTTCATAAGCTTCCATTAGTGGCTTTTGACCATAAAACAATTATTGAAACCGCTCTAAAAAGGCTTCGTACCAAAATACAATATCAGCCGATCGGCTTCAACCTTCTCAACGAAGAATTCCCTTTTTCAGATCTAGAAAATCTTTATAAAACAATTGTAGGACAGGAAATCGACAGAAGAAATTTCCGTAAGAAAATCATGAGCTACGGACTTCTGAATGAAACCAACAACGTTAAAAAAGAAGGAAGTGGCAGACCCGGAAAACTTTTTACCTTTAATAAAGAAAAATATAAAGAGCTGGAAGAACAGGGCTTTTATTTTGAAATTAAATAATCAGATCTAAACACAAAGCTCACAAATGTTTTGTACAAATGTCACCAATATTTGTAGACGTTTTTGAAGCCACAGTATACAATATCAATTGAAAACATTCAATAGGAACGGGCTTTAGCCCGTTTTTTTTATGATCAGATTCAACAGGCTTTAGCCTAAACTTAATAAAGATTTGTATTATTTGTGTTTTGTAAAATTAAATTTTTATAGCTGATAAACAGTTAGTTATATTTATTAGCGTAAATTTAACACAAATAAATTTGGAGCAAAGACCGATAATATTTTACATTTGTGTAGAAATAACGCAATCATGAAACACACCCTACAAAATATTACAGAACGTTTTCAGAAGAAAGAAAAGATAAAATTTCTCTTTTTCTGGGGGCACACCGCAAAAGATATCGTGACAAAATCATGCTTCAGCCAGTGGTTTCCAGGAAAATTTGAAGAAAACGGAATTACTTATAAAACAGCAGAACATTATATGATGGCTGGAAAAGCAAGATTATTTAATGATCCTGAAACAGAAGAAGAAATTTTAAAAGCCAATACTCCCAATCAGGCAAAAAGCCTGGGAAGAAAAGTAAAAAACTTTGATCCGAAAATCTGGGATACACATAAATATGAAATAGTGACTCAGGGAAATCTTTTGAAATTCTCTCAAAATCAGAAATTTAAAGAATTTCTTTTGTCAACCGGAGATAAAACTCTGGTAGAAGCAAGCCCTTATGACAGAATCTGGGGTATTGGAATGCTGGAGACTGATAACAGAGCAGAAAATCCTTTACTGTGGAATGGAGAAAACCTTTTAGGATTTGCTTTGATGGAAGTAAGAGACGAATTAAGAAGGTAAAAACACAAACCAAACACAAAATATTAATTATGGAAAAAATAGAATTACACCCACATATATTTCTGATCGAAGATTTTCTGACCGAATCAGAATGCGATCATTATATAAATCTTTCACAGGAAAAGGTTTTTGAAGAAGCAAAGATCAATGTATTGGGACGCCAGCAGATGAATAAAGGAATCAGAAATAATGACCGACTGATGGTTTTTGATACAAAAATTGCTGAAGAGCTTTTTAATAAGGCAGTAGAGTTTCTTCCTCAGAAATGTGATGGCTATCAGATTCTTAACTTTAATGAAATGCTCAGAGTATATAAGTACGCTCCCGGACAACGATTCAAAATGCATAGAGATGGAAGCTATATCCGAAACGAGAAGGAGAAAAGTTTTTACACCTTTATGATTTATCTGAATGATGATTTTGAAGGAGGAGAAACAGAATTTGAAAACCTGTTTACAGTAGCTCCGACGAAAGGAACTGCCCTTATTTTTCATCACCCTTTGAGACACGAAGGAAAAACCTTAATCAGTGGACAAAAATATGTATTGAGAACGGATGTCATGTATTTAAAATCTTAGAGATGAAAAAGATATATGTTTGTGGAAATGGGAATATTTCGTGGGAAAATTTTCATCAATTATACCTTGAGCCCCTGCAGAATTTTAACCTCGCAGAGTGTGAATTTCTAATGGGTGACTTTAACGGAGTAGACACTCTGATGATGGAATTTTTAAAGGATAAAACCTATCATGTAAGCTTGCTTCATATAGGGGAAAAACCCAGATACTCTGTCAATACATTCAATACAAAGGCAGGAAGTTGGAAGACAATAGGAGGTTTTAAAACAGACAAAGAAAGAGATCAGTATGCCATAGCAATGTGTACGCATTTTTTAGCGGCAGATCTTAATTCTGACGAAATAAGAACAAGCGGAACCTTCAGGAACATTGAGAAATGCTTGACTTTAGGTAAAGTAAGAATATAAAATCATGTCTTTTAGTTTTTGCGTATATATAACACAAAATAAAAAGTTATGGAAGATGAATTAAAACCAAGATTTATCGAATCATTACAGAGAAATAATGATCAGATCAGAGAAGATCGTGCAAGAATCATCGGAGCAGATTCCGAACTGATTTACAGACGCAGAGTTGAAGATATCGAATTGAAAATCAAAAAACTCGAGCGCGAACAGGAAGGGCTTATTGATATCAGTCCTTTAGACAGGAACAGTCTGACTTTTGCGGATTTTAATCCGGAAGCATTCGTTCAGAGAGACATGGAATTATCATTAACAATCAGAAATCTGAATATTCAGCTTGAAGTAACCCAAAAGAGATTTGAATATTTATTTGGAAAAATAGTATAGTCATGGGAAGTACAAGATACGATTTAGATGCTCGTTATGACAGAGCAAGAAAAGCAGGTTACGGAACAAAATCCGCGGGAGAAATTTTCACCCAGAATGCCAAAAGAATGGCCCACGAATCAATGAATCCTCATGGTATTTCTTTCAGAGAATCCAGAGATTCAGAAGTTCACCCCAACTCAGTTCCTATTATTTTAGGACTGGATGTTACCGGAAGTATGGGGCACATTCCTCATGAGCTGATCAGAGACGGCTTACCAAAGCTGATGGGAGGAATTATCCAGGGAGGCGTTCCCGATCCGGCTTTACTCTTTCTGGGAATCGGAGATCATGAATGTGATGGCTACCCACTTCAGGTAGGGCAGTTTGAATCCGGAGATGCAGAACTGGATATGTGGCTTACGCGCACTTATATTGAGTCAGGCGGTGGCGGAAATGCCGGTGAAAGCTATCTGCTAGCATGGTATTTTGCTGCTTTTCATACCATAACGGATGCCTTTGAAAAAAGAAAGCAAAAAGGATTACTCTTTACCGTTGGGGATGAACCTTGTTTGAAAACACTTCCAGCCTCCGCAATCAGGGAAATTATGGGAAAAGGACAGCAGACTTATACTCATATCGAACTGTTGGAGGAAGCAAAGAAAAAGTATGAGGTATACCATATCAGTGTTTTACATTCAGACCAGGCAGTGAGAGCAGACAGAGGATGGAGAGATTTATTAGGACAGCATTGTATCTCCATAGAAGATCACAGAGAAATTCCGAATGTTATTAAAAATATTATCTGTGATAAATTTAAAAATCAAAGTTTCGGAACAACAGGAACTGGAGGATTGGATCAGTTTCAGATGCTTTAGAAATCTGTCAATGTCATCATAAAATATGAATGACAATACTAGAAACCTCAAAAATTAAAAGATATGCAAAAGGCGCAAATAGTAATAGGACTTGGTTTTGGAGATGAAGGAAAAGGGATTACCACAGATTTTCTGGCTTCTCAGAATCCGGAGGCTGTTGTGATCAGATTTTCAGGAGGACAGCAGGCTGCCCATACCGTAATGATGGATAAAAGAAAGCATGTACATTCCAGTTTTGCAAGTGGTGCACTTCGTGGTCTGCCTTCTTACTTTACAGAGCATTGTACGATTCATCCGGTTTTTCTTCTGAATGAAAGAGAAGAATTACAAGCAAAAAACGGAAACATTGAGCTTCATATTCATCCACTGGCAAAAGTTACTACTCCTTTTGACGTTTGGCAGAACAGAACGAATGCAAGAAATCTGGAACACGGAACCTGTGGAAAAGGAATAGGAGCCACGATGAAAAGACACGAAAGTCCTTATAAACTGTTTGCTATAGATCTGATTGCACCGAGACAAATGTTGATGGAAAAACTGAAAGGAATTGCCTATTACTATGGTTTTGTAGATGAAAATGAGAGTACAGAACTTTTGCAGCCTTTCTTAAATGCTATTGAAGCTATTGATTGGAAGATAAATGATTATACCTACCTGGCTTCGTTTGATCACCTCATTTTCGAAGGAAGTCAGGGTATTTTACTCGATATGGACCACGGCGTTTTTCCCAATGTGACTTATGCACATACGACTTCAAAAAATGCCTGTGAGATTTGTAAGCTTTTAAAGATTGAAGATATTGAAATGTATTATGTGACCAGAAGCTATTCTACTCGTCATGGAACCGGCTGGATGAGCAATGAAAAAGAAATGAATCTGAAAAATAATGAAGAAGAAACCTGTACATTTAATGAATATCAGAAGGAGTTAAGAACAGGAGAAATAGATTACAAACTGCTGAATTATGCCTTAAAACTGGATGGAGGCTATGTATTTCCGGTTAAAAAGAACCTCGTTATTACCTGCTTAGACCAGGTTGATGAGCAATTTAAATTGGAAAACCTAGAGATTGAATTGAACACCGTCTACGGATCCTATTCTCCTTATTCTAAAGATTTCAGACAGATTTTTTAATTTCAAAAGGAAGAAGCAAGGATAAGATAAAAGCATTAGTCTTATATTTAATGATAGAATAGAAGAATGATAAATGATTGAAAATAATAACCATGAAAGCAATACAATATATAAAAGGAGATGCTACCTGTCCTGACGCAGAAGGAAATAAAATAATTGCCCATATCTGCAATGATATCGGAGGCTGGGGAAAAGGTTTTGTTACTGCCATTTCAAAAAGATGGAGACAGCCGGAGAAACAATACAGAGAATGGTTTAAAAACAAAAAAAAATTTAATCTTGGAGAGATCCAGCTGGTTCAGACAGAAGAAGATCTCTGGATCTGCAATATGATTGCTCAGCATACAATCATTACTCATTCGGATGTTCCCCCTATAAGATATGATGCCGTGGAAGAATGTTTATTAAAACTGGCTCATGAAGCTACCCAGCAAAAAGCTTCGGTACACATGCCGAGAATAGGATGTGGACTGGCAGGAGGAAAATGGGAAGAAATAGAACCTATTATTGAAAGAACATTGCTTGCAAAAGAGGTGCAAGTATATGTATATGATTTTGAATAAAATTAAGAACCATGAAAACAACAACATTATATAGACCCGTAGGAGAAAAAGAAATGATCTTAATTATTGAAAGTGGATTTAAAGAATTTCCTCCAAGGCTGGAATGGCAGCCCATTTTTTACCCCGTTCTTGATGAAAACTATGCTGCTGAGATTGCAGAAAAATGGAACACCAGAGACGAAGCAGGTAACTATCTTGGTTTTGTAACCCAGTTTGATGTATGGGAAGAAACGGCAGCTCAATATCCTGCTCAGAATGTAGGAGCAAGAAACCACAATGAGCTATGGGTTCCATCAGAAGAGCTGGAGCGTTTTAATAAAGCCATTGTAGGAAACATCAAAGTAACAAAAGTGTTTATAGGAGATGATTTTGAAAAAGCAGGAAATACAGAGTTGGGAGAATTGATGTCTAATATTAAAAAATTAACCATGACCAATAAAGGAATGGCAAAAGATACCTTAGATATCCTTGCCAAAAAATATTATATAAACGAAAACAACGAAAAAATAAATATAGAAAACGAACTGGAAATCAGTAAAAAAGAAACCGTTCTTTTCAGTCCGGAACAACTTTCTGAAATGAAAGAATATCCGTTGCCTGAAATCAGTTTTGAAACAAAAATTGAAACATGGAAGTGCAGTTCTTTAAAAGCAATTTTACAATTAGCCGAAGAAGAAAATCAGGAGAAAATCATGTGTCTGAACTTTGCATCAGCAAAAAATCCGGGTGGCGGATTTATCAACGGTGCCGAAGCTCAGGAAGAAAGCCTGGCAAGAACTTCAGGTTTATATGAAAGCTTACTTCAGGCATGGGATTATTATACGATTCATCGTGCAATGGAATCCTGTTTTTATACGGATACAATGATTTACAGTCCGAAAGTTCCGGTTTTCAGGAAAGATAAGGGAGAATTGCTGTCTAAACCCATTTGGTGTAATTTCATTACCTCTCCGGCAGTCAATGCAGGAGTGGTAAAACGTCAGGAACCACAAAGGGCAAATGAAATCCTCGGTGCTATGGATCTCAGAATGGATAAAATGCTTTCACTTGCTTTACATCAGGGAAATGAAGTCTTAATCCTGGGTGCTTGGGGATGTGGTGTTTTCAAAAATGATCCAAATGAAATTGCAGGATTATTCAGGAAATATATCCAGGGAAAATATAAAAATAAATTTAAAAGAGTGGTTTTCGCTGTACTTACGAAGAAAGAAGAAATGCTGAAACCATTTGAAGAAATACAATAAAAATCAAGCTAAAAAAGTATAAAGAACAATTACAAAACTGGCCTCAACAAGGATATCATATCATGGCCCAATATGATGATGAAAAAATTGTAGTATATCAGTCCTATAGAAAAGAAATTGGAGAATTTGCAGCTAAAAATCAATTCTTTGGAGGAAGTTTTAGTCTGGAAAGAATGACTTGGATAAAACCAAATTTTCTTTGGATGATGTACAGAAATGGCTGGGGGAGAAAAGAAGGTCAGGAAAGCGTTCTGGCAATTCATTTGAAGAAAGATGCTTTTATAAAATATCTGGAAAATTCTGTATATTCTTCTTACAATAAAGGTTTTGGGATTGCCAGAGATGAGTGGCAGAAGCAGATAAAAGAATCTTCAGTGAGACTGCAGTGGGATCCGGATCATGATCCTTTTGGAAATAAACAGGAACGAAGAGCCATACAGATTGGCTTGAGGAATGAATTTATTAAGTCTTTTGCTAAGGATGATATTCTTCTGATTGAAAATATTTCAGATTTTGTAGCAGAACAATATCGGTTTGTATTGAACGATGATCTAGATAATCTGATTATTCCTGAGGAAAAACCTTTATTATTTGATGATGAGGGTTTAAATAAAAAACTCAACTTAAGATGAAAATTGAATTAATAAAAGGAGACATCACAAAAATCCAAGCTGATGCAATTGTCAACGCCGCCAACTCATCCTTACTTGGTGGAGGCGGTGTAGATGGAGCTATTCATAGAGTGGGAGGATCACAGATATTGGAAGAATGTGTTGCCATCAGAAATAGACAAGGAAAATGCAAAACGGGAGAAGCGGTAGTAACAAATGCGGGAAATCTCCCTGCAAAATATGTTATTCATACAGTAGGGCCGGTTTGGAACGGTAGCCAAGAAAAGGAATCAATGCTTCTGGCAAACAGTTATCGTAATTCTTTGAATTTAGCAGAAAGTCTTGGTGTGAAGACGATTTCTTTTCCTAATATTAGTACAGGAGTCTATAGATTTCCAAAAGAATTGGCAGGAAAAATTGCAGTAGATGAGGTCAGAAAATTTCATTCAGATAGTATTGAGAAAGTTATTTTTGTCTGTTTTGATGATGAAAATGAAAAGATTTATAAAGACCTTTTACAACTGTGAAAAAATATAATTTTAGATTCGTAGATCAACCTGAAGATCCTAATGTGGGATTGGCAAATGAAGAAATTACCTTTCTTCAGAAAGAGTTAAATCTGCAGTTTCCTGAAAATTATATTTATTATCTTCAACATGCTGGAAAAGAATCAAATGTTTTCCCTGTGGAAAATGATATTGTAAAGCTGAAAAAATACCAAAGTCAATTGAAAGAAGCTTTGAAGCAAAGAGACTTATTGAGCACTGAACGTCTTTTTTGTTTCCAGTATAATATGGAGTATGAACCTCTGGTCGGACAGGATTTTGAAACCTTTTATTTTTTCAATTTATCAGATCCTAAATCTCCCGATCTGTATATTTTTGGAGACTTTATCACCAATTTCGACTGGTTGGGATATGATAAAGAGCTTACGAATAAAGAAAATTTTGTAGATTTTATCAATCATAAAACGAAAGACAAATTTGGGCCAAAACGACTTAAAAGAATAGGAAATACCCTTTTAGGGATTCTGTTAGCTCCTTTTATTATAATCGTGCTGACTATTGTTGCGGTCCAGGTGTTAATAGAAAAAATTAAAAACCAATGAAAAAACTAACCATATTAAGCGGCGCAGGAATCAGTGCCGAAAGCGGAATAAAAACCTTCAGAGACGGAGACGGTCTCTGGGAAAATCATAATGTAACGGATGTGGCAAGTCCGGAAGGATGGAAAAAAGACAGCGCTTTGGTCCTGGAATTTTACAACCAGAGAAGACGTCAGCTGCATGAAGTACAGCCCAACGAAGCCCATCATTTATTGGCCGAGCTGGAAAAACATTTCGATGTTCAGATTATTACCCAGAATATTGATGACCTTCACGAAAGAGCAGGATCTACCAACATCCTTCATATTCATGGTGAATTGTTCAAATCATGCTCATGCAACAATAAAGCTCTTATTTATGACCAAAAAGATGATATTAAAATTGGGGACAAAGCAGAAGATGGAGCGCAATTAAGACCTTTTATCGTTTGGTTTGGAGAAGATGTTCCTCTATATCAAACGGCAAGAGAAATCGTGAAAGAATCTGATATTCTGCTGGTAATCGGAACCTCTTTGCAGGTATATCCGGCAGCTGGATTGATCCATGATATCAAAGACGACTGCCTATTAATTGTCATCAATCCTAATGAAACAGGATTTGGATACGGGCAGAGAGCCGTAGTAATGAAGGAAACAGCTACGCAAGGAATGAAATTATTATTTGATAAACTGGTGAATCTTGCCTGATGGAAAACAAAGTAAAAGCAGGAATCATGGGCGTTTGCATCGGTGACGCTCTTGGTGTTCCTGTAGAATTCAAAAAAAGAGAAGATTTAAAATATTTTCCGGTAACAAAAATGCTGGAATACATGTCCTGGAATCAGCCCAAAGGAACCTGGAGTGATGACAGCTCTCTGACCCTATGTCTTGCTGATGAACTTACCAAAGGCTATGACTTGGAAAAGATCGGGCAAAGTTTTGTAAAATGGAATAAATATGGTCACTGGACTGCCCATGGAAGACTTTTTGATATAGGAGGAACAACAAGGCATGCCTTGGCGAGATTAATTAAAGGGGAAAGCGCGAGATTTTCAGGAAATATTTTTGAAGAAGATAACGGAAATGGTTCTTTGATGAGAATTCTTCCTCTTGCTTTTTATCTTGAAAATGAAAATAATATTCAAAAGCTTTATCTTACGGTAAAAGAAGTCTCAGCAATAACACATGGTCATTTCCGTTCTGTTTTTGCGTGTTTCATCTATGTACTTTTTGCGATTGAATTATTAAAAGGTAAGA
>JASLCD010000088.1 GCA_030146295.1 Chryseobacterium sp.
TGCTAATTTCTTCATAGATCAATTTTTTCAAGCGCTAAAATTATAATTTTTTTGATTTATATTACTATTTTTTATGAAAAATTATTTTATCGACCTTTATTTATATATATTTTAAAACACTCAGACCTTATTTTCCCTTTATTTAACAAATAATGTATACTTGAACCTGTTCATTTTATTAAAAAAGTTATTTTTGCAAGAAAGAAAATACAAATGCAGGATATTACGAAAAACAATTTTGATTTTATACGTGTTCTCCTTGCCTTTATTGTCTTTCTGGGACATCTTGGCACCCTCAGCGCTTCTCCTGATCTAAAAATTTTTGAGCACAGCCCTATAGAAATTGCTGTTTTCGGCTTCTTTGCAGTGAGTGGATTTCTTATTACAAGGAGTTATGACAGGTCATCAAGCCTGAAAAGTTATTTAAAAAAGAGAATCAAAAGAATTGTTCCCGCTTACTTATTGGTTATTTTTTTATGTGCGATTTTATTAAGTTTGGTAAGCACTTACTCTTTCACCGAATATTTCAGTAATACGCAGGTTTACAAATACCTTTTTTGGAATTCAATCTTTATGAATTTTAAAGCGCCATGGCTTCCCGGTGTTTTTGGAAATCAAGCAGTGAATGGCGCGCTGTGGACACTGAAAATAGAAATGTGCTATTATTTCTCTGTTCCCTTATTGTTTTTGCTGTTCGGAAAGAATAATAAATTCAGAAATATAAGTTTGGTTATTTTATACTTTCTATCACTTATTTATCTGAATTACTTTGAATCTTTAAACAAAATTTCACTTGCCAAACAGCTTCCTGGAACATTGTCCTATTTCATCCCGGGAATGCTGATTTACTTTAATTTTAATAAATTCATCCAACATAAAAATATAATTTTCATCATTGCTTTTGCCACTGTATGGATTGATTTATATTTAAAAATTCAGCTTTTTTCCCCAATGATGATCGGTGTTATCGTAATGTATATTGCCTATTCATTCAAGTTCTTGAATAATTTCGGAAAATATGGTGATTTTACATATGGGATCTACATTTTCCACTTTCCAATCATCAGAACATTTCAGACTTTAGGATTGTTTGAAGATTATAATCCATTTGTAATGGCTTTGGTATGTATGTTGGTGGTTATTGGTGTAGGGGTAAGCTCCTGGCATCTTTATGAAAAAAGATTTTTATAATTTTACAGTTTCAAAAAGCATAAATGAAAGATCTTGTCTCTATTATCACTCCCTGTTATAATTCTGCAGAATTTATCGAAGAAACCATACAGTCTGTCCTAAACCAAACTTACGAAAACTGGGAATGGCTGATTACTGATGATCTTTCCAAAGACAATACTGCTGAGATTATCAGAAGATATAATGATCCCAGAATAAAACTGCAGGTACTGGAAAAAAACGGCGGGGCAGGAAATGCAAGAAACCACAGCCTGGAAAGAGCTCAGGGAAGATATATTGCTTTTCTGGATTCTGACGACTATTGGGAGCCTGAATATCTGGAAACAATGATTGGTTATATGCAGGAACATCATGCAGAATTGGTCTACTGCAATTACTCCAGATGTAATGAACAGCTACAGCCTATTCTAAAAGATTTTCTGGCTGATAAAGTGGTTACATTCTCCAATCTGCTGAAGACGTGCCGCCTGGCACCCGTTTCTACCATGTATGACACCCAAAGGGTTGGAAAGTTTTTGTTCCCTGTAAAAAGCAAGCGTGAGGATCATGTCATGTGGCTTAACCTGTTAAAAGTAATCCCTGAAGGAATTCCGGTAAAAAAGACACTGGCAAAATACAGAATGCGTGAAAACAGTGTTTCCAGAAAGAAAAAAAACATCATCAAAGATCAATATCTTGTTTACAAAGATTTTATGGGATTTTCAACTTTAAAATCATTGTATTATACGGCTAACTGGGCGTTAAACGGATTTATGAAATATTCGAAAATTTTCAATTAATGGAGTATTCAAAAGAGTTCAAAGCCGCTCTAAGCGCTTTTACCGGTACCGAGAAAGACAAACTTATTTTCAGACTTCTGAGGAAGGATAAACTGCTGTCTAAAAAGCTTTATTTCGAACTTATTGATCCGGAAACTACCGATGATAAGAGAAATACAATGGAGGAGATTGTAGCGGAAAAGGTTCTTTTAGCTTCAAAATATACAGGGAATGCTCCTTATTTCCTGACGATCATCAGAAAGATAAGTGCGGAAATCACTGAACATGTAAAAATCACCACTGATAAATTCGGTGAAGTTTCATTGAACCTTCTTCTGATCAATAAGATATTGGAAAACAATGAAGATCTCAGCAGGCAGCGTTTTGATAACGTTTACAAACTTTATATTTACATCATCAATAAAGTATTCAAATCTTTGACCCTTATTAAGAAACTGGATGAAGATTACTGGATGGAAATTGATGAATATCTGAGGGATACTCAGGAGAAAATAGCAGAGAATCATTATCTGCAAAAGCTATGTATCAATAATGGTCTTGACTTCAATTGGTTTGAATGCGAAAAAATACCTGAAAATATTGACCAAATCATGAAAGAAATAAAAAGTCAGGGATTTTTAAGATAAAATTTTCTGAAGAATCATTTGGGTAGAATCAGGTTTCCCATCCACGAATTGCCCTGCATTTTGAGACATTGCTGTAAGTTCTTCCCTGTTCTCTTCATTCATAAGAAATAATACAAATTCTGCGGCTGTATATTCGTCAGGAAAGGACTTTCCTCCATTTGCGGAGATCAGGTCATCAGCTTCCGGATTCTTTTTGTAATGATTTCCAAAAATCACAGGAACACTAAAGGTTGCTGCTTCCAGAATATTATGCAGCCCGGCATCATGAAATCCTCCGCCTACAACGGCTGCATCTGCATAAGAATACAGCTTTGATAATAACCCAATGCTGTCTATAATCAGAATTTGAGCTTTGACAGCCGGGGCTTGGGCATTTTGTATCTGGCTGTATAATAATGCATCTGGAAATATGTTTTTCAGATGCTCTACCCTTTTCAGATCATGGGGTGCTATGATGAGTTTCACCGTATTATTTTTACGGGAAATGAATTCCGCTATTTTCTCCTCTGCCTGCCACGAGCTTCCGAACACTACGGCTTTATTTTCTCCTTTGAAATCTGCAATAAAATCTACATGATTATTTCGTTCCCGAAGTTGTTTTACCCTGTCAAATCTTGTATCTCCCGTTACGGAAGACTTTATCAGCCCTATACTTTTGGCCAGTGCCCATGAAAACTGGGTCTGATGAAAAAACCAGTCTACATCTTTCTGCAGCTGTTTCACAAACCATTTTCCATAGGAAGTAAAAAAGGATTGTCTTTCGTAAAACAAAGCGGAAATAACATAAATCTTTGTTCCTTGGTTTTTCAGCTCAGCAAGGAGATTATACCAATAATCATACTTAACCGTAAAAAATAGTTCAGTGTTAAATTGTGATATAAATTCCTTTACAGTACTTTTTTTATCAAATGGGAGATAACAAATAACGTCTGCGATGTGTTTCTTTTTAACAACATTTTCATATCCTGATGGAGAAAAAAAGGTGATTAAAACCTTGTGCCGGGGAAAGTTTTCTTTAAGCTTTTCCAGCACAGGCAGCCCCTGCTCATATTCTCCCAGACTGGCAGCATGCATCCAGATTACTTTATCTGTTGTTGAAAATGCGGATTTCACTTTATTTAAAGATTGCCTTCTTCCTTCAACTCCTTTTTTAGTTTTATCGTTTATCAACGCAAAACTTTTCATTCCGAAAGTAAGGATGCTTATAAATATATTGTATAGAAAAGCCATTCGTTATTATTCTTTTATTTCAACTCTATCGTGATCCGTGGGTGGATTGGATATGACTAAAAACTCAATGTCACCGGCAGATTCATTGGAGATAAAATGTACTGCTCCCGGGACTATGGAAATAGATTCTCCCTGTTTAACCAGAAATTTTTCTTCATCAATACAAAATACAGCTTCTCCTTTCAGAATATAAAAAAACTGTTCCGCTACTTTGTGAAAGTGTAGTTTTTCCGAAGCTCCCGCAGGCATTTTTTCCTGCTTCACAGATAATTTGGGGGTATTTTTCAGAATCCAGCTATCACAATGGTCGCCCCAGCTATAGTGTTCTGAATTATCTTTAGAATGTATCATTTGAATAGATGAGTAATGAAAAGTAATAGGGGAACAAATAAAACAACAGATAAAAAGATGCTGGCAAATGAAATCCTTGGTTTGGCTTTGTCATCTACAGCACATCTGAACATATAATCCTGAATATTCATAAAAATGATTGCCAGGACAACAAAGAGGGCTCTCATTCCAATTTTCATAATTAAAAACTGGGCATTCATATTCTGATCTGTAATTTCTACCGGAAAATTCGTGCCTTCCGGATATCTTGTTCCATAAGTGAATACAGCATATAATCCCAAAGCAAGTATGGGCATCAGAAAGGCGAATATTTTCCCTCCAAATCCGTCAGCCTGTCCCTGCATATCGAAATGTACAGGAATTCTATCCGGCAGAGTATTATAGTTTTTCAGGGTAAACCACCATAGAAAAACGACTAATCCAAAATTAAAAATATCAAAAACTGTAAAGAGAATATTTTCCATTTCAGATAAAATTTAAAGGAAATTATATTACACTTTTCAGCACTCTCAGTTTGTGAGTATGCTTATTCATTTCTTTATTGAAAATTCCTGTGGAGTCCAGCGTATCAATTCTTACTTTTCCGGAAGCATGGATAATTTTTTGATTATCCAGCATAATTCCGACGTGAATAATTTTTCCTTCTGCATTTTCAAAAAACGCAAGATCTCCTGGTTGTGTTTCTTCTACAAAGGTGAGCGGTTCTCCTACCTCAGCTTGTTGGGAAGCATCTCGTGGAATTTTAATATTGTGAATTTTATAGACGAGTTGAGTAAACCCGGAGCAGTCTACTGCAAAAAAGCTTTTGCCGCCCCACAGATAAGGTACATTAAGGAATTCTTTTGCTGTCAGCGCAATACTTTCACGTACATCATGACTTCTCCTTGAAGCGACTACCGGAAATTCCACTTCTGATCCCATAGACAGCAGGGTCTTCCCGTCATTCATCAGCACAGAAGAAAAATCTTCTGTAACAACGGTCACTTTTCTGTTGGCCAGTTCTTCGTCTGTTACCGTTTTCAACTGTTTGGTATCCATCCATCCTTCATAGCCATCATAATGCATTTTTATTTTGGTCCAGTTTTTATTTACTTCCAAAATATCCGCACTTTCTCCGAACAATATTTCCGTAACAATTTCAGCCCTGTCAGAGTTCTCTGCACGAACCGGTGCTACTGTAACAATACAAATTCCTTTATTCATTAACGCTCAATTTAAAGATTGAATAATTTAAAGATTAAAAAATACGATCTGTACAATCTTTAAAGGTTTTAATCTTTGAATATTTTAATTACTTTCTGCGAAGAAAGTTGACTCCATCCCGCAAAGGTAAAATAAGATTTTCAAAATCTTCGTCTTTTGCCGCCAAATCATTCAATTCCTGGATAGACTGGGTAGATTTCAGCTTGGGATTTTCTTCAAGCACTTTTCCATACCACAATACATTATCAAATAAGATTACGCTTCCTGATCTGGTGTGGGGTTTTATCAATCTGAAATATTCTGCATAATTTTCTTTGTCAGCATCCACAAAAATCAAATCAAAAAACTCATCCGTTTCTTTTAAAAACTCTTTGGCATCCTGAAGTTTAAAATCGATCTGACTGGCATATTCACTAGACTCAAAATATTTTTTCGGCAGATAGGCAAGATCTTCATTCACATCCAGCGTTGTAATTTTCCCGTCTTTAGCCAATCCTGATGCAAGGCATAAAGTAGCATATCCTGTGAATGTTCCTATCTCCAGGATACTTTTCGGCTGCATCATCTGGGAAATAATAGTCAATAACCTTCCCTGCTGGTATCCGGAAATCATATGAGGCTGTGTAGTCTTCTGGTAAGTCTCTCTTCTCAGTTTTTTCAGAATTTCGGATTCTGAAGAAGCATGTGCTTCCAAATATCTGTCCATTTCAGGATTCTTTTCTTCAAAAAAACTCATACCATTTTAATTTAAAACAAATTTAAGGATTTTAAAGCTAGTTTTTTAATTCCAAAAGAAGATACAAAAAAAGAGAGAAATTAATCTCTCTTAACTGTTTCTGCATGAGCTTACAAAATAATTATAAGGCTACACAATATTGTCCCTTTGAAGCGCATACCCATCCTGGACAGCAGTCACTGGTCTTCTGGCAGATGATTTGAGGATTGCAATCCAAAGCAGCTCCCTGTACATTTTTCATCTTTCCTCTTGAAAGTTTCTTTAAATTTTTCATAAGTATTTTAGTTTAGTATTCAATTCCTACTCTTTTAGATTTTCGGATGCCTCTTATTATTTCCTTATAAAGGGACTTAAATATACACATTCTTTTGTTATCCAAATAATTACAGCACATATCATTTAATTAAAAAACACAAACAAATACCCTATCAGGGAAAACCCCATAAAAAATACCGTGAAAATACGGATGGTATTTTTGTGGTATTCGTTATAAGTTTGCAATAAGAATAAGGGGTAAAAACACTAAGAGAAACAAGATGATTGCAGGAGAGACACAAACTAACCATGAGAATCACAAAAAAGTTATGCCAAAAGGCAGAACTGATTCTTCTGCAGCAAAAACTAAGAAAGAAATATCCACTTCATTTTTGCTACGAATTATTTCGCTCCTGAAAAAGGAAGAATTAATTTGATTAAAAAATAAATCCCGGCCACCTTCGGGATTTGTTTTTTTTTAAGACAGGACTATTTCTTCTTAGTCACATTGGGTATTACTTTACCTGATTGCCAGATTACGGCTAATCCCATTCCGGGATCACTATTTTCCCGATATCAATTCAAAAGAACTTCACCAGGTTCATCCAACAAATCTCTATCAGATTTCAGCATGTAAACCACTGCAAAACAGTCTGGATTATCCTTAGGCAGCCTGCTGCTTACGGGTTTTACCTATTCAAAACTTTTAATTTCAGTCTTAACAGGTTAAAGTCCTTAAAAAAAACAGGATAAACACTTATTCTTAAGCACTTACATAATTCTACATTTGATATAAGTTTCTCAACCATGAAACACTCACCCAAAGGAGGATCCCGAAAATCCTGAAACAGAGTAGGGATATTTTAAAACAACCACATGAAAACAAAGACTTTATTTTTAATTGGAGCAATAGTGGGACTTGTTATGATATTTTCCCAGCTAAAACCTCAGGAAATGTCTTTTTATAAAGAAAAAGGCAATTACATTGTAGACAACAATTACATCCTTAAAGATGTCAAAAAAATTTCAGATGAAGACATAAAGAGTTTATTAAGCCTGCAAAAACTTCATCAGAGCAGTTTGGGTACCAATTTTATAATATACAAAATCAACAGACAGTATATAATCCGCGGATGCTTAATGAAAGCGAATATCGACTGGAAAAAATACGGGGATCTAAGAACTAAAGTAGATGGCATCCTTAAAAAATATGGAGCCAAAGAACTTGGAACAGATTATTACGCTATTCAGAACAATCAGGTTGCTACAAATGCGGCCCTGCTGACCCAGAAAGATATTGCCTCTTTAGGCAAACTCACGATAAGAGGTGCTGAGGAATATACGATCTGTCCGCCCACTATGGGAAGAAAGAACCTTACCAATGTGATCATAAAATCTTATAAAGTCAATACAGCTATTGATCCAAGAATCAATGTAAAACTTAACAGCGTACTGGTAAATTACAAATAACAACAAAAGGCTGTTTTTGTTCTGAAGACAGCCTTTTTTTAAATCTTTTGCCATGAAAAAAAAGTTTCAGTTATCCGGAATCTTCATTGTTCTGTTGGTTGTATTTACCATCGGCATGAAGGGCACATTTGATGGCTATTATGGTTTTTACTATGAAAACAAGAACTACGAAAAGCCCTTGGCTTATGTGATCTCAGAAAATATTGCCCAATTAAAACCGATCCACATATTTACATCTTATACCGGTTTCGATACGGGATATGGTTTTTATGCACCGAATGTTGCCAGTGATTTTGTAATGAGCTTTGAACTGAAAGATAAAAGGGGAAATATTCTGGAACAAAAGACCATGCCTTATTTCAGAAGTAAGGAAAGCAGAGTGAGATACACGACGGTGTTTAATATGTTTCTGGATAAAATTTCCGATAAAAACACCTATGACCGCAAATACTACCAGTATCTGGACATTATTATCAAACAGATCGCTGCGCATGTAATGCAGGAAAATCCAAAAGCCTACAGTGTGACTACACGTCTCTACCTGTATGACTACCCTTCTGCTGAAGATTTCCGACAGGGAAAAACGAATGAAAATCTTATTCTTATTGATGAATTCAAACATTAAAGTGATGAAAAAACTGAATGTATTCTACACCAAAATTGAAAACTTCTTTTTCAAACAGGATAATCAAACGGAATTCATGAGTTTCTTCCGGATTACCATTGGAATAATTATCCTCTTACAGTTTATCGCAGTGATGCCGGATTTTGACAAATTATTTTCAAGCAGCAGTATCATTCCACAGGATATCATGAGTGTTTTCACTCCTGACTGGCTGATTACTTTCTCAAAAATTGTTGTCTTTCTACAGGGCTTTGGTATTGAAGAAAGCACAACGATTGTGATGACCAAAATATCATTTATTATATTGTGTATTTTGATTATTACCGGATTTTATTCCAGAATTTCTGCGCTTCTTTTACTTATCTTACAGATTGCATTGCTTAAGGGAAGTTCTTTTTTCGCATATGGCGCCGATTTTTTCACCAGTATGTCTTTATTTTATCTGATACTTTTACCTTCCGACCACCGTTTTTCACTCAGGAATTTTATTTTCAGCAAAAAACCGGGAGATATCAATATTACTCCTGTCAAAAGATTATTTCAGATTCATATCTCTATTGCCTATTTCTTCTCCGGATTAGATAAAGCTCTGGGTTTCAACTGGTGGAACGGTGAGTCTATCTGGAAAGCCATTCATCTGCCCTACTCCAACAGAGATCTGAATATTGATTTCAGCTGGCTTACGGAGCATTCCTATATCTTAAGCTCCATAGGATGGAGTACGATAATCATCGAAATGGGCTACCCGTTGTTCATCTGGTACAAACCTACTCAGAAGATATGGCTTTTTCTAACGGTTTCTATGCATATAGGAATTGCACTTGTGCTTAATTTATATTATTTTTCAGCTATTATGATAGTATGGAATATCACTAATTTTTATTCTGAACAGCCAGCCTCAAAAAGAGCCCATATATCCGAAAAGAAAATTCTTCCCGGCCAGATTTTGGGATAAAAAGGAAAAAAACAGTTATTATCTCTAAACAAAAGTTCATATCTGATTATTCTTTAAAAGTTACATCAAAAAAAAGAACAATGTATTTCAAAAAAAAGATCCCGATTTCTCGGGATCTTTTTTACTGTATTATTCAGTAATTATTTCTTTGGAGTTATATCCATCAGTTTCATGAACTCATCAAGCTTAGGCATAATGATGATTTCTGTTCTTCTGTTTTCTCCTCTACCTGAAACACTCATGTTAGTTGCTTTCGGGTTGTATTCTGAACGTCCACCTGCTGTAATTCTTGCAGGATCTACTCCAAACTGAGTCTGAAGAACTTTAGCCACAGAGGTACCTCTTAATGCAGAAAGATCCCAGTTATCTCTTGGTAAGTTTGGAGAATTCAACGGAGCATTATCTGTGTTACCTTCGATCAATACAGAATACTTGTCGTAGTCATTGATTACTTTTGCCACTTTACCTAGCACTTCCTGAGCTGCAGGCAGAATGTTGTAATCTCCTGTTTTATATAGCATTTTATCAGAAAGAGAGATCATTACCACACCTTTCAGTACTTTTACCTGTACATCCTGGTCAGATACATTATCCAAAGATCTTTTCAGTTTGTTAGATAATGCAAGGTTTAAGCTGTCGTTTTTAGCATTGCTTGAAATCAATTGTTTGATATATGAATTGGAAGCATTGATTTCACCTACCAGCTTATCAATGTTAGCAGAACTTTTTCCAGTATTGGAAAGACATGCATCAAGTGATGATTTTAAAGCATCATGCTGGCTTTTCAGCAAGTTGTTTTCACCGGCCAATGCAGAGTTCTGAGATTTCAAATCCTGAATTTCTCTTTGTCTTTCTCCAATATTTTCAATACACTGCTTATAGTTTGTGCTCAACGCATCATATTGCTTCTTGCTGACACAAGATGTCATTCCCAGCGCCATTGCAGAAACTGCTACAATTTTTAAAATCTTCATAAATAATCATTTTTAGACTACTCAAAGTTAGGAAAATTCAATTGAATTATATCGGTTATCTTTGCATAAAAGAAATTCTCAACATCTATGTTGGAAAAATCAAGCTTTATCAGCCAATTAAAAAATCTCGTTTACGAACCGGAAAACCATACGTATCTTCTGGCAGTGAGCGGAGGAGCAGACTCTATGGTTCTGGCCTCTTTATTCAGGGATTTAAGCCATGAAAACCGGGGTTCAAACTTCCAGTTTCAGGTTGCCCACATCAATTATAAACTCCGTGGTAATGATTCTGATCTGGATCAAAAAACGGTGCAGAATTTTTGTGAGAAAAATCATATAAAATTTCATCTGTATGAAGTTTCGGAAAAGGATCTGAAGCCTGAGAACTCTATTCAGCTTTGGGCAAGGAAACTTCGTTATACCTTTTTTAAGGAAATTCAGGAAAAAGAAAAACTGGAATTTCTGGTTACAGCCCACCATCTGAACGACCAGCTGGAAACATTCATCATCAATCTTTCAAAAGCTGCCGGCATCAAAGGATTGAGTGGAATCCCCTCTAATGATAATTATATTCTCAGACCTCTTTTACATTTTTCCAAAAAAGAAATTTATCAGTTTGCCGAACAGAATAGAATTGAATTCCGTGAAGATCTGTCTAATAAAAAAAGTGATTATCTGAGGAATAAGATCAGAAATGAGATTGTTCCGGTGCTGATGGAAACCAACGATCATTTTCTGGAAAACTTCAGAAAAAGTTCTTTGTACCTGAATCAAACTAAAGATTTTGTTCAGAAGCAGATTCTGGAGATAGAAAATCGACTTACGGTATTTAACCAAAACAATAAAATCTTATCAAAGGAAAAGCTGGATCAGGAAAGTGATTTCGTGAAATTTGAAATTTTAAAAAAATACGGATTCAACCAGGAGGAAGAAATCCCCAAAATTTTTAAAGCTGAAAACAACAGTTCTTTTTTTTCAAAAGAATATCAGTTGATTGTGAACCGCGATGAACTGATTTTTGTGGATAGGAATGACAATCCGGAAATCAAAAAAGAAATAGTACTGATCGATCATTTTGATTTTTCTCAAAACCAAATCAACATCAATTTCGTAGATTATAATGAAAACATTGATGGAATCAATAAAAGTTTTGATTGGGATTTTGATGCAGAAAAACTTCAGTTTCCACTGTGTTTAAGAAAACAAAAGGAGGGTGATGAATTTTACCCTGCTGGTTTTTCGGGGAAAAAGAAAGTTTCTAAATTTTTTAGGGACGAAAAATTAGCTATTTTAGCGAGGCAAAAAATCTGGATACTGACAGACAGTAATGATTCTGTACTTGGGATCATCCCTTTCAGGCAGGATAGACGATACGCAAAGAATGAAAAGACAAAATGGAGTCTTAAAATTTTTAATGAAATGAACAATGAAATTTAGAAATTGGTTTTTATTAATTCTGTTATTTTTAGCAACAGGGATTAATGCGCAGATAAAAAATCCCGTAAAGTTTAAATTCACCATCAACGATCTTGGAAACAATCAATACGAAGCGGTATTGAATGCCACTATGGAAAGCGGATGGCACATATACTCAAAAGATTTACCGGAAGACACCGGAATTCCTACCGAGTATAAAGTAACAGGAAAGAATATTGAACTCATCGGAAAGTTTACCGAGGCTGGTAAAAAGCATGAGGAATTTTCTGAAGCTTTTGGTGGAACAATTGTTTTCTACTCCAACTCAGCTGGGTTTAAGCAGAAGTTTAAGTTAAAAGATCCTGCAAAACCTGCGGATGTAACTTCTGAAATCACCTATCAGACCTGCGATGACAGAGTTTGTCTGGCTCCCAACACCTTAGAATTCAACCAAAAAGTTACACCAAAAGGAGCAACTGAAGAAGCGGCCACAGAAGAAACTGCCGGCCCTGTAAAGGACTCCGTAAAAATAACTGAAACGGTTACTGAGAATCCTTCAAAAACAGAAGCGATGATCACAGAACCCTCAAAACTGGATCCCAAGCAGCTGAAAATTAAAACGATTGATTTCAAAAATCCATTGACGGATTGTGGTACAGCTGCCGCCAAGGTAGATGAAAACTACTGGACTTATTTATTCCTGGGATTTATTGGAGGACTGATCGCTTTGCTTACGCCTTGCGTTTTCCCAATGATTCCACTCACTGTTTCATTCTTCACAAAAGGAAGCAAAAATAAAGCGAAAGGAAAAAGAGATGCTCTTATCTACGGATTCTTCATCCTTCTTATCTTCGTTTTATTAAGTATCCCTTTCCACATTATTGACGGCATTGCAGGAAATATCTTCAACGAAATTTCTACCAGCGTATGGCTGAATATAGCCTTCTTTATCATATTTATTTTCTTTGCCGGAAGTTTCTTCGGGTATTATGATATCACTTTGCCAAGTTCAATTGCTAATAAATCTTCTAAAGCGGAAGAAGCGGGAGGTATTATCGGTATTTTCTTTATGGCATTGACACTGGTGATTGTTTCTTTCTCTTGTACAGGACCTATTTTGGGAAGCTTATTAGGAAGCGCAGTTACAGGTTCTACCAACGTTCCGATGTTATTGACATTTGCATTGGCAGGTTTTGGTCTTGCATGGGCAATCGTTTTCGGATTATTGGCTCTATTCCCTCAAGCATTACAAAGTCTTCCGAAATCCGGGGGATGGATGAATACGGTAAAAGTTGTTTTAGGTTTCGTAGAATTGGCTTTAGCTTTGAAATTCTTATCTAAAGCAGATCTTGTTTCTAAGACATTCTTCTTAAAAAGAGAACTTTTCATCGCAATCTGGATCATCGTTGCATTAGGATTAGCATTATATCTGTTAGGATTCATCAGATTCCCGCATGATGATAAAAAACCTAAAATATCGATCACAAGAAAGATATTGGGTGTATTGGGAATCGGTTTTGTAATCTACCTGATCCAGGGACTGATCCCTTCCGACCGTCCGAAGCTTCAGTTATTAAGCGGAATTTTACCTCCACTGAACGTAAGTTACTTCCATGATGAGAAAGACGGGATTTTAGGAATGCATCCGGAACACGATTTCTTCAAAGCAGTAGAACTTGCTAAAAAAGAGGATAAGCCCATCCTGATCGACTTTACCGGGTACGGTTGTGAAAACTGTAGAAAAATGGAAGAGTTTGTATGGAGTGAAACAGACATTTTACCGATCCTTCAGAATGATGTAGTATTAGCGTCTCTGTATGTGGATGATAAAGAAGAGCTTCCTGAGGATCAAAAAACTAAAATTGACCTTGGGGAAGGGCAAATTAAAAAGGTAAAAACAATCGGTGACAGATGGAGCCTATTTCAGCAGGTTAACTTCAACAACAACTCGCAGCCTCACTATGTTTTGATAACTCCGGATGGAAAAGTGATTAACACACCTGTTTCAGGGTATATGCCCAAAGAAGATTTCAAAAAATTCTTAGAATGCGGGGTTAATTACTATAAAAAGAGTAAATAAACCATTTATATAGTATTTTAAAAACTCACACTTTACGGTGTGAGTTTTTTTATTGTGAATTAAATAAACAATAAAACACTAAAGGTAGTGTAAAATTAATTACATTTGAATAACTATCACCAATTCAAATACATATGAGACATTATACATTTACCTTTTTATTCTTTACCTACTCATTATTTACAGCTCAGACTGCTCCGTCCATAGAATGGCAAAAAGCATTGGGAGGAAGCCAAAGCGACACCGCTTATTCCACCCAGCAAACTTCTGATGGGGGTTACATCATGGCCGGAGCTTCATCATCCAACGACGGAGATGTGAGCGGAAACCACGGCGAAGGAGATGGATGGATAGTAAAAATGAATGGCAATGGAAATATAGAATGGCAAAAAGCACTGGGAGGAAGTAATAATGATATAATCCAGTCTATCCGTCAGACTACAGATGGAGGATACATTGCCGTCGGATCTTCCAAGTCCAGTGACGGAGATACTACTGTAAACCATGGAAATTTTGATTTCTGGGTGATCAAACTTGACAACTCCGGAAATATACAATGGCAGAAATCTTTAGGAGGAAGCGGCTCGGATGAAGCTCAATCTGTACAGCAGACTGCTGAGGGAGGGTATATTGTAGCAGGATTCTCCAATTCTAACGATGGGGATGTGAGCGGAAATCAAGGAGCGCAGGATTATTGGATCGTAAAACTGGATAACACCGGAAATATACAATGGCAAAAGTCATTGGGAGGAAGTGACAGTGATCAGGCGTTTTCTGTTCAGCAAACTTTTGACGGCGGATATATTATTGCCGGAAATACAATTTCTACAGACGGGCATATTACCATAAGCTATGGAAACTACGATTATTGGGTTGTAAAACTTGATTACTCAGGAAATATGCAATGGCAAAAGACACTGGGTAATTTTGGTGACAATATGGGATATTCTGCACAACAAACTTTCGATGGCGGTTATATAGTGGCGGGTACTTCTTATGATCCTTCTAATATTGAAAATGGCCTCCCTGATTATTGGGTTGTTAAATTAAATAATAGCGGAATCATCCAGTGGGATAAATATCTGGGCGGAAGTGCTCACGATAATGCCATCACCATACGGCAAACTCCTGAATGGGATTATATCGTTGGAGGCTGGACCAATTCCAACAACGGACAGGTAACCGGAAATCATGGAAATCTGGATTACTGGATTGTAAAACTGAACAGTAATGGAAACCTGAAATGGGAAAAGACCTTGGGCGGACCAGATTTTGAATACTTTAACTCTATTGAACCAACCAGTGATAATGGTTATATTGTTTCAGGAAATACACTCTCTACAAGTGGAGATGTAACCGGAAATCACGGAAACATTGATGCCTGGATCGTAAAACTAAGCCCGGAACAATTAGGAATCTCGGAAAACCACCCGACAAATAAACCTGACCTCTACCCTAATCCGGCAAAGGATTTCTTGTATGTGGACCATCTTCCCAAACAAACTATGATCAGCATTACCGATATGGCCGGAAGAAAACTTTTCTCTCAAAAATATAACGAAGAAAAAATTAAGATCAGTACATCAGCATTCACTCAAGGAATTTATATTGTTCAGATAAAAAACAAAGATGAAATTATTCTTTCAAAGAAAATAACCATCAACCGATAATCCCTTGAAAATAGCATAATAGCCCTCTTTTTCAGGAAACCTATGAAAAGCAACAGAAATATTTAAAATTCACCTATAAACAATCAATAGATTCATGAATTTATAAAGTTTTTAATAATCAAGGCATATGTTTTGTATGAATTCTTCAAAAAAATACCGTTTAACATTTAAAAACTTTAATCATGGCAGAAGTAATTGCACAAGAAAAACAGGGCAGCAAGCAAAAGAAAAAAATGATCAGAGTAGATATGACTCCTATGGTAGATCTGGGATTCCTATTGATCACTTTCTTCATGTTCACTACCAATTTTACAAAACCCAATGTAATGGATCTGGGATTACCCGCAAAAGATCCCAATCCTAATCCTATTGATATTCCCGTAATCGGAGATCAGAATCAGATTACATTTATCCTTGGAAAAGATAACCGTGTATTCTATCATCAAAGCAATCAGAAAGATCTGAATACAGAAAACCTTAAAGAAACCGATTTCAGTGGAATAAAAATCTCGAAAATCATTGCAGAAGCCTATAAAAACGCTCCGGCACCTGACAAATTCACAGTGATTGTAAAACCAACAGATGACGCAAATTATAAGAATTTTGTGGATATGCTGGATAACCTTGCGATTTCAAAAAAGGAACGATATGGTGTAACTGATATCAAGCCTTGGGAAACAAAGATTTACAAGGAATTAACTCAATAAAACACGAAGGGCATTTTTAAAATGCTCTTTTTTGTTTATTTTTGAAAGAAGAAACGGATCTGCAGCAGATCACCTGCTGTATTATTTTAACCTTCTATAATTTTGGATTTATGCTGAACTTTGAAAGAACAGGAAACGGAAAAGAAACGTTGGTACTTCTTCACGGATTTATGGAGAATTTATCCATCTGGAGCGATATGGAACACCATCTTTCCAAAGATTTTTCATTGCTTAAAATTGATCTCCCCGGTCATGGACAGTCAGAAATTCTGGCTGACGTTCATACGATGGAACTCATGGCTGAGGAAGTAAAAAAGGTTTTAGATCAGCAAAATTTAGAAAAAGTACATCTTCTGGGACATTCTATGGGAGGATATACTTCGCTCGCCTTTGCTGAAAAATATCCCGGTTCTTTAAAAAGTCTCACTTTATTCTTCTCTACTTACTTTCCTGACGATGAAGAGAAAAAACAGCAGCGCATTAAAAGCTATAGAATTATAAAAGATGCATTCGCCCATTATGCCAGAGCCGGAGTTCCTAATTTATTCAATCCGAATGAAAGGGATATTCTGGAAGGGAAAGTAGAAACCGCTCTCGAAACCGCACTATCAACCAACAATCTGGGAGCACTTGCCTGTGTGAAAGGCATGGTAGAAAGAACCGACAAAAAACATATCCTGGAAAATCTGGAAGCTAAAATATTAGTTATGGCAGGAAAACATGACAATGCTGTAAAAACAGACGTGATGATCAAGCATCTTCCGGACAGGACCAATATCAAATCTTATATTCTGGACTGCGGACACAACGGACATTGGGAAAAACCAGGTATCTGTGCCGAAATCATCAATACAGAACTTCTTCACAACCTTCCTAAAAAACTTATTTTATAACATCATTTTCCTGTATGGATTAAAGTTATGTTTAATAAAAAAATCCTGTATATTAGTAGAGGATAATATTTGCAATGGCTTTATTCTCATTCAAAAAAAAGAAACCACCGGTACCAGTTATCGGACTTACACTTTCAGGCGGAGGAATGCGTGGGATTGCCCATATTGCTGTACTGAAAGCTTTGGAAGAATATCATCTGAAACCGCAGATTATCTCCGGAACCAGTGCAGGTTCTATCATTGGGGCTTTTTATTCTTTTGGAAAAACTCCGGATGAGATGATGGAAATTGTACGGCAGACTTCTTTTTTTTCCAGATCATCCTTAAAATTATCAAAAAACGGAATCTTCAGTTCCAATTTTATTTTAAAACTGCTCAAAGATTATTTTCCGGAAGACAACTTCAGTGTTTTAGAGATTCCGATGTATGTAGCTGCCACTGAAATGACCCATGGTATTGTGGATTTTTTTTCTGAAGGGGAACTTTTCGGGCCCTTACTGGCTTCATCAAGTGTTCCTTTTATTCTTCCTCCGGTAAGGATCGGCGAGAAAATATATGTGGATGGGGGTGTACTGGACAATCTCCCCATTGAACCCATTATGGATAAATGCAACTTCCTTATTGCCTCTCATGTGAATTCGATCAGCTATGACGAATTAAAAAAAATGAGTCTGATGAAAGAATTCGACAGAATCCTTCACTTAGCCATTGCGAAATCGGTGTATTCTAAGGCAAAATACTGTAATATATTTTTAGATCCGCCTAAGATGACGAAATACAGCCTTTTCAACAAGCGATATATGGATGAAATGTTTCAGCAGGTGTACGAATATACCTGCCAGGAACTTGAAGAAAAGGGATTTCGTAAAGTTTTATAAAAGTAAGAGACCGGAAATCTTCCAAAACTGAACTCCGGCTTTTGCTTGTTACAAGCCCTCCTCTCTTACTTTGTCTTTGAAAATTTCTATAGTTCCGGATAAAGAGTCTAAAGATTTCCCTCCGGCTGCATTGATATGCCCGCCTCCGTTGAAGTATTTTCTTGAGAATTGGTTTACATCCACATCATCTTTACTTCTGAACGAAATTTTAACAAAATCTTCATACAGATCTTCCATAAAGAATGCTGACATTTTTACGCCTCCGATACTCAATCCATAGTTTACAAAACCTTCCGTATCTCCCTTCTGGAAACCAAATTCTTTCAATTCGTTTCTTGTAAGACTTAGGACAGCCACCGTTCCATCATTCACTACCTCTATTCTTCCCAGCACCAAGGCAAGCAAATGCAGACGGGAAACCGTATTGGTATCCCAGGTATTGGATGTGATCATCGCGGGATCGGCACCATTTTCGATCAGGTTGGCAATAATTCTGTGTGTTGTAGCACTGGTAGAACGAAAACGGAAACCTCCTGTATCAGTCATAATTCCGGTATAAAGACATTCTGCCATATCCTGATTCACCAGTTTTTCATCATCCATTGCTTCAATGAAATGATAGATCATCTGTGAAGTTGCAGGAATTACGGTATCGGAATAAACAAAATCAAATTTTTCAGGCTGCTGGTGGTGGTCAATAAGAATTTTCTTCCCTTGAGCTTTAATCAGCCAATCTCCTAATAATCCGATTCGTGATGGAGAGTTAAAATCCAGACAGAAAATAACATCTGCTCCTGCGATCATGTCAGCTGCCAGCTTTCTTTTATATTCAGCAATAATTACTTTTTTAGCTTCCGGCATCCATTTCAGAAATTTCGGAAAATCATTGGGTACAATAACCTCTGCATGGATCCCTTTTGCTTTCAGATAATGTTTCAACCCCAAACTTGAACCAATAGCATCTCCGTCCGGATTATAATGGGTAAGGATAACTATTCTGCTCTCTTGAGTAAGTAATGTATTGATATCTAAAAGTTCTGCTGGTGTAAACATCTGGTGTTTATTTTCGTTAAAATTAAAGTTTTCAAAGA
>JASLCD010000096.1 GCA_030146295.1 Chryseobacterium sp.
ACTTTCTTTTGGCATATAGTCTCTGAATAAAATATTTAAAAATGACAATTTCAAGAAAAACGTTTAAAAAACGGGAGCATTCAACTTTTAGTCTGCTGATTGTATCGTACGTATTATTGACTCTTTTAACCCTAATGATTAAGATATGATGCTTATAAGTTTAATTCTGCTTTTTGCAGTCTTGTTTTGGCTTTTATATAAATCAGTTGAATTTTTTGATAGAATATAAATTATGTGGAGTTTATTTTTCCTTTCAATACTTGCCTTTGTGTATATCTGTTATGTTTTAATGAAACCAGAAAAATTTTAAACGGTCATGAATACAGAAATTTTAGGCATTATAGCAATGTTTGCTGTCACATTAGTTATCGGAATATTTCTGGGGAAATATATAGCTAATGTTTATGGATACAAAAAAACTTTTCTGGATCCGGTTTTTGATCCGGTTGAGAAGTTTATTTATAAATTATCGGGAATTAATCCTGCCCGTCAGATGAATTGGAAACAGAATATGTATGCCATGCTGACGATCAACCTTGTATGGTTCATTATTGGATTTCTTCTTTTACTGAATCAGGCATGGCTTCCTTTAAATCCTGATGGAAATCCGAATATGTCACCTGATCTGGCTTTTAATACGACCATTTCATTTTTAGTCAACTGTAATTTACAGCACTATTCGGGAGAAACAGGAGTGAGCTACCTGAGCCAGCTTTATCTGATGTTTTTACAGTTTGTAACAGCAGCAACAGGAATGGCTGCAATGGCCGTTCTTTTCAAGGCTTTTAAAGAAAAAACAACCACAGAATTAGGCAATTTCTACGATTTTTTCACAAAATCAATGATCAGAATCCTGGTTCCGATAAGTGTGATTGTTGCATTCATCCTTTCTATGAACGGAAGTCCGATGACTTTCGAAGGAAAAGATCATATTATAACACTGGAAGGTCACAAGGCTGATATTTCCAGGGGTCCCGTATCTGCATTTGTTGCGATCAAACATTTAGGAACCAACGGAGGTGGTTTTTTTGGAGCGAATTCCGCTCATCCGCTTGAAAATCCTAATTATATCACCAATATAACAGAGATGGTTACTCAGATGATCATTCCGTTTGCATTGGTATTTGCACTAGGTTTTTATCTGAATAAAAGAAAACTTTCATGGGTGATCTTTACCGTTATGACAGTCGGTTTTCTAGCTCTTACCATTCCGAATGTTGTGAATGAAACAGGGGGAAACCCTCTGATTACACAAATGGGAGCAGACAGTAGTCTGGGAGCTATGGAAGGCAAAGAAATACGATTTGGAAGTGCATCATCCGGTTATTGGAGTATCGCAACTACAGTTATTTCCACAGGATCTGTGAATTCTATGCATGATAGTACAATGCCTCTTTCGGGGATGAATGAGCTGCTTGCGATGATGATCAACTGCTTCTACGGAGGGTGCGGGGTTGGAATTCTGAACTACTTCATCTTTATCATTCTGGCAGTATTTATCAGTGGTCTGATGGTGGGAAGAACACCTGAATTTATGGGTAAAAAGATTGAAGCTAAAGAAATGAAGATTGCCATGATTGTGGCCTTATTCCATCCTTTCTTAATTCTTGCGGGAACAGCTTTGACAGCTTATTTACCCGAGTTTGGTACCAAAACATTGAATAATCCTGGTTTCCATGGTTTCAGTGAAATGCTATATGAGTTTACCTCTTCAGCAGCGAATAACGGATCAGGATTTGAAGGACTGGGTGATAATACACCCTGGTGGAACATTTCAACAGGAATTGTACTACTGCTATCAAGGTTCATTCCGATTATAGGTCCTGTCGCTATTGCAGGATTATTGGCACAGAAAAAATATATCCCGGAAAGTGCAGGAACACTGAAAACGGATACAGCTACTTTCGGTTTTATGACTCTGGCGGTTATTTTACTGATTGCAGCACTGTCTTTCTTCCCTGCACTGACATTAGGACCTATTGCAGAACAGATTCAGTATTTCTCAAAATAAAAATGTGAACACTAAAAATTAAAATCAATATTCAACCATTAAGGAAACCAAAAAGTTGGAGGAAGCAGTCCGACACTTACTGAAACGTTCACTTAATATTATCCATATCTATTCTCAGCATTTGGCAGACCTTGATGGTTACTATTGATTTACAATGATATAAACTCTTTCAAAAAAATGAAAAATCAGTCACAAACATTGTTTCAAAGAGATTTGGTAAACGAAGCCATAAAACAGTCCTTCGTGAAACTGAATCCGAAAATTATGTTTAAAAATCCAGTAATGTTTCTGGTGGAGATCGGAACCGTTGTCATGTTTATCGTAAGCATGTTCAGCCTGACTGGTGATAAGACCCAAGGAAACTTTTCCTATAATTTTTTAGTATTTATTATCTTATTTTTCACCGTTCTTTTTGCCAATTTTGCAGAAGCTATTGCAGAAGCAAGAGGAAAAGCACAGGCTGATACCCTCAGAAAAACCAGGGAAGAAACTCCAGCCAAATTAGTGGTTGATAATAAACCCGGGTTTCAGGTAGAAACAGTTCTGAAAATGTCTGCTGAAATGGCATTAGGTGATATCTTCCTGTGTGAAGCCGGAGATCAGATTCCGATGGATGGTGAGATCATTGAAGGGCTGGCAACCATTGATGAATCGGCAATTACCGGAGAAAGTGCTCCTGTAATCCGTGAATCCGGAGGAGACAAAAGTTCTGTAACAGGAGGTACAAAGGTGCTGTCTGACAGAATTAAAGTAAAAGTAACAACAAAACCCGGAGAATCCTTCCTGGATAAAATGATTGCTCTTGTAGAAGGAGCATCTAGACAGAAAACACCCAACGAAATCGCATTAACTATACTTCTGGCAGGATTTACCCTTACATTTATAATTGTTACCCTCACTTTAAAGCCGTTTGCAGATTATGCGCAGACTCCGATTACTATTGCGGCATTTATATCTCTTTTCGTTTGTCTTATTCCGACAACAATCGGTGGTCTGCTTTCTGCAATCGGAATCGCAGGGATGGACAGAGCGCTGAGAGCAAATGTTATTACCAAAAGTGGAAAAGCCGTAGAAACGGCGGGAGATATTGATGTTCTGCTGCTTGATAAAACAGGAACAATCACTATCGGAAACCGTAAGGCAACCCAATTTCATCCTGCTAATGGAATTCAGCTTGACGAATTTATTAAAGCTTCTGCTTTAAGTTCTGTGGCTGATGAAACACCGGAAGGAAAATCAATCATAGAGTTAAGTGATTTGAAATCCGAAGACTTATTGGTTTCCAATCCTGTTTATATTGATTTTACTGCCGAAACCAGAACCTCAGGAATCGATTTTGAAGACACCAGAATCCGTAAAGGAGCTTATGATACCATAAAAAAACTGACTGAAAAAGCCGGGAATATCTTCCCACAGGAAACCCAGGATGCGGTGACCAAAATTTCTGAAAACGGAGGAACACCTCTGGTAGTAGCTGTAAATGAAAAGGTATGGGGAGTGATAGAACTTCAGGATATCATCAAAACAGGAATCCAGGAGCGTTTTCAGAGATTGAGAAAAATGGGGGTGAAAACGGTAATGGTAACCGGAGATAATCCACTGACTGCCAAATTTATCGCTGAAAAAGCGGGGGTAGACGACTTTATTGCGGAAGCTAAGCCTGAAGATAAGATGAATTACATCAAAAAAGAACAGCAGGAAGGTAAACTGGTGGCCATGATGGGAGACGGTACCAATGATGCACCGGCATTAGCCCAGGCAGATGTGGGGGTAGCAATGAACAGCGGAACACAGGCTGCCAAAGAAGCAGGAAACATGGTAGATCTTGATAATGACCCGACAAAGCTGATCGAAATTGTGGAAATCGGTAAGCAGCTGCTGATGACCAGAGGAACCCTGACGACCTTCAGTATTGCGAATGATGTGGCGAAGTATTTTGCCATTATTCCGGCACTCTTTATCACTTTTATTCCTTCTCTTCAGAAGCTGAATATTATGAACCTTCACAGCCCTGAAACAGCCATATTATCAGCGGTTATTTTCAATGCGGTCATAATTCCGTTCCTGATTCCGCTGGCTTTGAAAGGAGTGGCTTACAAGCCGATCGGTGCAAGTGCATTATTGAGAAGAAATCTTTTGATCTACGGCTTGGGCGGGGTGATTGTTCCATTCATCGGAATCAAAATCATTGATCTGGTAATCAGTTTATTCTATTAAAATTTTAAAAATGAAAAATCATATTGTTTCAGCATTCAGATTAACACTTGTGATGTTGATAGTTACAGGAATTTATCTGGCTGTAGTATACGGAGGTTCTAAAATACTTCCCAACAAAGGAAACGGAGAAATTGTTTATGATAAAGGGCAGAAGTTCTATGCCAATATCGGACAGGAATTTACATCTGAAAAATACTTCCACGGCCGTCCATCTTCTGTTAATTATAATGCAGCGGGAAGTGGTGGAAGCAACAAAGGTCCAAGCAATGCAGAATATCTGGAAACAGTTCAGAAAAGGATTGATACTTTAAAAATGAAAAATCCTGAAATGAGAAATGCTAAAGTTCCTGTAGAGCTTGTGACAGCAAGTGGAAGCGGTCTGGATCCGGATATTTCTGAAGAAGGAGCATTGTATCAGGCAAAAAGAATTGCGAGCGTGAGAAATATTTCGGAAGAGCAGATCAAAATTTTAATCAATAACCAGACTGAAAAGCCGTTGTTAGGGCTTTTCGGACCATCAAAAGTAAATGTTCTGAAGCTTAATATTGCTTTGGATCAGTTAAAATAATTAATTTAATAATCTAATAATCATGTCAAGATTTTACACCTTGACATGATGAATACACCTTAAAACTAACGTGAAAAAATATCTAGCTATATGTGTGCTATCAGGGCTATTCTTAGCCAAAGCCCAATCATCAGATTCATTGAAAATTGGAAATAAAGTGACATTTTCTGCTTACGCAGAACTGTTTTATACCTATGATTTTAATGAGCCGGGCAATCATATGCGACAAAACTTTTTATACTCCTACAACAGACATAATGAAGTGAATCTTAATCTGGGATTGGTGAAAGCCAACTATCAGAGTGAAAATCTCAGAGCCAATGTGGCTTTAATGGCAGGAACTTATGCCCAGGATAATATGGCTGCAGAACAAAATGCACTGCGCTATGTAAATGAAGCCAATGTAGGGATCAGAATATCAAAAAATAAAAACCTGTGGATAGATGCGGGGATCATGCCGTCTCATATCGGCTGGGAAAGCGCTATAGGAAAGGATAATATCAATTTAACCAGAAGTTTTGCTGCGGAAAATTCTCCTTATTTTGAAACAGGTGCCAAAATTTCTTATACCTCAGATAATGGGAAATGGTTTGTAAGCGGGTTAGTATTGAATGGATGGCAAAGAATTGCAAAACCGGAAGGAAACCAGAGTATTTCTTTCGGGCATCAGGTTACCTATAAACCTAATGATAAAATTACCCTGAACAGCAGTTCATTCGTAGGAAATGATAAAGCAAAAGAAGACAAAAGAATGCGCTATTTCCATGATTTGTATGGAAGTTTTCAGCTGACAGAACAATTTTCCGCGGTATTGGGATTTGATATCGGAGCAGAGCAGAAATCAAAAGGCAGTGAGCAGTATAATATCTGGTACAGCCCCAATGTTCTGATGAAATATCAGTTAGACAACAAATGGGCACTGGCAGGAAGATTAGAATATTACAATGATAAAAACGGAGTAATTATCAATACCGGTACTCCAAATGGATTTCAGACCTTTGGGTACTCTCTCAATATAGATTATGCTATCTTTAAAAATGTAGTTTTCCGTACAGAGGCAAGAGGTTTTACTGCTAAAGATGCCATTTTTGCGAAAAATGATGAATTTAAAAAAGGGAATTTCTTTATTACAACGAGTCTTGCAGCCTGGTTTTAGTAAGCAATTCAGCAAAGGAAAAAGTGTTTAAAGTAAAATTAAAAAGAATAAAATCAATGTCATCAGCAAAACATTTTTTAGAACTCATCCAGAAATCCCGCAAAGGGAAGTTCAAAATTTATATCGGGATGAGTGCAGGTGTGGGGAAAAGCTTCCGTATGCTTCAGGAAGCCCATTCCCTTGTGCGAAATGGCATTGATGTAAAAATTGGTTATATTGAAACCCACGGCCGGGAAGAAACGGAAGCTCTTGTAGAAGGAATTCCTGAAATTGAAAGAAAATCGGTTTTTTATAAAGGAAAGAATCTGGAGGAAATGGATCTTCAGGCCATTATCAATGAACATCCCGAAGTGGTTCTGGTAGATGAGCTGGCCCACACCAATGTAGAAGGCTCCAAAAATAAAAAAAGATGGCAGGACGTACTGGAAATTCTTGATAACGGAATCAATGTCATTAGTGCGATGAACATTCAGCACATTGAAAGTTTAAATGAAGAGGTAAAGAAAATCACAGGAGTGGAAGTGGCAGAAAGGGTTCCCGATAAGATACTGGCACTCGCAGATGAAGTGGTGAATATAGACCTTACTGCAGATGAGCTGCTCACCCGTTTGAAAGAAGGAAAAATCTATAAGAAGGAAAAAATTCAGACAGCACTCAGCAATTTCTTTCAGAGCGGACACATCCTTCAGCTTCGTGAGCTGGCTTTAAAAGAAGTTGCCACCCATGTGGAAAGGAAGGTGGAAACAGAAATTAAAACCGAAAATTTTAAACCCATAAAATTTCTGGCCTGCATCAGCAGTAATGAGAAAATTGCCAGAACAATTATACGTAAAACGGCAAGATTGGCCAGTTACTATAACAGTCCATGGATTGTTATATACATTCAGAAACCTTCTGAAAATCCTGAAAAAATAGCCCTGGATAAACAGCGGTATTTGATTAATAATTTTAATTTAGCACAGGAATTGGGTGCCAAAGTAGTCCGCATCAAAGAAAACAGTGTTCATAACGGAATTCTGGAATATGTGATTGCCCATAATATCACAACGGTCTGCATTGGAAAACCTCATGCCAGATTCTGGCAGCGGCTGTTGGGGTACAGCTGGATCTATACCCTCATGAACAGATTGAATGAAAGACAGATAGATATTATTATTTTATCTTAAAAGTAATGAAACTTAAAACGAAACTTACCTTAGGCGTTGGCCTGTTATTTCTGCTGATTGTTCTGCTTTCAGTGATAGGCTCTGTATACATCAATAAATTAAAATCAGATACCGAAAAAATCCTTACTGCCAATTACAACAGTCTGGAGTTTTCTAAAAATATGCTTCTGGCCCTGGATAATATCAGTACAGACAGTACTGTGGCGGTAACCGATTTTCAGAAGAATAACAAGCTGCAGGAAAAAAATCTTACGGAATTTGGAGAAAAAGAAGCCACTCAGAATCTGAATCTTCATTTCAACAGTTATCTGAAAGCTCCGGATATCAATAAGGAGAAACTGATCCGTGAAGATTTGGCCAAGATTATGTCTTTAAATATGAAGGGCATAGAACGAAAGAGTGATATCGCCATCATTACAGCCGAAAATGCCACTTTTTGGATCGTAAGTTTAGGAACCGTGTGTTTTCTGATTGCATTTATTCTGCTTTTCAATTTGCCCCAAACCATTGCAGAACCTATCAATCAACTTACCCTCAGTATCAAACAGATTGCTCATAAAAACTATAATGAAAGAGTACATTTTAAAGGCAGTGAAGAGTTCAACAGTCTCGCAGAATCATTCAACAGTATGGCGGAAAAACTTCAGGAGTACGAGAGCAGTACACTTTCTAAGCAGCTGATGGATAAAAAACGTATCGAAACATTGGTGAACAATATGCATGATGCAGTGATTGGTCTCGATGAAAATCACTTTATCTACATGATTAATGATGAAGCCTTGAAGATCACCAACCTGCATAAAGAGGAAATCATTGGAAAAACAGCACATGAAGTAGCCATCAACAACGATCTGATGCGTGAATTGCTAAAAAATATAGACCATCCGGTAAAAGATCCTATTAAGATCGTTCGTGATAATAAGGAAAATTATTTTGAACAGGATATTATCCCGATCAATATTGTAAAAACCGGCGAAAAAGAAAAGAAATATATCGGAAAAGTAATTTTACTGAGAAATATTACCCCTTTTAAAGAACTGGATTTTGCCAAAACCAACTTCATTGCGACCATTTCCCATGAACTGAAAACACCGATTTCCGCTATCAAAATGGGTGTACAGCTTCTTGGAAACCAGAAATTCGGAGAGTTGAATGAGCAGCAGCAAGAATTATTAAAAAGCATCAATGAAGATGGGCAGCGTTTATTGGATATCACAGGCGAATTGCTTAATCTCTCTCAGGTAGAATCCGGAAATATCAGACTGACCGTTGAGAAATGTTCCCCTAAAGATATTGTACAGACCGCTGTAAAGAATGTTGAAAAACTGGCTGAGCAGAAAAATATCCTGATCAGTACAGAATACCTTTTGGAAGACAATAATGCTGTGACAGCGGATTTTGATAAAACGGTATGGGTGATGAATAATTTTCTGACCAATGCAGTGAAGCACTCTTTTCAGGATGAAAATATTAAGATTGTGGTAGAAAAATTCAATGCTTTTATTCAGTTCAGTATTATTGATACCGGAAGCGGAATTGATGAAAAATACCACCGCCAGATCTTTGACCGCTATTTTCAGGTTCCTGGAGAGCATCAGAATGGTACAGGGCTGGGATTGGCTATTTCAAAAAATTTCATTGAAAAACAACACGGAGAAATTGGAGTGAAGAGTTCCCCGAATAATGGAAGTACTTTTTACTTCAGACTGCCGGTTGCATAAGGATTATTGTTATATATTTGGATAAGAAAAAATCAAAGATTTTTCTTCATAAAAAACGGTAATTCTATTCTTTTAAATCAATGGATTCTTTTTTCTATCTGCCTTTGGCTGCCCTTGGATTTTATATTATTTCAAGAGTTGTCTTTTATACTCAGAAAAATAAGATTATTGAAAAATATCAGCAGCCTGATGCTGTAGTTTTTAAAAAGATCCATGGTACCATTGTTTCAGTAACTAAAGGAGGTCTTAGCTACAGTAAAAAACTTCAATGGTGTAGTTTTGAAATTTTCATGAATCAGAATTCTATTTTTTTGTTTCCTAAAGATTTTTATATCGTTCCCGGTAAGTGTATTAATCTGAGATTTGGATCAGATCGAAGAAATACTAGAAAGCCGGAAGTTCTGAGAGAGTTTCATATCCATGACAATTATGTTGAACTGATTCTTTATCCTGACTGGATGCCCAATACAAAACGTACAATTTCTTTGGAAGGATTAAAAAAGGAAGAAATTTTACTATTTCGGAAAGCTTTGATTAAAGAATAGTCATTCCCTAAATATAAATTCTTAATAAACATAGAAAAGGCAGCGAATAACTTTCGCTGCCTTTTGATATACATATTGTGTAAATCTAATCTTTAATAAACTTCTGTACAATTACTTTGTCTTTGGTGAAGGCTTTGAGAATATAATTTCCTTTAGAAAGCTCAGAAACAGGAACTGAGTTTCCTTTTACATTTACTGAACTGATAATTCTTCCGGCTGCATCATAGATTTCAGCTTTTACAATTTCATTTTTAGATTGAATATTTAAAACATCTTTTACCGGATTAGGATAGATCGAAATAACAGCGTTTTGTTTACCCGCTTCTGTTGTTGCTAATACATTTTGAACATTTGTTGTGTATGTATTGGTAACAATCGGATGGTTGTAATCGAAGTAAATATGGGCTGTATTACTGAAGCTGTTGCCAATAGTTAAGGTAGATTTTGTTTTAATTTTAAATGAAACATATCCGTCATTATTCGCATCATCAAAAGGTAGTTGGATGTTTTCAAAGATAAACTCAACCACATTTGGATTACTGACATTAGTAACAAAATCATGGCTTCCACTTAATGCTACAAGAGACGAAATATCAAATTTAGTGGTATCAATTTCATCTTTTACAACGATATTCTTTGCATTGGCTGTTCCTGTATTTTCAAACCGGATCAGATAATGTACATAGTCTCCCACTTGGGTTTGTGCAATAGAAGTTCCTTCCAGACAAGTCTTATCATTTGGATCGAAAGAATTGACAACCGTTTGGTTTAATGTAAAATGATTATCCGCCGGAGTTTCATCTGTAGCTCCACTAATCTGAGCAGTATAATGTAGAATATCACCTCCGTTAACAGGCGGAGTTTGTGTTGGCGTATTTAATTTAAAAACTACTGTGATTTCTTTGGTTTCAAAAGGAAGGAGATTGGTGAAGTTCCAGTTGAGAGATCCCGTAGATTGAGAATTGGGAATTATTGTAGCACTCTGATAAGCCATTAAATTGTTAGTAAAATTAAAAACAATATTTCCAGATTGAGGAGTAGTACCTTTATTTTTGTAAACAATTTTATATTTTGTATCAAATCCCGGAACGGCAGCTGTAGTAGGAATAATTAAGACTTCAAGATCATTGTGAGTTCCGTTGGCTGTTACACAGAAATTTTGAGTCAAAGGACTTGCCTGCGCCGGAAAATTTACCGTTAAAGTACTTGGAGAGATCGTCCAATAAGCCGGATTCTCTGAAATTGGGGTAATCGTATGAGTTCCTGCCTGTAAAGGAATAGAATAATTTCCGGAAATATTAGCGATCATACTTCCTGTTATTCCACCTCCTGCTATTGCGAACTTTTGAAAAGCTTTATTAGGATCATTGGAATCACATCCGTTAAGGTCTACATCAACTTTTGTACTCCCCTGAACCTTATAGAAAATCCCCCCCGGAGTGAATGAACAGTAAGAATTTACAACACATGAACTTGTAGAGGGTAGAAGAGAATTTACACTCGCTATTTCAAAATCATCAGCACAAATATAAACAAGGTTTGGAGTTCCCGTAAAACTTGAGCTGGAATTTGGATTGAAATTGTTTTTTCCATTTTTAATCAATAAAGATTGCAGATTGGGGTTCATATCACATCCGAAATTAGTAAGCTCTCCGTTTTGAGATAAGTCAATCGTAGTAAATTTATTGTAAGTACAGTTTAGTGTTTCCAGTTTTGAAAAAGATCCAAAATTAAGCGTAGTAAATAGATTACTTGCAATACCCAGAAATTTTAAATTAGGTGTTTGGTTTAGAGGGAGAGTTTGAAGCTTGTTGGAAGTTAAAGTTAGATTGCTGAGATTGGTATTGTTGTTTAAATAAAGATTGTACAGTTGGCACTGTGTCATATTTACTTCATATAAGTTACTCAATCCTGAAAGATCAATAGAAGGAATATTACTAAAGAAAATATCCAGATCATGTAACTGGCTGCATCCTTGAATATTTACAGATGAAAGAACATAGCACCTGCTAATATCTAGCTTCTCCAGTATTGTATTATTGCTGAGGTCTATAGATTGCAATAAGGGAAAGCTGTCTATATAAAGCTTTTGAAGATTTGTGAAACTTTTTATACCTTCCGTTGACACGATATTATTAAAAAAAGAATTATAATTAGGCATATTGTAAAGGTCAAAATTCAATTGACTGATGTTGGCAGCTTCGGACAACTGAACTTCTCCGTCATGATTGGTATCGATAATTGTAGTGTTGCCATAAATATCTTTTGCCATATAAGGTACATTAGCAACGAGTAGACTTTTGAAATTAGCATCAGGAATATTGACGGTCTGTGATTGAAACACAGAAAACATAGCTACTAGAATAAAGAAGTAGATTTTTTTCATGGATTAGTTTTATTAAGTTTTAGTTTTGTTATTATTTGATGACAAATAATGAACAAATGTAAACTTTTAGCCGAATATTATCTTATTTTTTTGAAAATATTGTTGTTGGCTGGAATTCAGGAGATTTACAGCGTATTTAAAAATAAAAAAGCTGTGAAATAATCACAGCCTATAATCAATTTGATACTGATATCATTAATTTTATTGTTTCTCAATCAAATCCAGAAATTGTTGCTCATCCAGGATTTCAATCGTTCCGATATCCTGAGCTTTTTTCAGTTTGCTTCCTGCCTTTTCACCTACGACAAGGTAGTTGAGGTTTTTTGAAACCGCAGAAATATTTTTTCCCCCATGCTTTTCTACCATTTCCTCGGCAGATTCTCTGGTGAACAGGGATAATTTTCCGGTGAAAAGGAACGTTTTTCCTTCCAGAATGTTGGATAATACCTCATTGGTGCTTTCTCCCTTTTCAAGCTGCACGCCGTAAGATTTTAAACGTTCTATCATCAGTACATTTTCAGAATTCTGGAAGAAATCAACAATGCTTACTGCAATTTTAGCCCCAATATCTTCTACCTGACAAAGCTCTTCCACAGTCGCATCTTTCAATTCTTCAATGGTAGGGAAGTTTTTTACCAGTTTCTTGGCCACAGTTTCTCCGACATGCTTGATCCCGATTCCGTATAATACTTTCTCAAAAGGAATTTCTTTAGATTTTTCAATTCCAGTGATGATGTTCTGGGCCGATTTCTCAGCCATTCTTTCCAGTGGAAGGAGCTGTTCTTTTGTTAAAACATAAAAATCAGCAGGATTTTCAATCAGTTTTTCTCTGTAGAGCTGTTCTATGGTTTCACTTCCAAGGTTGTCAATATTTAAAGCTTTTCTGGAAACATAGTGAATCATTCTTCCTACTACCTGTGGTGGGCAGTGAAGTTCGTTCGGACAGAAATGAATCGCCTGATCTTCAATTTTTACCAGTTCGGTACCGCATTCAGGGCAATGTTTGATGTATTCTATTTCTTTGCTTTCTTCCGTCCTTTTATCTGTATTTACGCCTACAATTTTTGGGATAATTTCACCCCCTTTCTCTACATAGACGAAATCATGTTCATGAAGATCCAGTTTCTTGATGATATCCTCATTGTGCAGAGAAGCTCTTTTTACGATCGTTCCGGCCAGCAAAACAGGTTTAAGATTCGCTACAGGAGTGATAGCTCCCGTTCTTCCCACCTGATAAGACACACTCTGAAGTTCTGTCTCTACTTTTTCAGCTTTAAATTTATAAGCCATAGCCCAACGTGGAGATTTAGCCGTATACCCAAGCTGTCTCTGCTGTTGTAATGAATTCACTTTTAAAACAATCCCGTCAATTTCAAAAGGAAGATGATGACGTTCAGTATCCCAAAACGTGATAAATTCCTGTACTTCAGCCATCGTTTTACATAATTTGGCCTGCTGAGAAGTTTTGAAGCCCCAGCCCTGAGCTTTCTGAAGCAATTCCCAATGTGTTTCTGCAGGAATATCTTCAGAGATAAACTGATATAGCACAGAAGAAAGCCCGCGTTTTCTCACCTCAGCACTGTCCTGCATTTTCAAACTTCCGCTGGCTGTATTTCTTGGATTCATGAAAGGATCTAGCCCCTCTTCCTCGCGCAGTACATTAAGTTTATCAAAGTTTTTTCTGGTCAGATAAATTTCACCACGCATGAAAAAATGAGTCGGGAAATCACCTTTTAAAGTCAAAGGAATGTCCGAAATAGTACGAACGTTCGGAGTGATTTCATCTCCCTGGAAACCATCACCACGCGTAACAGCCTGTGAAAGTTTTCCATTTTCATAAAGAATAGAAATAGAAGCACCGTCATACTTCAGTTCAGCAACAAATTCTACAGGATCTTCAATCGTTTTGATGATTCTTTTCTCCCAGTCTTCCAGATCATCAAAATCATAAGAATTATCCAGAGAATACATCCTGAATTTATGCTGAATAGTAGGGAAAACCTTTGTGACACCACCACCTACACGTACCGAAGGAGAGTTTTCATCATAAAATTCAGGATATTGGGCTTCCAGATTCTGTAGTTCTTCCAGAAGCATATCGAATTCAAAATCCGAAATGGTGGGCATATCCAGTAGGTAATAGTTTTCGTTATGCTGGTGAAGCTCTTTGCGGAGCTGTTCTATCTTTTGTTGAATGTTTTTAGACATTGGGTTTCTATCTTTTGAGCAAAAATAACTAAAGTAATTGCATTTAAAAAATAACGGAATAAAATAGTACGTGAAAATTAAAAATGCTTAATACACCTTAACAGACTGGTTTTACAGGAAATAAAACATGTGTTTAAAATAATTTAACATAACGTTCTGATTTAATTAAAAAAATGTTAAAACTTTCTTAAACACCCCGCTGTTAAAGTCAAAATACCTTTGCACATCTAATTGAAAGAAACCTCATCATGATCTATCACTATGAAAATCAAAGAGGTTTACTGGCGAACATCAAAAAATTAATAATATAGATCTTCGGAAGAAATGAAAAAAGTAAAGATTGTACTGGGATTATTGTTTTTAGGGCTTGGGACAATGGCTTATGCACAGACCACGCAGGCTTCTATTGTAGGGAAAGTAACCGGACCGGGTAGCACCGCTCAGGAAAAAGTGAAGGTAACGATCGTGAATGAGTCTACAGGATTCAGAACCGAAACGGAAACCAACTCAAAAGGAGAGTATATTTTTAAAGAAATACCTCTTGGTGGGCCTTACACAGTCATTGTAAACGATGATAAAAAAGAAGGTTACAATGTGAATTTCGGAGATCAGGTAACTGTGAATATGGATCTGGGTAATGAAAAGAGCATTGAAGAAGTAAAGATTACCGGAAACCTTAAAAATAAGATCGGAAACCTTGGAGCCGCAACAGCCATTTCTGCTAAAAATATCAGCATACTCCCGGTAAACGGTCGAAACTTTGCCAATCTTGCTGAACTATCACCACTAAGCGGAAAAGGTGGAAACCTTTCCGGGCAGCTGGGGTCTTCTACCAACTTTACCATTGATGGGATGACAGCCAAAAACCCTACTTCTGCCGGAGCTACTACCAGCCGAAGCGGTGCGCCATTTTCCATCTCTATAGAAGCTGTACGTGAATTTAAAATCACAACCAACCAGTATGATGTTACTTTGGGAAGAAGCGGAGGTGGAACAGTAAGTGCTGTTACCAAATCAGGGACCAATAAATTTTCAGGAAGTGCCTGGGAATATTTAAGAACCAACTGGCTTTCCAGTCCATATGACATCAGAGGAAACAAAAGAGATAACGATTTCTCTACCTCTCAGTTTGGTTTTTCATTAGGGGGACCCATCATTAAAAATAAACTTCATTTCTTCGTAGCATGGGATCACCAGCTGGATTCAAGACCCCTGGTCATTGCAGATATCAAATCTCCGGATGATGAGAAGAGATTCAATACCACGACACAGACTCTTAATCAGTTTCTTGATATTGCCAGAGCAAAATATGGGGTAGGAAACACCCCGCAATTCGGAACATTTGATAAGGTGAGAAACTCCGATGCTGCATTCTTACGACTTGACTGGCAGATCAACGAAAAGAACTTATTAACGCTTAGAAATAACTTTACCTACGACCTTAATAAAAACGGACTTGGTGATAATACCAATATCAACTTCTTTGAATCTTACGGAAATGACAAAAACCTTGATAACAGCTTGTTGTTGACTTTAAGATCCAATCTGCAGCATAATTTAACCAACGAATTAAAGGCGCAGTACCTGTATACTTTCCAGGATAGCTACCAAAACAATCAGTTGGGTAAACCAGTTCCAAGGGCTATTGTAGAAGGAGTGGCTTCCAGTGCCGGATCTACAAATATCCAGATCGGAGGACACCGCTTCGGGCAGGAAAGCTTCAGAAACAATGTATTCCAGATTGTAGATAACTTATACTACAATACAGATAAGGTAAAATATACTTTCGGGGCCGACCTTATGTATACAATGGCAAAATCTGTATATGGAAGTGAGGTGAACGGAAGATTCCAGTTCCAGGGGCTTACCAATTTTGATAATCTTACCCCATACAGATTCTACAGAGAAGTTCCTTTGATGGAAGATCCTTCTGTAAGATCGAACATTTGGAACATTGGTATCTATGGACAGTTTCAGACTAAAGTGGCAAAAGGGCTTGATTTGATGGCCGGTCTAAGATTAGACTACGGTGGTTATCCGAAAGCAGAATTCAACCAGAAACTGTTTGACGAAATGGGAATCAGAACCGACAATCAGATCAAATCATTTGTCATTCAGCCAAGATTCCAGTTTGACTGGAATATCAATGAAGGGAATAAAGACTTCCTTAGGTTCGGGGCCGGAATTTTCTCTTCCGATATCAACAATTATATGATCATCAATAACCTGGTATTTGATGGTAGACACCTTGCTACAGTGGATGTAAATCCTACGGCGATTGGTCTTACTCCTGATTTTAACAGTTACAGAAACGACTATAATTCTGTTCCTTCTCTTTCCCAGTATCAGATTCCAACAATTAACTATACCGGTAAAGATGCGAAAATCCCGATCGTTTATAAAGCGAATATTTCTTATACGCATTTCTTCAATGAAAGATTCAGAGCAGGAATCGCAGGATATATGGCTTTAGGTAGAAATAATTACTATTACTACGACAGAAACATGGTAGCCAACCCGTTCTTTACATTGTCTAATGAAGATGGAAGAGGGGTATTTATTCCTACAAGTGCCATTACCAATAACAGTAACAACAGTGTAAGCTTTGACTGGAAGGCAGGAAGAATCAATAAAAACTTTGGAAGAGTATTGGAATTGGTGAGTGATGGTAAAGTAAACCAGTTCTCATTCGTAATAGATACAAGTTACCGTTACTGGAAAGACGGAGAAATCACAGCAAGTTACACATGGTCTGACATCAAAGACAATACTTCTTATAACGGAAACGTAGCCAATTCTGCTACTTTGTCTACCATGATTCAGAGTGACCCGAGAGATTTAAGAATGACTTATTCGGATAACCAGTTCAGAAATAAAGTGGTGATCTATGGTAACTCTCCTACGATTGCAGGATTTACATTGGGGATCAGATATTCAGGGATTGGAGGAACCCGTTTCTCTGCCACAACAGGAGGAAATATCAATGGTGACTTCGTAGATTCTAACGATCTTGCTTTTATCTTCCCGAATCTTACCAAAGCAGTTTTGGATGATCCGCAGGTAGGGCAGGCGCTGAAAGACTATATCAACGAGTACAACGGAAAAATCGCAGAACGTAACGGAGGTAAAAACGGTTTCTATGGAGTTTGGGATGTACGTGTAGCGAAAAAAATTAAATTTGATAAAGTGGGAGCTTTTGAACTGTCTGTAGACATCTTCAACGTGGCAAACCTGCTTAACAAAGAATGGGGGGTAAACAAATCATACGGAAATACCTCGCTGTATAAAGTAACCAAGTTCAATAAGGACACAATGCAGTATGAATACACCAAAAACGTAAGTGGAGGAGGTCTGGTTCCTTTATCAGGAAACCCATACCAGATTCAGATTGGTGCGAAGTATTCTTTCTAATAATTTTTTTTAACCACTGAAGACATAAGAGAAATTGAAACAGCTATTGCCGGCCTCAGCCTTTAGTTGCCATCCAAAAATCTTTTATGTCTTTGTGGTTTCAATTTTTTAATACCTACCTTTATCAGAAAGTTTCAGGACTTTTTAAAATAATCTAAATTATATTATGAAAAATTTTATCTTAGGGTTAGCAGTTTTAAGTACAGTTATGATGAAAGCACAAACCCAGATCATTGCCCATAGAGGATATTTCCAGGCTCAGCCTCCTACAACGGAGAATTCAATTCAGTCACTGGAAAATGCTCAGAAATTAAAAATATATGGGTCTGAATTTGATGTAAGAATGACAAAAGATGGTGTACTGGTCATCAATCATGATGAACACCATGGCAATATGGAAATTTCAGATGCTACTTTTAAAGAATTGGAAGCCGTGAAATTATCCAACGGAGAAAAATTCCCTACATTAAAAGATTATTTGAAGCAGGGAAAAAAAGACAAATCTCTGAAATTGATCGTTGAGATTAAACCTGCGAAGACTCCGGAAATAGAGAACGAGATTACTCAAAAGACGATCAAAATGATCAAAGACATGAAGCTGGAATCCCAGAGTGAGTTTATTTCTTTCAGCCTGAATATCTGTAAGGAAATCAAAAAACTGGCCCCATCCTTTAAAGTTCAGTATCTGAACGGAGAATTGTCTCCTGAGCAGATCAAAAAAGAAGGATTGGACGGAATGGATTACCATTACAGTGTTTTTCAGAAAAATCCTACCTGGATAGCTGATGCAAAAGCATTAGGCTTAATTACCAACTCATGGACAGTAAATGACGTTGCTGTATACGATGAGCTGAAAAAACAAGGAATCGGGTTCGTAACCACCAATATTCCCGATCAGTTGAAAAACAAATAAACAGTTTAAAATCTTTCAGGGATATTACAACCGAAAGACGAAATATTCCCCTCCTCCGGAGGGGTGTCAAAAATTCTTTGAATTTTTGACGGGGTGGTTTACAACCCCTCACACTAATAAACAATTTACAAAGTCTGCCCCCTAGAAAGAGGCAGACTTTTCATTTTTAAGAGTTGACTCAATAATTATCTCAGATATCAACAATAGATTGAATTTTAAAATCAATTATACTACTGTAAATCAATTAAATACGTGTTTTGTGTGGTATTATCCCAAAGCAAGACAATAAAGATACATAAATATGATTGTGGAATGGTATTAAATACACTTAATTACTTAAATGTTTATTAATTAGATATTTATGCAATGTTATTAAGGCTTGATTAACATATGGTTTAATAAATTTTTAAGAAACGTTAAAATTGTGTTAAGGTCATCTTTGGGATGTCGTTCTAATTTTGCGCAAACAAAAAGTAAATGCGTAAAGAGACACAAAAACTGTTGGTTTTGTCACTGTTAGGATTTGTCAGCGTTAATCTGGCAGCTCAGCAGAAAGCTAAAAAAGACACGATTAAAGGACTCGACGAAGTAGTGGTAACTGCTTTGGGGATTAAGAGGCATGACAGGGCTCTAGGGTATGTTGCCGAAAAAGTGGAAGCCAAAACATTTGAAGAAACTCAGAACAACAACTGGGCACAATCAATGGAAGGGAAAGTGGCAGGTCTTAAAATTCAGACTGCCGGAGCAGGACCCCTTGGAACATCCAGAATTACATTGAGGGGAGAAAAATCCATTATGATGGATCACAACTATGCTCTGATTGTAGTAGATGGAGTACCATTGGGAAATTCTACTACAGGTTCGGGAACAGCAGCTTATGGAGCGGGCTCCGGTGGTGATGTTCCGATCGACCTTGGAAACGGATTAAACAGTATCAATCCTGATGATATTGAATCTGTAACTGTACTGAAAGGAGCTTCCGCAGCTGCATTGTACGGATCCCGTGCTGCCAACGGAGCGTTAATGATCACTACAAAATCCGGAAAAACGAAAAACGGAAAACTGAAAGTGAGCTTTAATTCCTCTTCAAGCTTTGATTCCGTATTGAAATGGCCGGACTGGCAGTATGAATACGGGCAGGGAACTCTGGCAGTCAATACAGCAGGAAATTTTTACTATTCTTACGGCCTTTCTGCTGACGGGCCGAGTACCGGAGGGACAAGTAGTGCATTCGGACCTAAATTTGCCGGGCAGTATTATTTTCAATATGATCCTAATATACAGGGCCAAAGCAAAGAAAGACAGCTGTGGAGACCTTATGAAAATAATATCAAAGGCTTCTGGAGAACAGGTTCTACCTACTCCAACAGTATTTCGGTAGAAAGCTCAAACGAGAAAACAAGTTTCAGGTCTTCACTTACCTATCTAAATAATGAGTGGATGATGCCGAATACAGGTTTTGACAGGTTCAATTTTGCCTTATCCTTTGCTCATCAGCTTACGCAAAAATTAAAAATCTCAACAAAATTTGCCTATAATACGACCAGCAGTGATAACCTTCCTGCAACGGGATACAACAACCAGTCGATTTCGTATTTCATGATTTTCCAGAATCCCAATGTGGATCTTGAATGGTATAAACCGATCTGGAAACCAGGTCAGGAGCAGGTAGATCAGATTCACCCGTTCAGTTCCTTTATTGACAATCCTTATATGATTGCTTACGAAATGCTGAATGGAGTCCGAAAGAAAACCATTACCGGAAACATTACGGCAGATTATCAGCTTAATAAAAATTTCAGCCTGATGCTGAGGTCAGGTATTGAAATTCTGAATGAAAAAAGAACAACCAAAAGACCATGGAGCTCAGCAAACTATCTGAAAGGTTTCTACAGAGAGCAGTTTATCAAAAATCAGGAATATAACAATGACCTTTTATTCTCTTACAAGGCAGACTGGAATAAATTCAGTATCTCTGCCTCCGCAGGGGGAAGCATCCGTTATAACGAATACCTGATGACCGATTACCAGGCCATCGGATTGAAAACCGCCGGAGAATACAGCCTTACCAATGCACTTTCTATTCCGGTTAAATATCCCGCACCAAGAGATAAACATGTAGACAGCGTTTACGGATTGCTTACTTTGGGATATGACAATAAAATATTTGTAGACGTTACCGGAAGAAACGACTGGAGTTCTACCCTTCCGAAGCAGAACCGATCTTTCTTTTATCCGTCAGTAAGTACCAGTTTTATTCTTTCAGACATTTTCAACCTGAAAAGCAATAATCTGAACTTATGGAAACTGAGAGCGTCATGGGCCAAAGTAGGGATAGACAGTGATCCATATCTTCTGGATAACTATTATACAGCAAGTAATATTACAGGAAGCGTTATAGCACCAACCACTTTTAATAATCCTACCCTTAAACCTGAAAACAATACCAATATCGAAGCCGGTATGGATTTCAGCCTTTTCAAAAACAGATTGAACCTAAATCTTACCGCCTATCAGAACATCAGTGAAAACCAGATTATTCCCGTTTCACTGCCTTACGAAAGCGGATATTCGAAAAGGGTAATCAATGCAGGAAAAATCCGAAACAGAGGTCTGGAACTTTCAGCTGATATCTTAGCCGTGAAAGGTAAAAATTTCTCATGGAAAGTGGGTGGAAACTGGTCTACCAACGAAAACAGGGTGATGACATTACCTGAAGGTTTTGACGGAATCGTTTCCAACGTAGGAGATGTAGTATTTTATAAAATGGAAGTAGGAGGTTCACTTGGAGATATGTATGGATTTAAATTATTAAGAACACCTGACGGAAAAGTAATCTACGGAGACAACGGACTTCCGGGAAGACCAGCGGATATCGAAAAAGTAGGAAACGCATTCCCGAAATGGAGAGCAGGTCTTCAGAATGACTTCAGGATCAAAAACTTTACAATTAGTTTCTCATTTGACGGTCAGTATGGTGGTATTGCCTATTCACAGTCGCATCATAAAATGTCGGAACAGGGTAAACTGAAATCTACCCTTCCGGGAAGAGATAATCCCGGCGGAATGATTGTAGGAGACGGTGTTGTTCAGAATCCTGACGGAACCTTCAGCCCCAATACAAAAAGCGTTACCGTATCTTCTTATTATGGAGATTACTACAGAAGAGCCAATGTGGAAACCAATAGCTTCAGTACAGATTTTATTAAACTTAGAGATGCAAGAATTGCTTATTCTTTCCCGAAAGAGACCATTAAATCTATAGGACTGGATGATCTTACGATTGCCATCTTCGGAAAAAACCTATGGATGTGGACCAAGTTTCCACTGTTTGATCCTGAAGTTGCTACACTGGACAACGCAACCATTACACCGGGAGTGGAAATGGGGCAGCTGCCAACAGCAAGAACAGTTGGGTTTCAGTTAAATCTTAAATTCTAAAATCTTAAAAATGAAAAAAATAATCATAAATCTGACATTGGCCGTTTCTGTTTGTATGCTGCAGTCTTGTGACAGAACCTTTGAAGAAATCAATACAGATACCAGCAAGATCAAAGACCCGTCAGTAGGAAGTCTTCTTGCTCCCATCCAGTACGAAATGGGAAGTTATGGCTATAATAGAGCGGATGACTTCACTTTTGATATAATGCAGATTGCTTTAGACTTTCCGAATGAAGGAAATACCTACAGCCGATATTATATGGACGAAAAAAGTGGTAACGGCTACTGGAATACGTCTTACAAATGGCTTAAACAGGTAAATGATCTCAGAAGATATGCCACGAAAGAACAGAATAATAATTACCTGGCCATCTCGATGGTCCTGAATGCATGGATTGCCTCCAACCTTACCGATGCTTTCGGCGATGTGCCTTTATCTGAATCGGTGAAAATTGAGGAGAATATCCTGAAACCAAAATATGATAAGCAGAAAGATATTTATATTCAACTTTTAAATGATCTGAAGACTGCCAACTCACTATTCAATACAACACAGGCGCTTACGGAAACCGATTTGTTTTACAATGCGAATAATAACAGCCAGACCGGTATTTTAGGATGGAAAAAATTCTGTAACTCTCTTTCATTGAGATTACTCACCAGGATTTTAAGCCGAAACGGTGAAGTAAATGTTTATGAAAGAATCCAGGAAATTGTCAATAATCCTGCGCAATATCCTATTTTTCAGAATAATACTGACAGCGCGGTGCTGCCACTTTCAGGAATATCACCTTATTTACCACCAATTGCCCGTCCTCAGGATTTTACAGCTTACCGATCAGCAGGTGAATTCTTTGTGAATGCTATGAAAGATAATAACGATCCAAGGTTGAGTATGTTTTTTACTAAAGCGAAAGCAACATCAGGAGAAGATCTTGGGTACAAAGGAGCTCCTTCAGGATATGCTTTGGGAACAGCTTTCAATTATCAGCCTTCTAATCTTAACCAAAACCTGGCAAAAGCACCATTAAAAATCTTAATCATGACCTATTCTGAAGTTCAGTTTATTCTGGCAGAATTAGTCAACAAAGGAATTATCGCAGGAAATCAGCAAACCTATTACGAAACCGGAGTGAAATCCATTATCGAGCAATGGGGAGCAACGGTTCCGGCCAATTACTTCAGCAATCCAAACCTTGCTTATGACGGTTCTTTGCAAAAGCTTATGCTTCAGAAATATATTTCCCTGTTTTTTGTGGATCATCAGCAATGGTACGAATACAGAAGGACGAAACTGCCTGTATTGCCTAATAACGGTGGGCTTCAGAATGGGGGACAGATGCCTGTAAGATTCATGTATCCTACAACTACAAAAGTGATGAACACGGATAATTATAATGCAGCCGTACAATCGATGGGAGGAGACAATATCAACGTGAAAATGTGGTGGAATAAATAATCAGGAATTCAAAGAATATAATAATTAAAAAATTAAAAGATAATGAGTATCAATATAAAATGGATCATGCCGTGTCTGTTGATTTCAGCAATGGCATTCTCACAAGCTTCTGTTTCCGGATATGTATATGAAGACGGTAACAAAAATCAAAAGAAAGAAAACCGCGAAAAAGGAATTGAAGGTGTAGCTGTTTCTAATGGCGTTCAGGTTGTGCTTACTGATAAAAACGGACGATACAGTCTGCCGGTTCAGGAGGATCAGACTATTTTTGTGATCAAGCCTTCAGGATATCAGACTGCCTTAAATGCGAACAATCTTCCACAGTTCTATTATCACCATAAACCGAAAGGTTCTCCGGCAGAGTTCAAATACAAAGGAGTTGCCCCCACTGGTGATCTTCCCAAAGAACTAAACTTCCCGCTGTATAAGCAAAATGAAAACAAAGACTTTGATATCCTTGTTTTTGGTGATCCGCAGCCTTACACCGAAAAAGAACTGGATTACTTCAAAAGAGGAATTGTAAACGAAGTAAAGAATACGAAGAAAAATGCCGTATTGGGAATCAGCCTGGGAGACCTGGTAGGAGATAATCTAAGTCTTCAGAAGCCTTACGCAGACGTCATGAAAGAAGTCGGACTGCCCTGGTACAATGTGATGGGAAATCATGACATGAACTATGATGCAAAAGAAGACCGTCTTTCTGATGAAACATTTGAATCGAATTTTGGTCCGGCCAATTATTCTTTCAACTACAGTAATGTACACTTCATCATTCTGGATGATATTCTTTATCCGGATCCGAGAGATGGAAAAGGGTACTGGGGAGGATTCCGTGAAGATCAGCTTCAGTTTATTGAAAACGATCTTAAACTCGTTGATAAAAATAAACTTGTTGTCATCTCTTTCCATATCCCATTAGAGCATAACAACGAAGACAGCTTCAGAAATGCTGACCGTCAGAAATTATTTGATTTCTTGAATCCTTTCCGGAATGTATTGCTTTTATCAGCACATACACACATTCAACAGCAGATTTTCTATGGTAAAAAAGCAGGGTGGAACGGAATCAGGGAACTGCATGAGTACAATGTAGGAACTACCTGCGGCGACTGGTACTCCGGAACACCGGATGATGCGGGGCTTCCTACTTCCACAATGAGAGACGGAACGGCCAAAGGATATTCATTCATCAGTTTTACAGACAATCAGTATAAAGTTAAATACAAGACAGCCGGAAAACCGGAGGATTATCAGATCAAATTATATGTTCCGAAAGTAATTCCTTCCTCAAGAACTTCTGCCAAAGTATTGGCTAATTTCTTCATGGGAAGCAAAAAAGACAAAGTAGAATACAGAATAGATGGCGGAAAATGGGAGGAAATGGAGTATGATGAAACTATAGATCCCAATTTTGCCCTTTCTGTTTTCAAATGGGATTCTACCGATACAATCTTTCCGGGGAGAAGACCTTCCAATCCTGAAATGTCAAAGCACATCTGGGAAGCCGATTTTCCTAAAAAATTACCATTAGGAAAACACAAAGTTGAGGTGAAGGCTGTTGACATGTACGGAAATGAATTCTCAGCTTCAGAAGAGTTTGAAGTACAGAATGCAATTCAGATTCCTTAAGCTTTATTTTTTTTACTATACCTTTTTTAGATTTTAAAACCGGTTCTCCATGAGCCGGTTTTAATTTTGCTGAGGTTCAGGGAAACCTTATGGCTTAAAAAACTTAAGTGTTTAAAACTTTTATGACTTTTGTGGCTGAAGAAAATATAAGTTTTAATAATCCTTTTCAACCATTAAAAAACTATTAAATCCATGATTTCACGGCTTCGTAAAAATGTTCTTTCGTAACTTTGTAGTAAGAAAAGTACATTACTATGAATATAAACGGAAAAAATGCCATCGTAACAGGTGGTGGAAGAGGATTAGGGAAAGCTGTTGCATTAGCTTTGGCCAATGAAGGAGTAAACGTTGCCATTACAGGGAGAAACGAGGAAAACCTAAAAATGACGGTTGAAGAAATCAAAAGACTTGGGGTAAATTCAGCATATGCAGTTTTTTCTGTAGACAATGAAATTCAGGTAAAAGCTGGCATTGAATCTTTAGCAGAACAATTGGGTGGAATTGATATTCTGATCAACAATGCAGGGATCGGAGACTTCGGAAGCATCGAAGAAATGCCTTCTGAAACATGGGAGCAGGTCATCAAAACCAATCTGTTCGGAGTCTACTATGCAGCGAAGGCTGCACATCCGTTTATGAAAGCCAAAGGAGAAGGAGATATCGTAAACGTAGCTTCTACAGCTGGTTTGAAAGGAGGACCTAATATGTCTGCATATGCAGCTTCAAAAGCGGCGGTGGTATCTTTATCACAATCGATGATGGCAGAATGGAGAAAACAAAATATCCGTGTCATCACCTTGACACCAAGTACGATTGCTTCAGATATGAGCATCCAGGGAGGACTTACAGACGGAAATCCTGATAAAGTATTGCAGCCGGAAGACTTTGCAGAATGGGTAAGAGATATTCTGAAAATGAACAGAAGAGCGTTGATCGCAAATGGTTCTATTTTCTCTACAAATCCTTAAAAATTAAAATTCAAAGTTCAGGATTTAAAGTTTTCAGCAACGGACTTTTCCTCTATTTTGAATCACTAAATTCAATAGAAGCGGGCTTTAGCCCGCTTTCTTTTTACAGCCATATTCATTCAAAAAAAAACATAAAAATCCCCAGTTTCAGCCAAAAGTACCTCCATCATTTTTTTAACCGTAATAACATTAGTATTTTTGCAGCAAATTAGTCACATGCAAAATTATTTAGAATTCAATTTCAAAATTTCTCCACTGCAGCCATGGAATGAGATATTAATGGCAGAGCTTATAGAAATAGGTTTTGACAGCTTTACAGAAGAACTTGACGGACTTTTAGGATATATCCAGACAGAATTGTTTCAGGAAGATCAGTTGAAAGCACTTCCGATCTTTGAAAACAACAACGTAAAAATCGAATATTCTTTCGAAGAAATGCCGAATATCAACTGGAATGAAGAATGGGAAAAAAACTTCTCTCCAATCAATATTGATGACAAAGTATTGATCAGAGCTGAGTTCCACGAATCTGTACCGGGAATGCATGAAATCATCATTCAGCCTAAAATGTCTTTCGGAACAGGGCATCACCCTACCACTCACCTGATGATTCAGCAGATGATGGACATTGACTTCAATGGTAAAAAAGTGCTGGATATGGGATGTGGAACTTCCGTATTGGCTATTTATGCAAAACAGCAGGGAGCAGGAGATACAAAAGCTATTGATATCGACGAATGGTCGGTAGAAAATTCAAAAGAAAATGCCATAAGAAATAATGTGGAACTGGATATTGAACAGGGAACTGCAGAAAACTTAGGAAAAGAAAATTATGATATCATTTTAGCGAATATCAACAGAAATATCCTGATTTCAGATATACCGACCTATGTTTCGGTACTGAATGACGGAGGGAAGCTATTGCTTTCAGGACTATGTTTCTTTGATGTAGATGATATTCTGGAAGTATGCAAAGAAAGCGGACTTGAGCTGAAGAAGCAGCTGCAGCGTGAAGAATGGGTAAGTCTTCTGCTTGAAAAATAACACCAAAAACAAAATACAAATATGAAAACTTTATGGACAGCTTTACTTTTACTGACGCTGCAGTTTTTGACAGCGCAGCAAAGTGAAGTGTATGCTGATGGGGTCTTTGGGTTTGAAGACAATAAAACACAGAAGATCTTTACAGATTGGACACGCGTGAGAAAGGATCCTGGTGTGAATGCCCAGATTTTGGACTCATTGCAGACCAATCAGCAGGTTCTGATTCTTAAAAAGGAAGAAGGAGCGCTGAAACTGGGAGAAAGAGCTGCCAATTGGTATAAAATCTCTTATCAGAAAGGAGAAAATACCATGGAAGGATATATCTGGGGCGGTAATCTTTGTATAGGATACCGTAACAAAAACGGGTATGATTTCCTTTTTGGGATTTCCAAAACGGTTGACAGAAAGAATAAAGAATACAATGAGACTGTAAAGCAGAACATTGCAGGAATAAAAGTATTGGAAGGAAATACCCTTATCGATGAGGTGTATTTTGATACCGGAAGAGGTGAGGAGCTGAGTTCCGCAGCTTTCACTATAGAAAGTAATCATAAACTGCAGAATGTTGAACTGACCCTCAGAGCCGGAGTCTCCGGTGATGCCTGCGGAATAGCAAGCTATGATCAGTATGTTCTCTTTAAAGATAAAAAACTGATTGCACTTCCGCAATTAACCAATATCGGGGATGCAGGGGCTTTTTATCACAGTGAAGAATTCGTTTTTCCCAATGATAAAGGAGGAATTGCCAATGCATTCATTTTAAAAGTGGAAGATATGGAAGTTGATGAAAAAGACAGAGAGAAGAAAAAGCACTCTTCTAAGACTTATCTTTGGAACGGAAGTTCTTACCAAATGAAATAATATGTTATTCAAATAAATGAAACCGTTGTATCAACAGCGGTTTTTTTTATGATGTACAAGTTGCAAAAGCCCTTTTACAGTTGAAAAAAAACGAATAAATTTAGGAGATAAAAAAAGCAAATGAATATACTTGAAGATGTGCTCCCTATTGTATTCTCGGTCTTTGTAGGCGGTATCATAGGAATTGAAAGAGAATATCAGTTAAAATCCGCAGGATTGAGGACGATGATTCTGGTAACATTGGGAGCCTGTATTTTTACAATGCTTTCGATGAGCCTTGGCGGCCCGGGAAGTCCTGACCGTATTGCAGCCAATATTATTACAGGAATAGGATTTGTAGGAGCTGGTGTTATTTTTAAAGAAGAAAACAGAGTTTCGGGCCTTACAACAGCTGTTACCATATGGATTTGTGCTTCTCTAGGAATGACGATAGGTGCAGGATACTATCAGGAGGCCATTATAGGCTCTGTCGTTGTGTTTCTGCTGCTTATTATGTTTAAATATGTTCAGGATATTATTGACAGAATAAGTGTCCGTTATACTTATCAGATTACACTTCTTTATGAGGATGGAGTGGTAGAAAAGTATGAAGACCTTTTCAGGGAAAATGCTTTAAAATCCATCAGAGGAAAGCAGGTAAGAAACGGAGAAAAGTACACCATCATATGGCGGGTGCAGGGAGCGGCAAAAAAGCACGAAATTTGTACAAAAATTTTATTGAATGACCGGTCCATCGAAGAATTCAGGTTTTAATTAAATACTAAAACAGATAGTACTCATATCCATAAACATTCGCGAAAATCTGTGTCATCCGCGGGGAAAACAATGCATCCCATTATAAAAAATCATTTAAACACAAAAAATAGGACTGGAACAAACCAATCCTACCCAAACATGATTAAGTGTATTGTTGAGCCATACAATGACTGCAAGGAATTAAAGTGCACAAAAAGATTTTATTGATTCTTAACCAATGTTTCTTTACATACTAATTAAAACTAACTTCTAAATGACCTTTCGGTTTAGTTGACGATGTAAAAGTAGCATGTCTTTCTTCTTCCTGTAGTAAAAGTTAAGCTGATTCAGCGAAATAAGGAGTTGAAACGGTATTTTAATCCGGTGAAGCGGAGAAGCAGGAGTGGTAGTGTTTTTTGTTATTCAAAAATCAGGAGTACGGTTCCGGCGATGATCAATAGAGCTCCTATAGCTGTTTTTAAGGTTAGGGATTCTCCAAGAAATACAACAGAAAGTACAATTGTCAGTGCAATGCTTAGCTTATCTACCGGAGCGACCTGTGTCACTTTACCGATTTGCAGGGCTTTGAAATAAAATATCCATGAAAGCCCTGTTGCAATACCGGAAACGATAATGTAGATCAGATTATGCCTGGAAAGTGCCGGTATTCCCTTGTATTCACTTCTGGCGAATACAATTCCCCAGGCTACCAGTAAAATAATAACGCTTCTTATGGCTGTCGCCAGATTTGAGCTCACTCCAGTGATTCCGATTTTAGCAAAAACCGCAGTCAATGAAGCAAAAAAAGCTGAAAGGATTGCGTATACCCACCACATATTTTAAAGTTTAAAAATTAATGATCCGTATGATTAGTAAGCCTCTCCATTTTTGTATGATCGTCTTCGTATTCTTACCTAAAGATAGCCATAATAAGCGATAAAATAATACTGAGCTTGTTTATTTATTCTGCCCAGTCACTTGCTGTGATAACGTCAGCTTGTCTTGGAAATACTTTATTCATCAAAACATTGTGTACTTCTTCATCTCCATCTTTACAACAGTCTTTGATGACTGTCAGCTGATAATCTTTATCTGCAGCTTCTCTCAGGGTAGATAAAATGACACCACTGGTTGATACACCTGCCAATATTATATGCTGAATGCCCTGTCCACGAAGAACAACCTCAAGATCACTCCCGGTAAAAGCACTGAATCGCCTTTTAGTAACAACGATTTCATGTTCTTCAGGAGCTAGTTCCGGATGAATTGTGGACCATTCTTTCATGTCTACATCTGCCATATGCTGCTTGATGGTAGAAAATATCTTATTATTGGCACTGATCTCCGGCATTCCCTGTCTGAACCCTACAGTGACATAAATAACCGGAATTTGACGGTTCCTTGCAGTTTTGATAATTTCTTTCGTGTTAGAAATCAATGATGCTGTATCAGGTAATGTACCTAAGATTGATGACTGCATGTCCATCACCAGTAATGCTGTTTTTGCTTTTTCCATTTTAATTATATTTTATTAATGAATTGTTCCTCAGATTCCTCCAGCAGCTGTTCATTGGCAACTTTTGTTTTGTTCTTTTTAAATAATAAATTCCTAAAGACTATCGCAATTAAAACTCCTGCAATTCCTTCTAATAACAAGGTTTTTGGGGCGCCGATCTGTTCTGAAATGAATCCGATAAGTACACTTCCCAATGGAAGCATTCCAAAAATGGCAGTCAGTAAGATACTTATTGCCCTTGAACGCATTTCGGGGATCACTTCAGATTGTACGATAATATTGCAGGTGGTAAACTGGGCAACTCCTCCCAATCCCGTGAGTGCAGCAAAGAACATAGACCAGTAGAAATTGGTGGCATATGAAAAACAGATCAATCCAACACTCAGAATGACTGTGCTAAGGATAAGAATATTTCTCATGGAGGCTCCTTTCTTCATAGAAGCCAGAAATACCGTGCCCAGAACGGCTCCAATTCCAATGAAACTGGATATATAACCGAATGTTTTGGCATCACCTTTAAAAATTTCCTTGGCATATACAGGAATTAAAGTATCATAAGGTAAGATCAGCAAACCTGTAATGCTCAGCATGATAATCACAAGACTGATGGAAGGTTCTTTTTTCAGATACCCGAATCCTTCCGCCAACTCTGTAAACGTTCCCTTTTTAGATGTTTTTTTGGGTATGACTTGTATTTTCATCAGGTAAATAGAGACCATAACCGCTGCAAAACTGGCCGCATTGATCAGGAAACATGCTCCGGCTCCGAACTTTTGCAGGATAATTCCGGAAAGGGCAGGACCTGCTAATTTTGCGACACTCGCCATGGCTGCGCTCAGAGAAAGAGCACTCGGGAGATCTTCATCGTCTGTTACCACCTCATTGATCATCGCTTGTCGTGCCGGAACATCGTAAGCATTGATGATACCCAGAAAAACACTCAATATGATAAAGCTCCATATATTCTGGTGTCCGGTCATCACGAGAAAGGCCAGCAGGGATGCCTGAATTAATGACAGAATCTGAGTGATCTGTATAATTTTATAGCGGTTATAGCGGTCTGCAGCAACTCCTCCGAAGGCAGAAAATAAAAACGAAGGAAACTGTTCCGCAAAAATGGTCAGCCCCAGCATAAAGGCAGACTGGGTCATACTGTACACCACCCATACGACTGCCGTACGCTGCATCCATGTCCCAAACTGGGAAACAGATCTTCCAAAAAAGTATAGGGTATAATTGCTGCTCCTGAATGCCCGGAATGTGCTGATGTTACTTAATTTGTTCATTTGACTTTGATGAATAGACTTTTTGACAAATAATGTAAAAGTGTCAAAATTGAGATAAAAAATTTTCTAGCCGATATGTTTAATAACCATAGAGGTCAGTGTCTTTGCTGTACTATTTAAATTTTTAAAATTATTTTTTAGCCCCATCTCACGCCTTATTCCCCTGATACTGCTCTGCAGAATAAAGATGATGGTTTCCTGTTCTTCAATGGCAACTTGTGGAATTGCGCCGCTGTTGATACCCGCCGAGAATAAATTGAGGAGAAGACTTCTTTCTGCAGCCATCATTCGGTTATGAGCATCCGTAATATGCTTAGACTTTTCCTCATGATCCATTCCTGCTTCTATCGCTCTGAAAAATGAAGATCTTTCTTCCGATGTTTTTACTTTGGCAAGACAGAACTCCTGGATTTTCCCTTCGAAGGTTTTTCTTTTCTTCATATGGGTATCGATCTCAGAAATAACTTCTTTAATCAGATTATCGAGAACCGCCTGGAAAACCTCCTCGCGGTTTTTATAGTAATAGTAAATGGATGTTCTGCTTTTGCCGACCGCTTTGGAAATATCATCCATGGTCACCTTCTTCAAACCATGCTTCAGATACAGTCCTGAAGCGGTCTCCAGGATTTGTTGTGAAAGTTGATCTTGTTCTGTGTGAGATGACATTGTCTGAAATGAGGGTACAAAATTACATTATTTTTGACATAAAAACAAATTTTGTCAAAATGTTTAAACTGCAGTTTAAGAAATTAATTACCGGATAAAATTTTTCTTCTAAGGATTCGCTTTCACTGCATCATACATCATAGAATCTTTCTGCTCATTGGTGTAATCAAATTTGTAGTGATAAAATGAGGATTCCCAATCTCCATATCCCACATTGGGAATAATAATGAATTTTTTACCAAAATCCTCTGCTGAGTTTTTCACTGCTGCAGACCGTTCGTCTTCTGATTTGTTGTCAAACAGGCTGGAGAAATCAGCAAGGTTGTCACCGAGCAATACAACAATATTGTAATTTTTTGCAATATCTTTTCTTCGGTTTTCTTTACTGCTTTCCTTAGATCGCATGATAAGATTGGAGTCACTTTGAAGAGGGAAATTGTATTTTTTCAAATTATTCAGTGTTCCCGTACGTTCCTGTTCTTTTCTGTTGGTCACATAGAAAACCTGAATACCTTTGCTTGCTGCGTACTGATAGAACTGCTGAGAGCCGGTTAGGGGTGTTGCAGCGCCTTTTGCTGTCCATTCTTCCCAGGTTGCCTGATCGTAACCTTTTCCCATTTTTGCACGCTCTACGGCGTAATAGGAGTTGTCCAGAAAAGTCTCGTCAATATCTGAAACGATAGCCAATGGTTTGTCTGACTTCTTTGCCAGCGCTTCATCCAAACGAAGTTTTGCAATATTGTACGCCTGAAGACACAGTGCCTCATATTCTGCTGCCCGCTGCTGATAAAATGCACCATATATTTTTCCATGAAGCCCAAGATTCTGATAAGGTGTATCTTGTACAGCTGTTTTTGAAACAGGTGTTGCTGTTTGGCATGATGTGGTCAAAGCAAAAAGACAGCTTGCAATAATGAATGTAAAATTTTTCATTGAATGAGAATAGAATCAAACAAAATTATGACAATTTGATTTTTATTACAAATATTTTAGGAACGGATTTTTGTTATCAATCCTTTTGAAGGAAAGAAGCAGATAGATCTTAGGTGATCATGAAAGGATTATAACCTTTGCCATCCCGATTGACCCGGGATCCTCTATCTTCTTTGTGTTTATTTTTTTTGAAAGTGAATAAAAATAAAAAAGACTTACTATTTCTAGTAAGTCTTTGAGTGAGCGCGAAAGGATTCGAACCTTTGACCGTCTGCTTAGAAGGCAGATGCTCTATCCAGCTGAGC
>JASLCD010000245.1 GCA_030146295.1 Chryseobacterium sp.
TCGTTCCTTCAGCTCCTATTGTGCTGAAAGACGACCCTACCCTTATGTTTTCCAACTCCGGAATGACGCAGTTCAAGGATTTCTTCCTTGGCTACAAAACCCCTACCGCCCCTAGAATTGCCGATACACAAAAGTGTCTGAGAGTTTCAGGGAAGCACAATGACCTGGATGATGTGGGTAGAGATACTTACCACCACACCATGTTTGAGATGCTGGGAAACTGGTCTTTCGGGGATTACTTCAAAAAAGAGGCTATTGCTTTTGCCTGGGAATTACTAACTGAAGTATACGGAATTCCAAAAGAAAATTTATATGTAACGATTTTTGAAGGGGATGCTTCTGAAAATCTGGACAGAGACCAGGATGCTTATGATTTCTGGAAATCTCACATTTCGGAAGACAGAATCATCAACGGAAATAAAAAAGATAACTTCTGGGAAATGGGTGAAAGCGGACCATGCGGACCGTGTTCAGAAATCCATGTTGACTTGAGAACACCAGAGGAAAAAGCTAAAGTTTCAGGGCTTGAACTGGTGAATAACGACCATCCTCAGGTAGTGGAAGTATGGAACCTGGTTTTCATGGAATTCAACAGAAAAGCTGATAAATCTTTAGAGAAGCTTCCTGCTCAGCACGTAGATACGGGAATGGGCTTTGAACGTCTTTGTATGGCGCTTCAAGGGAAGTCTTCCAACTATGATACAGATGTTTTCACTCCGCTTATTGCTAAAGTTGAAGAACTTTCAGGCAAGAAATACACAGGAATTTTAGAAGACGAAAAAGATATTGCCATCCGTGTTGTGGTAGACCACATCAGAGCGGTTTCTTTTGCTATTGCAGACGGGCAGTTACCTTCCAATGGTGGTGCAGGTTATGTAATCAGAAGAATTTTAAGAAGAGGAATTTCTTATTCTTACCGATTCCTGGATATGAAAGAGCCATTCCTTTACAAATTGGTTGCTGTTCTTCAGGAGCAAATGGGACCTTTCTTCCCTGAACTTGAGAAACAGGGAAAATTGGTTGGTGAAGTCATCAAAAGTGAAGAAGATTCATTCTTAAAAACAATTGAAAACGGTCTGATCAGAGTAGAAAGGCTGATCCAGCAAACGATTGCAAATAATCAGAAAGTATTACCAAGTGAAGAGGTTTTTGAGCTTTATGATACTTATGGATTCCCAGATGATTTAACAAGAATCATTGCTGAAGAAAAAGGATTAACGATTGATGAAGAAGGTTTCAAAGCTGAGATGGAGAAACAAAAGCTTCGTTCAAAGGCGGATTCTGCTCAGAAAGTATATGACTGGGTAAATCTTGAATCGAAGCCTGAAACATTTGTAGGCTATGACCAGACTGAATCTGAAACGTATATTACAAGATACAGAAAAGTAGAAAACAAAGACGGAGAATTTTATCAGGTGGTACTGAGCAGCTCTCCTTTCTACCCCGAAGGAGGTGGACAGGTTGGAGATAAAGGAGTTCTTGAGAATGCTGTTGAAAGCTTTGAAGTACTGGAGACAAAAAAAGAGAACGGATTAATTATTTCATTAATCAATGGTCTTCCTAAAGATGCAGGCGCTGTTTTCTATGCTAAAGTAAATGCTTCTGAAAGAAAAAGTTCTCAGGCTAACCACTCTGTGACTCACCTTCTGCACGAAGCGTTAAGAGATGTTTTAGGAACTCACGTAGAACAGAAAGGTTCTTATGTAGGTCCGGATTACCTGCGTTTCGACTTCTCTCATTTCAATAAAATGACGGAAGAAGAATTGACATTAATTGAAGAAAAGGTAAACCAAAAGATCAAAGACAGCATTGCTTTACAGGAATTCAGAAATATTCCGATCCAGGAAGCTTTGGAGAAAGGAGCAATGGCTTTATTTGGTGAAAAATATGGTGACAGCGTGAGAATGATCCAGTTTGGAAGTTCAAAAGAGCTTTGTGGGGGAACTCATGTAAAAAATACCAGCGAAATAGGCCATTTCAAGATCACTTCTGAAGGTTCTGCAGCTGCGGGAATCAGAAGAATTGAAGCAATCTCAGGAGATAAGTCTGAAGAATATTTCAAGAATCTTGAAAAACAGATCATTGAACTTTCTCAATTGTTAAAGTCTAAAGATGTGGTAAGATCTATTGAAAAACTGATCGAAGAAAATACTTCATTGAAGGCAGAGGTGGATGCTCTTAAAAAAGAAAAAGCAAAAGGAGAAATCGGAGAATGGAAGAATGCTTATGAGCAGAAAGGAAACAAGCAGCTTTTGGTAAAGAAAACTTCTTTGGATGCAGGTTCTGTAAAAGATATCGTATTCCAGCTGAAAAAAGAAATCCCAACTTCAGTAACGATCATTCTTTCTGATGCCGACGGAAAACCGATGATTACTGTTGGAGTTTCTGATGATCTGGCTTCAGAATATCAGGCAGGTGCTATCGTAAAAGATCTTGCCAAAGAGATCCAAGGCGGTGGTGGTGGAAACCCCGGCTTTGCAACGGCTGGCGGTAAAAACCTTGAAGGTTTAGAAAACGCTTACCAAAAAGCATTGAACATCTAAAATAGAAACTTCTATTATAAATTTTAACCGCGGCTGTCTCAAAATTGAGACAGCCGCGGTTTGTTTTTACTGTATTTCATATTTTTCAATGCAAAATAATACTTTAAACTTCAGCTTCATTGATTCCGACTAAGCGTGAGTAACAACTATACATCTCTCAGATAAAGCAAATTTCCCATAAACTTCTGTCTCATTCGTGAAATGCCTTTGCGAAAGAGAAAAGCAGGAAATAAAAATTTCGCGTATAGTACATTATTACATATTATTCTTATTACGAACATTTTCATCAAATTCACTCTATTTATATCCGTTCTAATTATTGATCTTACCTTAACAAATCATCACGTAATCTTAAACTATTTGTTTTGTCTTATTAAAACTTAGTTAACACTATACCTTTAGTTTTGCCTTAATCGAAATTCAAAAAAAGTAATTATGAAAATTAACAAAACTATCGGAGCTCTCCTCCTTGCTTCCCTTGTGTTTCAAGGATGCAACGATGACAATAATGGAGACTCCAACACCCCTGTCAATGACAAAATCAAGATTGAAAATTTTTCTAAAGAACCTGCTTTCGTTTTTGGAATGCCTGGTTTTGAAAATTTAAATATTACTACCCTAATCTCCAGTTCCGATGTTCTTTCAGGTTCTCCTGATTTTGTTTTCGGAGGCCAGCCGGACGGAATGGGAATTATGAAAGATCCCAACTCAGACGGTTACCTGATGATCACTAACCATGAGATAAAACAATCAGTATCCAGAGTATATCTGGACAAAACGTTTAAGCCTGTAAAAGGAGAATATATTTTAAACGGAACCGGAGGAATGACAAGATTATGCTCCGCTACATTAGCAACTCCTGAGATTCATGGTTTCAGTGCCTTCCTTACTGCTGGTGAATCTGGTGAAGAAAGTATGGTTCATGCTTTGAATCCTTTGGCACCGGCATCTCAGGCATCCGACAAAACAAGAGTGAAGCCTGCTTTGGGGAAAGCTTCAATGGAAAATGCAGTTCCGCTTCCTAAAGATGTTTCCAATGGAAAATCTTATATTATCATTGGTGAAGACCAATCTTATTCTTCCTCACACCAGTCTGCAGGACAATTAATCATGTATGTTGCCGATACACAGGGCGATCTGGATAACGGTAAGTTGTATTCTTTAAAAAGAACCAACAGCAACTATACTGAAACGGATATGACCAAAGGAACCAGCTATGATGTGGAGTTCGTTGAAATCCCGAATGCTAAAAACCTTACAGGAGCTCAGATCAACCAGAAAAACATTGATAATAATGCGATTCGTTTTTCAAGAGTGGAAGACGTAGATTACAGAAAAGGAGCTGGAAAAGGAAGAGAAATTTACTTTACTGCTACCGGAGAATCTTCTGACGGTGTGAATCCAAAAGCGGGATTAACTATGTGGGGAAGAGTTTATAAACTGGTTTTGAATTCCAACAATATGCTGACAGGAAAACTGGAAGTGGTTGCTGAAGGGGATTCTAACCCAGGAAATAACCTGATCAATCCGGACAACTTATGTGTGACTGAAAACTTTGTATACATTCAGGAAGACGGAGATTCTTATTACAAAAATGCAGCCCACGATTCTTATATCTGGCAGCTGAATATTGCTACAAAGCAATACAAACCATGGTTGAACATGAAGCATAACAGAAATGATTCTGCATGGCAGACTGCTTACAACCAATCCGGAGATCTTCAGAAATTCGGTTCATGGGAATTCGGAGCAATGGTGGATATTTCAGACATCATCGGAATTCCGAATACATTCTCTGTGAATATCCATTCCCATACATGGCAGCTGGACAAATTCAAAAATCCTGACGGTTCCGGAATCAACACCAATAAAGAAGGTGGACAGATTGTAATCATCAGAAACGTAGAAAAATAGTTTTAATTCCTTCATATCAAATTAAAGTATCAATAGAAAATTCTCTGTTGATACTTTTTCATACCTATGAGTAAGCTTTCAAAATACCCGATACTTCTTCTCTTATACTGTGCAGCAGCACTTTTTACCCTTTATTATTGTAAAAATGATAAGCAGCAGCCTGTGTATGAAGATCTTGGTTCTGTAAAAAACAGGATTATCAAAACCAATGCTGATTTTGAAAAACAGATCAACGAATTTAAAACTCTGGTTTCTAAAGATTCTGATGAAAAACTTCTTCATGAAAAATTTCTGAATATCCGAAAAACCTACAAAACAATGGAATGGGCTGTAGAATACTTCCTGCCTCACTCCGCAAGGTTTATCAATGGTCCCGCCCTTCCCGAAATAGAAATGGATGAGCATACAGAAATAGAACCTGAAGGCTTGCAGGTGTTAGAAGAAATGCTGTATCCCTACGATAAGGGGAATAAAGATGAAGTAATCAGAATGCTCAATAAGCTTATCAATAAAAGCAATACCATAGACACCAACTTTCAGGTCATTACTATCAGCAAAGATCAGGTTTTTGATGCGTTAAGACTGGAAGCTTTCAGAATTTCCAGTTTAGGAATTTCAGGTTTTGACACTCCTCTTTCAGGAACATTTTTACAGGAAATGCCTTCTTCTCTGGAAGGTATTAAGGAAACTCTGGAGCAGATCTCTACCGACCGATCAAAAGATAAGGCATTAAAAAATATTACTACGGCAATCAATTCAGCCATTGAAGTTCTGAAGAAAAACACCGACAAAAACACCTTCGATTATGCCGGTTTTATTCCTGATCATCTTAATAAAATTACAGCTCTGATGCTTGATTTTAAAAATCAGGAGAAAATCCCCGATGTTGAGGTAACGACTGCCTTAAACAAAAATGCAGCTACTTTTTTTGCTAAGAATGCCTTTAATCCAAATGCTTTCACACCAGGAAAAGAATATGCATTTTCTGAGGAAAAGGCGGCTCTTGGGCAGCAGCTTTTTAATGACAAAATCCTTTCCAACAGCAATAACCGAAGCTGCGCAACATGTCATATTCCGGAGAAAGCATTTACTGACGGGCTTTCCAGATCTATGTCTCTGGAAAATTCTGAGCTTGCCAGAAATGCTCCTTCTCTCAACTATGCAGGCTATCAGCATGGACAGTTTTGGGATATGAGAAAGGATGATCTGGAAGGACAGAGTTCTGATGTGATCTCCAATAAAGAGGAAATGCATGGTGACCTGAATGTGATTCTGGCCAAAATAAATCAGGATAAAAGCTATCAGGCAGCATTTAAAAAGATTTACCATTCTCAAAAAACAGAGGTATGGCAGCTTCAGAATGTACTGGCGAGTTATATTCGTTCATTGTCAAAATTCAATTCTGCTTTTGATGATTATATGAGGGGAAATAAGTCGGCAATGACGGAAAGCCAGAAAAGAGGCTTCAATCTTTTTGTTGGAAAAGCCCAGTGTGCGATATGCCATTTTGTTCCTTTATTCAATGGTACTGTTCCTCCTAATTTCAAGAAAACAGAACAGGAAGTTCTGGGAGCTGCTGTGAATGGAGAGAATAAAACGTTTGACAGTGACCCGGGAAGAGGAAAATTTCATGAAACAGTACCTTCATTACAGCATTCCTTCAAAACCCCAACGCTCAGAAACATCAATAAAACAGCGCCCTACATGCACAACGGAGGGTACAAAACATTGAAAGAAGTAATGAATTTCTATAATCAGGGCGGAGGAAAAGGTTTTGGATTTAAAGTAGACAACCAAACTTTGTCTGATGCTGCTTTACAGCTTTCGGATAAGGAGATCGATGATATTATTGAATTTATGAAAACTCTGGATGATCACTAGACCATCGGATGATACAAAATAACAACTGATTAAAACTCCTGAATCTGATCTATTCAGGAGTTTTTTTATTGGAAATTTTCGGGAAACACAGAAAGACTATCTGAGTGATTTCACCATTCTATTTTACAAGGTACAAAGTCCATAAAAACATTAGATTAAATCAATGTTATACTATGTTAAAAACTTTTCCAGGACAATAAATATCATTAATTTTGACCTAGTATTTTTACATGAAAAGGGGTTTACTGTTATTATTTTTTCTGATCTGCTTTTTGGGGTATTCGCAAACAAAAATTAAGGTTGTGGATGACGCCAGCCAAAAGCCTGTTTTTAATGCAAAAGTGTCATGTGACAACACCATCATTGGGTATACTAATGAGCAGGGCATTCTGGAGTTTAAAACGGGATGCAAAAACATTGATATTGAGGCTGATTCTTACCAGAAAGAAAACCTTTCAGTTGAAAGCAGCATGGAGATTTCCCTGCTCAAAAAATCTTCAAAAACCACCAGCATTGAAGCGGTAGTTATTGAAGATAAAAGTGATCCCAGGGCACTGGAAATCCTGAAAAAAGTAAATAAACTTTTTAACGAAAACTCTCCAAAAAGCCTGGGTTCCTATTCTTATAAATCTTACGAAAAAATATCTCTGGATATTGATGAGGACAGTCTTACACAGTTTAATCAGTATTTTAATGATTTAAACATTTTCAAGAAAAAAAGGGAAAAAGACTCATTGAATAATATTTCCGCAAGAAAAGTATTTTCAAAAAGTAAACTCTTTCTCTGGGAAAGGGCGCAGGAGTTCCTATATTCCAAAAAATACGGTGAAAAGATCAATATTCTGGACAACAGAATTTCCGGTCTGAAGCAGCCTATCTATGAAATGATTGCACTTCAGCAGAGTAACAGGGATATTGTTCCTGAACAGGTGAAACCAGAGAACAGAGGGCTTTACAGATTCTTTCTTTCGGATACCGTGACCCTAGACGGGAGAAAAAACTTTGTGATCCGTTTCCGTGAAGTCAATTACAAAAAACCGGACAGAAAACGGAAATATAACGGTGCCATCTATGTAGATACTGAAACCTACGGAATCAAAAAGATTGAAAATTTCAGTAAAAATAAAAACGACGGGATCATCACCAGCACATGGGTATTCTACAACAACAAGTGGTTTCTTGCCCATGAAAAAGCCAAACTCAAAATGGGTAAAATGGCGATGGATGACAAGGAGCATGCTGATGATAAAAAAGACAAAAAAAGCTTTGGCACCTATGCTTTCCTTACCTCAAAATATTTTGATTTTGAAGCTCCCATTGAAGAGAACCCTAAAGATTTCAAAGGCTATACCTTCTCTGTAAAAAATATTGACGGCCATTCTCTGGACCGTTACAGGACCGATCCTCTTACCGAAAGAGAACAAAATACCTATAAGACCATCGACAGTTTGGGTAAAAAATATAGAATCGACAGCAAAGCACAGATCTTATCCGGATTACTGAACGGGCAGATCAGAGTTGGCTCTGTAGATTTCGCAGTAGATGAAATTGTCAATTATAACTCTTACGAAGGGTTCAGATTAGGTTTAAAAGCCAAGCTTAATGAAAATTTCAATCCTTATTTTTCACCGGATTATTATTTTGCATATGGTGTAAAAGACAGAAAATGGAAATACGGAATGGGGCTTGATATGAAAACCTCATTGGAAAAAAATTCAATTTTCAGATTTGAAGTGTATGATGATGTAACGGCATCAGGAGAGTTTAACCGAAAACTCTGGAACTTCAAAATGAGGACAATGAATTTCGGAAATAACCTGAATAATGATAAATATTTTCACTTCAAAGGAGTATCTTTATCATACCTGAATGACGTAACCAACGGTCTTACTCTTGCCCTTGCCGTAAGACGAAATACAGAAGAGGCTGAATTTGATTATCAGCTCAGAGACAGAGGTACTTCCTACAGAAATTTCAACACCCTTTTTACCTTAAAGTATTCTCCGAATTCTACCAATATCATGACCCCTCAGGGAAAATCTCTGATCGATCAGAAATATCCGGAGCTTTATTTCAATTATGAACAGAGCTACAAACTGCTGCAGGGGAACTTTAATTATTCCCGTTTTGATGCTCTTTTTGTTCATAATTTCAAGACACCGATCGGGACTACCGGTTTCAGGCTGTACGGAGGTGTCGTTTTGGGTGAAGCACCAATCTGGAAAAACTTTACGATGAACGGGCTTGCCTCTCCTGGTAAAGATTTCAATTTTAACCTTACTTCTTACCTTGGGTTTGCTACACTGGAGGGAGGAAAATATTATAATGATAAGTTCATAGCGTATTACTTCACCCACAAACTGCCTTGGTATTTTAAAAGTTTCGGGCACAATGTTTCCAGTTTTGATTTTGTATTGAGAGGGACTATCGGAGATATGAAGCATCCGGAATACCATCAGTTCAAGTTCAGAAAATTGGATCACCTGTATCAGGAAGTTGGTTTGGAATGGAACAATTTCCTTTCCAGCTATTTCAACTTAGGATTATTTTACAGAGTGGGTTATTACGCAACACCACATTTCAAAGAAAATTTTGCCATTCAGTTTAAACTGAAATTTCTTGAGTTTTAACACTCCAAAACATACAAAATCTTTATTTTTGAATCAGAATTCAGAAATATTCAACGATAATATATAAAAAAGAATATGCAGAAAATCGAAATCAAAGCAGAACAGTTTTTTGAATTATTAAAATTAAAAGACACTCCGATGTGGGAAATTTTCTCACAGATGATCGATGGAAATGAAAAGGAAATCATC
>JASLCD010000115.1 GCA_030146295.1 Chryseobacterium sp.
GATCAATGAATCTATTGAAACACTTTATAACGGAGTAGCGGGTGTAGAGGAAATTGATACGGTAATGAAATTAGGTATGGCTCATCCGATGGGACCTCTTCAGCTAGCAGATTTTATTGGCCTTGATGTATGTCTTGCCATCCTGAATGTAATGTATGACGGTTTCAAAAATCCTAAATATGCTCCGAATCCATTACTTGTAAATATGGTAATGGCTGGAAAACTGGGTGTTAAATCTGGTGAAGGCTTCTATGATTATTCAGAAAGCAAAAAAGCTGAAAAAGTTTCAAAAATGTTTTTGAAGTAATTTTAAAGTCAATAATTTTATTTATCTTTGAGAAAGTTAAAACATTAAAAAAATGAAATTACCAAAGTTTTTATTAGCAGATAATTCGGAGTTTCCAGAAGATCTATTCGTAGTTCATACAGAATATCCAAGATTTATCCTAAACGTTGAGGAAGAAGAAGTTGAGTGGTTAGATGATCTTGAAGGTGATGATGAAGAAACTATGGCAGACGAAGCTACTAAAGTAGTAGAAGCAGCGTTTAAATGGTGCGACGAAGAGTTGGCTAAGTACGACGAAGAAGAGGAAGATTAATAACACTCTAAACATAAAAAAGGAACTCAATTGAGTTCCTTTTGTTTTTTATTCTGATTTTGTGAATTTCAATAATAAAAGATTGTCTTTATACAATTCTAAAGTATTTCCGGAAATCACATACTTGTTTGCTTTTCCCATCATATCCATAAAGCTCTGCTCTACTCCGATGTTATTGCACATCATTTTTGTAGACCCCATTTGCCCTGCTGTAAATCCACCTGTAGACGGATCTATAGTAGCAGTTCCGAAATAATTGTTGCATCCGGCATTCCCAGTGATCTTCTCTCCTTCAATATTCAATGTCGGGATTTTACCTTTTACATTGTCAGCCAATGTCCATTTTGTATTGGCAAGGGCAGGCTGAGCTTTTCCTACTTTAGATGCAGACGGACTTGTCATACTTCCACATGAAGCCAATACTGCAGCTGTACATATACTTAAAAAAAGATTTTTCATTTTTTTCTTTTTGAATTAATCCAAATTTACGGAAATTATATTATTTAAACGGGCTGCGGCGAATTTTATTATTCTTTAACACTGGGTATTTTGAATAATTGTCAGGGTTATTTGTTGTGAAAAAATGCTCCTGGACCCGATGATGCCTGTGCTTACTTAAACAGGAATAGCACTACTTATCGCAGATGCTAATCAATAGAAACAAGCTTTGACCCGTTCACGTAAAAACAAAAAAACGGACTTAAAAAGTCCGTTCTATTATTATGTATATTTTCTAAGATTACGATCTCAACTCCGCGTTGAATTCTTTCTGGAAAGCTTTGATCAGAGAATCCATTACTTCGGTAATCTCTTTTTCTTCCAGTGTTTTTTCTTCGTTTAACAGCTCGAAGCTCATTGCGTAAGACTTCTTACCTTCAGGAAGATTTTTACCTTCATATACGTCGAATAAGTTAATACTCTTAATGAATGGAGATTTATTCTTTTTAGCAGTCTGATATAAATCCTGATAGTTTACATTTTTATCAATCAATAAAGCTAAGTCTCTTCTTATCTTGTTGAATTTCGGAATGTCTTTGAATTTCAGTTCATTTTTAGAGCGTAATTCCTGAGCATATTCCAGTTCAATTTCTGCATAGAAACAATCCTGATCAATATCAAAATCTTTTAACAAAGCAGGTGCTACTTTTCCGATTCTTACCAGTGCTTTACCATCTGCTTCATATACCAATGCATCAGAGAATCTTTCATCAGAAAGGGCAACTTCTTTATAATCTACAGCCAGTCTCTCCAATAAAACTTTTACATAAGCTTTAAGGTTATAGAAACTTACAGCAGATTTAGGCTGAAGCCAGTTTTCAGCAACATCTCTTCCGGAAACCAATAAAGCCAATTGTTTTCTTTCTTCGTATTTATCTTTCTTGTGATAAATTTTTCCTAATTCGAAGAATTTGATATCCTGATTCTTTCTGTTGATATTATATACTGCATTCTGAAGAAGTCCTTCTAATAAAGACTTTCTCATGAATGCCAAATCTCCGCTTAAAGGATTTAAAAGTTTTACAGCATCTGTTTCATCTTTTACAGATGTCAATGAGTTATTCATTACTTCATTGAAACCAATACTCTGTAAAGCTCTTGCCCAGCTGTTTTCCAATTCATCCTGGTCGTTAGCGCTAAGCTTAACAGGGGTAAACGAAATTTTTTGTGGAGCATCTATTTTGTTGTATCCGTAGATTCTTAAAATCTCTTCAATCACATCAATTTCTCTTGTCACATCTGCTCTGTACGCAGGAACAGAGATTTCAAAACCATTAGGAATTTCATTAAGAACCTGAATTTCCAATGCTTTTAAGATTTCTTTTACTTTTTCTCTATGGATTTTTGTTCCTAAGATCTGCTCAATTTTTGAGAATCTAAGAATCACATAGCTGTCTTCTATTTTCTTAGGATATTCTTCCAATAACTCTCCTACCAATTTTCCTTCAGCAATTTCCTGAATCATTTTGATAGCGTGAGTAATTGCTGTTCTTGTAAGGTTCGGGTCTACTCCTCTTTCAAATCTGAAAGAAGCATCCGTATTCAGGCTGTGTGCTTTTGCTCCTTTTCTTACTGCAATCGGATTGAAATAAGCGCTTTCAAGAAAGATTGTTTTTGTCGTTTCAGATACTCCTGAGCTCTCACCACCGAATACTCCGGCGATACACATTGGATTATCTTTACCGTCTTTGATCATGATTTCAGAACCGTTCAATGTTCTTTCAACGCCGTCTAAGGTGGTAAATTTCGTTCCCGGTTTTACGACCCCTACTTTCACTTTCTTATCTGCAATTTTATCTGCATCAAATGCGTGAAGCGGCTGTCCATAACCGTGAAGAATATAATTGGTAATATCTACAACGTTGTTGATCGGGCTAAGTCCGATTGCTTTTAGTCTGTCTTTCAACCAAGATGGAGATTCTGTTACTTTTACGTCTTCGATAACAGCTCCGATGTATCTTGGACACAACTCTGCATCTTCAATTTCCAGAGTAAATTCATGAGTACCCTCATTATTCAGAGCTTCGGAAGCTACTTTATTAAATTGAGACTTTAGTTGATTGGTAGAAAGATAGGCATGCAGATCTCTTGCAACACCATAGTGAGACATGGCATCAGTTCTGTTCGGTGTTAATCCGATTTCAAATACCTCATCACTGGTAAGCTCAAAATAGTCAGCAAAGTTTTTCCCAACTTCATATTTAGCTTCATCCAGCACCATGATTCCTCCGTGATCATCGCTAAGCCCCAATTCGTCTTCTGCGCAGATCATTCCCTGAGAAACCTCACCTCTGATTTTTGCTTCTTTAATTTCAAAAAAGTTTCCTGTTTTGTCATAGATTTTTGTTCCGACAACGGCTACAGGAACTGTCTGCCCTGCTTCTACGTTAGGAGCTCCGCAAACAATATTCAATACTTTTCCGTTTCCTACGTCTACTGTTGTCTTCTTCAGTTTGTCAGCATTCGGATGCTTTTCGCAGGTTAACACCTTACCTACAACGATTCCTTCCAGGCTGCCTCTTACGCTTTCAAATTTATCTATCCCTTCAACCTCAAGACCTATATCTGTAAGGAATTCACCGATTCTTTCAGTTTTTGATTCCGTTTTTACAAAGTCCTTCAGCCAGTTGTTTGATATTTTCATTTGTTTATCTATCTACTTATTTTATTCGTGAGATGAGTCCTAAGGTTTCATCTTCTCTATTTTGAAACTTTTATTTGAAATTTCACACCTTGTTCCGGTACAAATTTTCGAGCTACAAATGTCGTGTTTTTTTGAGAAATAGAGAAATTTAGAAGCCATTTTAAGATAATTAATTTTCATTAATCTTTCTGCTTCCGATGAAATAAATCATCAGAATCACATTCTCTGTATTACTTCAAAATAAGCTGAAGTCTCCTTTTCGATTCCCGAATTAATCGGTCAGGGCTTCACAACCCTCTTCAGACTATCAGAAAACAAAACCAGCCCTCCGGCCATCATGATAATATCTTTCAATACCAAACGTCCTGCTCCGGAAAGATAGGGAAATCCGTATTGAGGGGTTGGATCATCTCCACCAAGGTTGGGCACATATACTTCCGGGGTAGTGATCAGGAATGAAAGCGTAACCAATGACATTAAAAAAGTTAAAGCCCCTCCGAGAGTTCCTATTTTAGGAAACCAGATTCCTAACAGCACCAAAAATCCGATGATCACAATCATTGTTCCCAGACCATAGGAAAAGGCATACGTTCTGTTTTCCTGATGCCAGTCGATATTTTTCCGGATTACCTTTCCTTCAGGGTTTTTATACAGCGTGTATTCTGCAACTGTTTTTTTATCCTCATTAAGCACTTTATGGCCTGCTTTTTTGTAGAAGAAGCTCATCAAAGGGCTGTTGGCTACAAAGGGTACAATTCCATCGGCTTCATAATGAAATGCCTTTAAACCTCCAATCCAGGCCATAACAATGAAAATTGAAATTCTTAGAAAATTGAAAAAGTAAGTATCCCATTGTAATAAACGGTAATAAAGTCTGTTGTCCTTCATGTGATTTATTTTTTGCCAAAGGTATTCACATGCTTACCGCGCTAACATAGATATTTGAGGACATTACATGGACATTTTCGCCACCACGGAGATTCCTACTTTTTCTCTATATTTTTTTGGCGAACATCCTACCGATTTTTTGAAATACCTGCTGAAATAAAACTCGTCCTCAAATCCCAGCTCTGAAGCAATTTCTTTTACAGATCTAAAGGTTAAATGCAGCAGTTTTTTAGACTCCAGGATAATTCGCTCATTAATAAGCTGAGTAGGTGTTTTGGCAAATTCTTTCTTTACAGTCTTGCTTAATGTATTATTGGTAATATTGAGTTTCTCGCTGTAAAATGACAGTTCTTTTTCCTTTTTAAAATGTGTTTCCAGTAATTTCTGAAATTCAGCCGCGTTTTTATTGGGAAGTTTTTCATTCGAAACCACACTATTTTCAATACTGCTCTTCTGTTTACTCCCGATAGCCAGAATAAGCTGGATGTAAGTTTTGATAATAGATTCGGAAAAAGGATGTTTCTCCGATTCTTCTTTACTGATATGATGAAAGAGTTCAAGAATATAATGATAATTCTCTTCTGACAGCTCAACCCCCGGATTCAGATAAATATTGTTGAAAAGAAGCCCGTTACATGCCACCTCTTCTTTATGATATTCTATACAATAATAATCCCCATGGAATAAAAGTACATGGATATATTCATCAGACTCCGAAGCTAACTTCAGCTTCTGATAAGGAGAAAGAAACAGAATATTGTATCCTCTATATGAGTAATTGATTGCATCTACAGAAAAAATACCAGAGCCTTTCCAT
>JASLCD010000251.1 GCA_030146295.1 Chryseobacterium sp.
TAAACCTTAAACTTTGAATTTTACAATATGAAATGTGGAATCGTAGGCCTGCCGAATGTAGGTAAATCAACTCTTTTTAACTGTTTGAGTAATGCAAAAGCTCAATCAGCAAACTATCCTTTCTGTACTATTGAGCCGAACCTTGGAACGGTTTCTGTACCGGATCAGAGATTGTTTGAACTGGAGAAAATCGTAAAACCTGAGAGAGTTTTACCCGCTGTAGTTGAAATTGTTGATATTGCAGGTCTTGTAAAAGGAGCCAGCAAAGGAGAAGGATTGGGGAACCAGTTCTTGGCTAACATCCGTGAGTGTGAAGCAATTATTCACGTTTTAAGATGTTTTGATAACGGAAATATCGTTCACGTAGAAGGTTCTGTAGATCCTTTAAGAGATAAAGAAATTATTGATATCGAGCTGCAATTGAAAGACCTTGAAACAGTAGGGAAAGCAGTTGAAAAAGCTAAGAAATTCATCAAGTCAGGGAAGAAAGAAGATATCCTTACTTACGAAACTCTTCAGAACTTACAGAAATTTCTTGAAGATGGTAAAAATGCAAGAGAATTTGCCGTAGATGATTTTACAAAATCAATAATCGGAGAAGTTCAGTTGTTAACTAATAAGCCTGTACTTTACGTTTGTAATGTAGATGAGAATTCTATCAAAAACGGAAATGACTGGATCGGTAAGATTGAAGAAATGGCTAAAGGCGAAGGTGCTGAAATAGTAGTACTGGCTGCACAGATTGAAGCTGACATCAATGAGCTTGAAACTTTTGAAGAAAGAGAGATCTTCCTTGAAGAATTAGGTCTTACAGAGCCGGGAGTTAACCGTCTGATCAGAAAAGCTTACGATCTTTTAAAACTTCAGACTTATTTTACTGCTGGAGTGAAAGAAGTAAGAGCGTGGACTATCGGACAAGGATGGACGGCTCCACAGGCTGCAGGAGTAATCCACACAGACTTTGAGAAAGGATTTATCCGTGCAGAAGTAATCAAGTATAACGATTATATCCACTATGGTTCTGAAGTAAAAATCAAAGAAGCCGGAAAACTTTCTGTAGAAGGTAAAGAATATGTAGTACAGGATGGAGACATCATGCACTTCAGATTCAATGTATAAGAAAATATTAAAGTTCGTTTATAATAAAAAACGCTTCCATGTATTTGGGAGCGTTTTTTGCATACAGCGACCATATAAAAATCGCTTCCCTGAAGGAAAGCGATTTCGTTATTTTATGACATTGCTGGTTCCAGATTTGGCCAGCATGGAGGTTCTACGCAGTTAAATGAAATAACAGAACATACCATTGGTCCATTTCCTGGCATACATACCATTGTTGCGCCAGGTCGGCATTGCCGCTCATAACATGAAGGATGGATTTGTGCGCATCCGCCACCGCTATGAGTGCATATCATCACTCCTCCTTTAATTGTTTTCAACTCTTTTTTATTGAGTTTTTTCCCATTATTTAAATGTTGAGTTTTCATTGATGAGTTTTATGGTTTAGTTTTTAAGTATTACAATTCAATACCAGGCTGGCACTGTATCTCTGCACAGGCGAAAGAAATTCTCTTACAGGTAAGATCAGGAAGCAGACACATTTCTTTTCCTCCAGTGATTACTCTTAATTGTCTTTTGTTCAATTTTTTTCCGTGAGTTAAATTTTGATTTTTCATAATGTTTAATTGGGGTTTAGTGAGGTATTTTATAAAAATATTAAGGCTGTGGTCTGCATATTTTCTGGGCACAGCCTACAGAAATAGTAGTACAGTTTCTGATATCTCCAGGTGGATAGATTTCACAGGGAAATTCAGGACATAGAATTGGCTCCATGCAGTTAAGCATACCTCCCTGAATAGTCTTAAGTTCTTTTTTGTTGAGTCTTTTTCCTTTGTTTAGATTCAGCTGTTTCATAGTATTTTATTTATGATAGGATTGTAATACTATAGCTGTGGTCTGCACTCTTTTTGTGCGCACTTTGGAGAAATAATTGTACATCCGTTCGGGTCAGAAGAAGGCTCACAAGGAGGGTTAGGACATAGAACAGCCTCCATACAGTTGATAAGACCTCCTTTGATCGTAATTAATTCTTTTCTGTTTAACTTTTTTCCGATTTGATTGATTGGGTTTTCCATTGGATTGATTTTTAATGGGTTAGTTTTGACGAATGTAAGAAAAATAAATGAAGTATATCACTATGTTTAGAAAAAAATAAAGAATTATTTGAATAATGCATAATAATTTTGATTATTAGTTTTAAATTCAATTAATAAATAGGTGAACTTTTCAACACAATAAGAATGGACTTTTCAACACATTAATCGGGTATTATATTTTGGAAATTTGCCCTATTCATACTTCAGAAAATGGAAAATAAAGAAGCTGTTTTAGTTACGAGGAGAAGACTGGACTGTAATAAATGATACCGTAGCACCTTATCAGCGCTCTAAAACCATTTCAGAAAAGGCAGTATGGAATTTTATTCAAAATGAGGGTAATGGTATGGAACTTTCGGTAGTGAATCCCACAACTGTGCTGGGACCCGTTTTATCAAGTGATTATGCCCATTCTATTCAGATAATAAAACAAATGCTCAATGGAGAAATGAAGGGATGTCCAAAGATCATTACTGGCTTTGTAGATGTCAGAGATGTTGCTGATCTTCATCTGAAAGCATTAAGTATGCCTGAAGCCAATGGCCAGCGTTTTATTACCATAGCAGGAGAAGCTCTTTCTATGGTAGAAGGAGCTGCTGTTCTTAGAAGGAATTTAGGGAAATCAGTAGACAAGGCTCCTGCCAAAGAATTACCGGTGTTCCGGGACGGTTGGATCTTGAAGAATTTATGCAGAAAAACTAAAAGTTTAATGTCAATCTGGAGCGTTAAAAAAGAGTTCGGAATTCTGGCGAGCAATTTGTAATCCATGCAAACCAGACTATTTGATAAGTTTGTATATTTGAATTTTACAAATTAGTTGCCATGGAAAAAATAGCACAAACATCACTGGACGATTTTTATAAAGAGATGGCCGTAAAATTAGGTAAAGATCTTGAAAGTATTTTTCCAAAGGGACTTCATAAAGATATCGGACATTTTAATGTTTTTGATATAGCCCAAACGCTCGCAAGGGCAAAAGCTACTTCAGAAATGCCTTACAACAGAAGGAAATACTATAAGATAAGTTTTATAAGAGGCCGGAACAGGGCAGAATATGCAGACAAAGTAATTTCAATACAACAAAATGCTTTATTATTTGCCACCCCGAAAGTGCCTTATCATTGGGTACCTGAAGATCCTGATCAGTCGGGAAGCTTCTGTGTATTTACAGAAGATTTCTTCATTAAAGATAAATCCTATTATAACCTCGAAGATCTCCCTATTTTTCAGCCTGGAGCAGTGCCTGTCTTTGAAATTGACGATGATCTTGCAGAAGAAATCGAACATCTTTTTACAAAAATTAAAAAAGAGATAGACTCAGACTATGTTTTTAAATATGATCTGATCAGAAACTATGTTCTGGAATTGATTCATTATGGACAGAAGCTACAGCCGGCTACGAAAATATCTGCTTCAAATGATGCTTCTATGAGAGTGGTTTCTCTATTTATAGAGCTGTTAGAAAGGCAGTTTCCTATTGAATCCTGGGATCAGAGGCTGCAGCTGAAGACCGCGAAAGATTATGCAGACAGATTGGCGGTGCATGTCAATTATTTAAACAAAAGATTGAAAGAAAGCACCGGAAAAACAACTACGGAATTTATTTCTGACCGCATCATTCAGGAAGCAAAAATACTCTTAAAGCAGACCAGATGGAATGTTTCAGAGATATCCTATGCCCTGGGCTTTGAAGAAATAGCCCATTTTTCTAATTTTTTTAAAAGGAAAACCTCCTTTACTCCGTTAGAATTTCGGTCCTGATTTGAATTTTGCAAATTTCAGATTGATTCAAGCAAACGCCTCACTCTGAAAATACCCCAACTTTGTACCATCAAAATAATCAAAATAAAATGAACACAAAAACAAATATCGCACTGGTAACCGGAGGAAGCCGTGGATTGGGAAAAAACTCAGCACTTAAAATTGCGCAAAAAGGATTAGACGTTATTATTACCTACAGAAGCAATAAAGAAGAAGCAGAAGCTGTGGTGAATGAGATAAAAGAAATGGGGCGAAAGGCAGTTGCTTTCCAGCTGGATACTAAAGACATAAAAAGCTTTGATGCTTTTGTAAAAGATGTTACATCGCATTTACAGGAAAATACGGGAAGCACTCATCTTGATTACCTGATCAATAATGCAGGAACAGCTTTGTATTCGCCGATTACAGACGTAACGGAAGAGCAGCTTGATGATGTGGTAGATATTCACTTCAAAGGAGTGTTTTTCCTGACTCAAAAATTATTGCCATTTATCAATGATGGAGGAGGTATTATCAACGTATCTTCAGGATTGGCGAGATTTGCAACGCCAGGGTCTTCCGTTTACGGATCAATAAAAGCGGGAGTAGAAATGCTGACGAAGTACATGGCCAAAGAGTTGGGATCAAGAAAAATCAAAGCCAATGTGGTCGCTCCGGGAGCTATTGAAACAGACTTTGGAGGAGGAAGAGTAAGAGATAATGAAGAGATTAATGCTGTAGTAGCGGGTGCTACTGCACTGGGAAGAGTAGGGCTTCCTGATGATATTGGTGGAGTAGTAGCCTTCCTGTGTACAGAAGATGCAAGATGGATCAACGGACAAAGGATTGAAGTTTCAGGAGGAATGTTTTTATAACATCAGGGTTTCTGAACATACAATCACTATTAAAGCAAATCGGGCGGCTCATTTTTTGAGCCGCCCGATTTTAAATAGGAAATATAACTGATATTATTCAACAGGATCAAGAGGTTCCGGCAGCTGACATTCCGGTTCTATACATCCTGGTCCGCTGTACACACAATATCCGGAAGAATTGGTACATCGTACATTACCAAAACCTCCATTGATTGTATGCAATGCCCTCCGGTCCAATTTTTTTCCTCTGTCTAAAGTTTTGTTTTTCATGAGGTTCTTTTTTTATTGATCTTGCCATTAATTTATAGGCACCTGGCATTGAGGTTCTCCACAATATCTTGCATATTCCGAACATTCAGTTGTTCCGGGAAGAATGCAGATTTTCAGACCCCCTTTGATGATGTTCAGTTCTTTTTTTGTTAATTTTTTTCCGTGTGATAAAGTTGCTTTTTTCATGTTGAATAGATTGATTATTATAAAGATAATGAAATATATTAAATAAATCACATGTTGAAGATAAATAGTGATTCTTTGTCTTTATAATGATCAATGAATATTGGGCCGATTTACATTTGAAAATCTGCGAGAGAGGGTGTAAATATCTTTTTGAAAGCACAGAATTCTTGCTTCATTCAGAATGACAAATTCCTTATTGATGAAATGTTTATCCTCTGTTTACAAAATTATAAATGTATCAGATTTTTGATAAATTCTCAAGAGCTTTTTCCAACGTTTCCTGTTTCTTAGCAAAACATAATCTGATCACATTTTCATTCAGCTTATTTTTATAGAAAGAAGAAAAAGGAACACTGGCTACCTTATGATTAATAGTAAGTTCAGATGCAAAATCAAAATCATTTTTATCAGAAATCCTATCATACTTTACTGCCTGGAAATAAGTACCTTCACAATCCAAAAGCTCAAACGAAGTTCCTGCCAGGCCTTTTCTCAGAAAATCTCTTTTTTCCTGGAAAAACTGGTTCAGATGGGTATAATGTTCATCGTTTTTCATGTACTCTGCCAGTGCAAGCTGGATAGGAGTATTTACACAGAAAACATTGAACTGGTGAACCTTTCTGAATTCATCCGTTAAGATTTTGGGGGCAGCACAGTACCCCACTTTCCAGCCGGTAACGTGGAAAAGTTTTCCGAAAGAAGCAACAAGAAGACTTCTTTCTTTCAATTCCGGGTATTTACAGATGCTTAAATGCTGCTTTCCGTCAAAAACAATATTTTCATACACTTCATCACTTAAAATAAGAATGGAAGTTCCTTTTACCAACTGAATGAGCTCCCGGATATCATTTTCTGTCAGGATTTTTCCGGATGGGTTGTTGGGATTATTGATAATTATCATTCTGGTTTTGTCGCTGACAAGGTTTTTTACAGCGGTCCAGTCGATTTTATAATCCGGAGCTTTCATTTCAAAACGTTTTACAACACCCCCGAAAAGTTCTACCGTGGGTTCATAACAATCATAGGCCGGCTCAAAAATAATCACTTCATCATCTTTCTTCACAAAAGAAGCAATAGCGGTGAAAATAGCCTGAGTTCCACCTGCCGTAACTGTTATTTCAGAGTCCGGATGATACATTGCATGATGGCTGTTCTCGATTTTTCGTGCAATTTCTTCCTTCAGCCCAATCATTCCTCCCAATGGGGCATACTGGTTAAAGCCTTTTTTAATAAAGTGATCCACATGATTCAACAATTCAGGATCAGGCATGAAATCCGGAAAACCCTGAGAAAGATTGATCGCTTCATTTTCATTGGCAAGTTGTGTCATTTGGCTGAAAATAGTAGTTCCCACATTGGAAAGTTTTGATAAAGGAAGTTGTATCATAAAAGCAGTTTTGTTAATCGAATTTAATGAAATATTTAAAACAGATTGAACTTATAGAAATAAAAATTAGACAGAGGTAAGTTTGGAGCTGATGTTGAGGTGTTTCGTGGTTTTAACAATCTTTTTTACGGATAAGATGATTTTAAACATGTGTTTGTTTTTTTCCTTTTAAATCCATAAAAAGATACCTACATTTGTTAGAGACACAACCATTAAAAACAATGACAATGAAGATTAAGAAGACAGGGTTTCCTGAAAAGTCAGTTTTATCCCGGAAGAAAAAAGATTTTGATTATACTGATAGCTTTGAGGGTAAATTGACGAATGAGAATCAGAATATTGATATTTCAGAAATCGGAAAAACATTCTTTATAAGCGGACCGAAATGGGGAAAGAAGATGTTTGTTTTCAGAAATAAAGTGGTAGGGTTATTGGGTCTGAAAACGGGATCTGAAACAAAAAAACAGCAGATGGAAAAGGACTTTACATGTGAAGTGGGAGAGCATATAGGAATTTTTAAAGTGTTTGATAAAACGAATAATGAAATCATTTTAGGGGAAGATGACAAGCATCTTGATTTCAGGGTTTCCCTTTTATTTGACAAGGATAAAGAAGATCCGGATGACAAAAGGTCTCTTACGATATCCACCACTGTGAAATTTCATAACTGGCTGGGTGTACTGTATTTTCTGCCGGTTCGGCCTTTCCATAAGCTGATTGTACCTGCTATGCTGAAAAATATGATCGGACAGTTAGAAAAAAGATAACTATTGATCATAAATATGGGTTCGAGTGCCTGAAGATAAAGAGAGGCTGTCTCAAAGTTAAATTGTTTAATTTTGAGACGGCCTTTTCTTTACCGGTTGTGTTCTGTTGTCCACCATCAAAACTCCGAGATCTTGAATATCATTCTTTCTTCCGGATCCTTAGGTTCTGTTCCTTAAAACCTGAAAAACAATTGTCATTTCCTACTAGGGATGAACCTATTTTCATCTGGACGGGCAGACGCTCTGTTGGGCTTGTCTTGTTCATTATAATATACCATTCCCGGATTTGAACATTAGCTAATGAAACAGCGGGTATAATGAAATAAAATAAGCAATAGGGTATAGTTTTTTTCATATTCTGCAGAATAACTCTGTGGAAGGTATAATTTGATTGATAATACTGCAATGTTTTTAGGGAAATCTTAAAAAAAACAAACTGAAAAATTCGGATAATTTTATACAATTTCGTACTTTTGTATGTTTGCTGAAATCATATATGTCACAAGAAATAAATCCAACCTATTCAGAAGATAATATCAGAACCCTCGACTGGCAGGAACATATCCGTCTGCGTCCCGGCATGTACATCGGGAAGCTTGGTGACGGGTCTTCCGCTGATGACGGTATTTATATTCTGCTTAAAGAAATCCTGGATAACTCCATTGATGAGTTCAGGATGAGATCAGGTAAAAGAATCGAAATAAAAGTGGATGACGGGAAAGTTACAATTCGTGACTTTGGACGTGGAATCCCGTTGGGAAAAGTGGTAGATGCCGTTTCCAAAATGAATACAGGAGGAAAGTACGACAGTAAGGCGTTCAAAAAATCCGTAGGATTGAATGGGGTAGGTACGAAAGCGGTAAATGCACTCTCTGAGTATTTCAGAGTACGTTCTTTCCGTGACGGGAAAATGAAAGCTGCGGAATTCTCTCAGGGACTTATCAAAGAAAATTTTGAAGAAAAAGAAACGTCTGACAGAAATGGTACAGAGATTTCCTTTATTCCGGATGGGGATATATTCCTTCATTTCAAATACAGAAAAGAGTATATTGAAAGAATGCTCCGGAATTATGCATACCTGAATCCAGGGCTGAAAATTCTTTTCAACGGAGAAACCTATTTTTCTGAAAATGGTCTTAAAGATCTTCTTGAAGAAGAACTGGAAAGTGAGACCCTTTATCCTATTGTTCACCTGAAGGATGATGATATTGAAGTAGCAATTACCCATACTGACAAATCTCAGATGGAAACCTACTTCTCATTCGTTAACGGGCAGAATACCACACAGGGGGGGACGCACCTTAATGCATTTCGTGAAGCCTATGTAAAGACGATTCGTGAATTTTTTAATAAAAGTTTTGAGGCTTCTGATATCAGAAAATCTATCATTGCTGCTATCTCGATCAATGTAGAAGAACCGGTTTTCGAATCTCAGACCAAAACTAAATTAGGGTCTAATGATATGGGACCGAACGGACCTACCGTAAGAACATTCATCATTGATTTCCTAAAAAGCAAACTGGATAACTTCTTACACAGGAATCCGGAAATTGCAGAAGCTATTCAAAGAAAAATATTAATTTCCGAGAGAGAAAGAAAAGAACTGTCAGGAATTCAGAAACTGGCCCGGGAAAGAGCTAAAAAAGTCTCTCTTCATAATAAAAAGCTTCGTGACTGCAGACAGCATTATAACGATCAGAAGGCCGAAAGAAAGGGCGATACCCAGATCTTCATTACCGAGGGAGATTCTGCATCAGGATCTATCACAAAATCCAGGGATGTAGAAACACAAGCCGTATTCTCACTGAAAGGGAAGCCGTTGAACTGCTATGGTCTTACCAAGAAAGTGGTGTACGAAAATGAAGAATTTAACCTTCTTCAGGCTGCCTTAAACATTGAGGAAAGTCTGGAAGACCTGAGATACAACCAGGTAATTATTGCTACCGATGCCGATGTTGATGGGATGCACATCCGTTTGCTGATGATTACTTTTTTCCTGCAATTCTTCCCGGATCTGATTAAAAACGGACACCTTTATATTCTTCAGACTCCCTTATTCAGGGTGAGAAACAAGAAAGAAACAAGATACTGTTATTCGGAAGCCGAAAGAGTAAAAGCATTAAATGATCTGGGGAAAAATCCTGAAATTACACGATTTAAGGGGTTAGGAGAAATTTCTCCCGATGAATTCAAGTATTTTATCGGTAATGATATCAGATTGGAGCCTGTGGTGCTGGGGAAAGACCAGACCATTGAACAGCTTCTGGAGTTTTATATGGGAAAAAATACTCCGGACAGACAAACTTTTATTCTTGAAAACCTTGTTGTGGAAGATGATACTGATATTTCTAAAAAAGAAATTCTGGATGAAGTAGAAAATTAGAAAAATTAAACCTTACTCGTAGGAATAATGCAGATGCCGATAAAAAAACACATTTTGAAGTAAGAAATTAGGAAACTTACAACAAAAAGAAATCAAATGAGACTAAGTAACCGTAATAAAGCATCAGTTTATAACTCTTTAAGTACTCTTATACTTATGATAACTGTATTTGGAGTCATTGTATTTATTGCTAATAAATATAGATTTAATGCGCTGGATGATGAAAGTTATTTACTGATTATTGTTCCTATTATAATACTGATTATCTTTTATATTTGCGGACGGCAGATTTTTGAATATGACAGTGATGGAGAAGCACTGAACTTTAAAAACAGGAATATTATTCCATTTTTAGATAAGCCTCTTCATGATGAATTTCCAAAATATAAGCTGATAAAATATGATGTAGTCAGTGTTTTCTTTATCAAAAGATTATACATCACCGTTTCAAGTAAGAATAATGGATCTACCATACTGAAGTATCACATCTCTTATTTGAACAGAAAAGAAGTAAACGATTTAAAACTCTCTCTGAACAAAGTAGTGAAAGCTAATAAGGAGAAAAAAGATTAAAAAACAAATGACGACAGAAGAATATTCGCATGAGGGGGAAAGTTTAAAGAAAGTTTCCGGTCTCTACAAAGACTGGTTTCTGGATTATGCTTCCTATGTAATTTTGGATAGAGCTATCCCTTCGGTGTATGACGGTTTAAAACCCGTTCAGCGAAGAATCATGCACTCAATGCGGGAACTGGAAGACGGACGTTACAATAAAGTGGCAAACGTCGTGGGAAATACCATGAAATATCACCCACATGGGGATGCTTCCATTACAGATGCGATGGTACAGATCGGGCAGAAAGAACTGCTGATAGATACTCAGGGAAACTGGGGGAATATTTATACAGGAGACTCTGCCGCCGCCGCGAGGTATATTGAAGCAAGGCTGACTCCTTTTGCCCTGGAAGTAGTCTTTAATCCTAAAACTACAGAATGGACCAAGTCTTACGACGGAAGAAATAATGAGCCTGTCGATCTGCCGGTAAAATTCCCTCTGCTTCTTGCGCAGGGAGTAGAAGGTATTGGGGTAGGACTTTCTACAAAAATACTTCCGCATAACTTCAATGAGCTTATCAATGCATCAGTAGCCTACTTGAAAGGGAAGAGATTTGAACTGTATCCGGACTTTTTAACAGCGGGTTATCTGGATGTTTCTGAGTATAATGACGGCCACAGAGGAGGAAAAGTAAGAGCCAGAGCCAAAATTACCCAAACGGATAAACACACCTTGGTGATTTCCGAACTTCCTTATTCAAAAACAACAACGGACCTTATTGACTCTATCTTAAAAGCCAATGAGAAAGGGAAGATCAAAATTAAAAAGATTGAGGATAATACTTCAGATAAAGTAGAAATTCTGATCCATATTCATAATGATGTTTCTCCGGATAAGACCATTGATGCCCTGTATGCATTCACAGACTGCCAGGTCACCATCTCGCCGAACGCCTGTGTTATCGTAGGAGATAAACCTATGTTCATGAATGTTTCCGATATTCTGAAAATGAATACGGACCATACCGTATCCTTATTGAAGAAGGAACTGGAGATTGAACTTCACGAGCTTCAGGAAAGCTGGCATTTCTCTTCACTGGAAAGAATCTTTATTGAAAACAGAATCTATCACGATATTGAAGAGGTGAAAACGTGGGAAGATGTTCTAAAAACTATTGATGCAGGATTAAAGCCGCATACCAAACATCTTTTAAGAGCCGTTACCGAAGAAGATATCCTGAAACTGACCGAGATCAGAATCAAGAGAATTTCAAGATTTGATTTAGATAAATTTAAAGAAAATATTGCCGCGCTGGAAGGTAAAATTGAGCAGGTGAAATACAACTTGGCCAACCTCATCGCGTATGCCATTGATTATTATTTAAATATTCAGAAAAAATACGGTAAAGACAAACAAAGAAAGACAGAACTTAGAATTTTTGATACCATTGATGCTACAAAAGTGGCGGTAGCCAACGAAAAGTTCTATGCCAACTTTGAAGAAGGCTTTATCGGAACATCCCTGAAGAAAGACCAGTACCTTTTCGACTGCTCTGATATTGATGATATCATCATTTTCAGAAAAGACGGAAGCATGAAAGTGGTAAAAGTAGAGGCGAAAACGTTTGTTGGAAAAGACATCCTGCACGTTGCCATATGGAAGAAAAATGATAAAAGAACAGTATATAATATGATCTACCGTGAGGGAAGAGAAGGACCATATTATATGAAACGTTTCTCGGTAACCGGGGTGACAAGAAATACAGATTATCCGTTAGCTTCAGATAAAAAAGGCTCAGAAACACTGTATTTTTCGGCAAATCCTAATGGTGAAGCAGAAACCGTAACAGTCCTTTTAAAACCCAATCCTAGAATCAGGAAGAACAAAATGGAGATCAATTTCTCTGATCTTGCCATCAAAGGACGTGATTCCAAAGGAAATCTGGTGACAAAATATGCTGTAAAGAAAGTGGATATGAAGGAAGAAGGAGTTTCTACTCTGGCACCCAGAAAAATCTGGTTCGATGACACTGTAAGAAGACTAAATGCAGATGTAAGAGGAACATTACTGGGAAGCTTTAAAGGAGATGATAAAATTCTGACGATCAATACGAACGGGGAAGTGAAACTGGTATCTTTTGACCTTGGTAACCGTTTTGATGACGAATATCTGGTTCTGGAAAAATGGAGACCTGAGCAGCCTATTACCTGTATTTACTATGATGGTGAAAAAGATATTTATTTCATCAAGAGATTCTTGTTGGAAAATACGGTAAATGTACAAACTTTCATGCCGTCTGAACACCCGAAATCATTCATTGAAAATGTAATCGTTGCTAATGACGTAACGGCAGAAATTATTTTTGCGAAAGATAAAGGCAAAGAACGTGAGCCTGAAACAATAAATATTGATGAATTTATTGCCGTAAAAGGCATAAAGGCAATCGGAAACCAGTTTACCAAGTTTAAAGTAAAAGCAATCAATATTACCATTCCTGAACCTGTAGAAGAAGAACCGGAAGTCTATGAAGATCCGGAACCCACAGGAGATGCAGACGAAGATGGAGGAATTATCGGGGATCTCTTTCAGGAGGACGGGAATAATGAAAATGAATAGACGGTAAAATGTCTGTTTAATTATAATATAAAAAACATAAGATGAATATAATTGTTTTAATTATCATGGCAGTCACATGTATTTTTAGTTACATGGGATTCAATAATACAGCATTATTTGAAAAATATAAATTCAATGTTGGAGCCATTAAGAACCGTAAAGAATATGTAAGGCTTATCAGTTCTGCGTTTTTGCATGCAGACTTTATGCACTTGTTTTTTAATATGCTTTCTCTGTATTTTTTCCAGGGAGTAGTCATCAGCTTCTTTGGTGAGGTAGGATTTTTGATTCTTTATTTCGGATCCATGATCTTAGGAAATTTATTCAGTTTACAGATATATAAAAATCAGCCTTGGTATTCTGCTATCGGTGCATCAGGAGCGGTTTCAGGAATCATTTTTGCTTCCATTGCCATGGCACCGAATGAGATCAGTGTCAACTTCCTGCCGGGATGGTTATTTGGAACATTATATTTCGGATATTCTGTATACATGATGCTGAATCCTAAGCAATGGGATAATCTGGGACATGCAGCTCATCTTGGAGGGGCTTTTTTCGGATTGGTTTACTCTATTGTAATGCATCCGCAGCTGGCCATGAGCAATATTCTTTTCTTAGGAATCATGTCGCTTCCGTTAATTTATTTAGGATATGAAATTTTTGTAAGGAAACGAATAGGATAAAAGACTATTTTTAATTAAAATATCAAAACCAATGAACACATCAGAGTTAAACAGTTTCATCGTGATACTTATCTATGGTTCATTGGTTTTGCTTTCTTTACTGAAGCTAGCCAATCCTTTGAAAGTAAACCGTAAAGCCAATTTCTGGTTTGGAATATTTCTGTTTCTGTGGTCTACTTTTTGGCTGGATGAGATTCTTTTTCTCATTACCCGCTCAACAGTAGAATTTCATTCCCTTTTCTTTGTCAGATGTATTCAGTTTTTTACCCCTATTGTTTTTTACTTCAGTGTGCTGTTTTATACCAATCCTTCCTTTACTTTCAAAATCAGGGATGTTAAATTCCTGTTATTACCCGCTGCTTTTCTGCTATGTCTTATCTTGGTAAAACTAGGGTATGAGGCACCGTTTGAATATCTGAGTGTTATTTTGATCCTGATTCAGGCGCTGTTCTATACCGGACTTTCATATATTACCATCAGAAAACACCAGCGGAAGATCCAGCAGTTTTCCTCCAATACTGAAGGAATTAATCTCAATTGGCTGGAATATATTATTGTGGTACTTCTTATTGTGAATATCATCTATGTGATTTATAATCTGTTCTACGATCCTAAATCACTGAATTTCTTTATCAATACAGTCTTTTTATTTGTAATCTACTGGGTGGGATATTATTCTCTGAAACAGAGGGAAATCTATCCTTTAGAAGAGAAGCAGAGAGAAGAACTGATCTCCATCAATGAAGATTCCGATTCAGAAGAGATAAAGAGAAAACTGATCTCGGATGAAGAATTGCTAAAGATTAAAACCTCGCTTGAAGGGCTTATGGAAGCTCAAAAACCTTATCTTGACAGTGAACTTAACCTGATCAGGCTGGCTGAAATGCTGTCTGTTTCTACCCATCACCTGTCATATGTCATCAACACAGGCTTTGGAAAAAACTTCTTTCAATACGTGAATGAATTCAGAGTAGAGTATGCCCAAAAACTTCTGAAAGAACCGGACAGCAAATTATCAATTCTGGGGATTGCCTACGAATCCGGATTCAATTCCAAGACCTCTTTTAATACCACCTTTAAAAAAGTAACAGGAAAGACCCCTTCCGAATTCAAAAAATAAGTTCCGCTTTATAAACTTTTACTTTTTGCGTGGTTTAAAATATTAATTATCAATATTTTACGTGTTTTTCTTTCACGGCTTGAAAATCAGTTCGTTCAGATAATCCGGAACATTCGGGCCCTCATTTCACGATAGCTTTGTCCCATAAAATTTAAACGTATGGATACCAAAGAGTCGTATGCTGTAGTCACGGGAGCAAGCCAGGGACTTGGCAAATCATTCGCTGAAAATCTCGCTAAGAAAAAAATAAATGTCATTCTTATAAGTCTTCCGGATCAGAATCTCAGAGAATTTTCTCAGGAACTGCAAGAGCAGTATGATATAAAAGTTCATTATTATGAAACAGATCTTTCCGTTAATGACAATGTCATGAAGCTTACAAAATGGCTTAACCAATCTTTTGATATTCATATCCTGATCAATAATGCAGGGATTGGAGGAACCCAAAAATTCACAGAAGCCTCTCCGGATTATATCAATACCATTCTGCAGGTTAATGTAACAGCAACCTCATTGATTACCCATCAGCTACTCCCGAACCTTTTAAAACAGCCCAAAGCCTATATTTTGAATGTTTCCAGCATGGCCGCCTTTTCTCCCATAGGCTTTAAAACCGTATATCCGGCATCCAAAAGCTTTATTCATTCGTTTTCAAGAGGTCTGCATGAAGAACTGAAAGGGACCAGTGTTTTTGTAAGTGTAGTGAATCCGGGTGCCATGAAAACCAATTCGGATGTCTGTAAAAGAATAGAAAAGCAGGGGTTCATAGGAAAACTAACCCTTTTAAATCCTGATAAAGTAGCATCATACTGTATTCGTCAATTGTTTAAAAAAGATTCCGTAATTATGGTGAACCCAATCAGCTGGCTGATGATGAAAATTTTACCCATATGGATCAAACTTCCGTTGATGACCCAGGCTATAAAAAGAGAGATCGAAGCATGAAAAAAGTGTGTGTAACCGGAGCGACAGGGCTTCTGGGAACGAATGTTATTATTAAATTATTACAAAATGGTTATTCTGTTATTGCTCTGGTGCGTAAGAAAAGCAACTGGCTGGGCGAAGAAAACGAACATCTGAAACTGGTGGAAACAGATCTTTCATCTGATCTTTCATTGTTGCTCAGAGAAATCGACTGTATCATCCATATTGCAGCGGAAACACGCCAGCATCTCATAAGGTATGATGAATATAGAAAAGTGAATTATGAGACAACCGTCAATCTGTTTACTCATGCAGAACTAATGAATATAAAAAAGTTTTTGTTTGTAAGTACAGCAAACACTTTAGGATATGGAAATACAGCGTTTCTGGGAAATGAACAAGCACCGCAAACTGATCCTTTTACCCGGTCAATGTATGCTCAAAGTAAGCTGGAAGCTGAAGATTATCTTTTAAAGAACCGCAGAAACACAGAAGTGATTATTGTAAATCCTACTTTTATGATCGGAGCTTATGACAGTAAACCGAGTTCCGGGAAAATCATATTCTGGGCCTGGAAAAAGAAATTGGTTTTATACCCGAAAGGAGGAAAGAACTTCGTGCATGCAGAAGATGCAGCCAGCGGAGTATTAAGTGCCATTGAAAAGGGAAGGAATGGTGAAAAATACCTTCTGGCCAATGAAAATCTCAGTTATAAAGAGTTTTTTAAGAAAATAAACGGAATTACCCGTCAAAATCAAGTCATGATAGCCATCCCAAATGGGTTGCTGAGTTTCCTGGGATTGATAGGAGAAGGGTTAAGAAAATTACATATAAAAACAAACCTCAGTACTTCCAATATGAAAGCACTGCAGATTTGTAATTTTTATTCTAATCAGAAATCGGTAAAAGAATTGGAAGTCCATTACCAGCCTGTGGATAAAGCGATAGAAGACGCCATTCAGTATTTTAATCAAAATAATAAATATTGATTCTCAATACGGGTTATCATAAAAAAAACCAGCTTTTAGGTGCTGGTTTTAAAATTAACTTGTTATTTTCTGAGTGACATTTTTATTTGAAATTACACAGGCTTTGCTGCAGTTATTCGAATTTGAAACATTCACTTGTATCAGTGCAGGCATTGATCGGTATTCTTCAAGATTGTAAGGAGCTTCGGTACCGTTTCTTCCTCCGCCTTTGATATCGTATTTTATTTGTGCAATTCCGGTAAATCCAGGGGCGGGCTTGAAAGAAAGTCTTCCTGTGGAATAAGAATATACCCATGTCCCTTCACTACTTGTATAGGTGCCATTTACAATATTCGGGATTACACTACCATTGATGTCCAAAAAGCGGAATGAATTAAAATCCAGATTATTATAAGAAAGCGTTCGCGGATTCTGACCGCTGTAAGCCGCATCATTAAGTAAAGGAGAGTAGGTGGATTTTATGCCCGGACATCCTGCAAACAGATCATCCGTTACCTCCGCAGCATAAGGTCTGGTTACTCCTAAATTTTTCAATAAATGTATATTTTTAGCAGCCCCGGTAGAAGCAGCAAAACCAATTCTGAAAGTAGCAGGAGGTGAAGTGTCCAAAGTCCTTACTGTACTGTTGGATATTGTAGTTTCAGTATACTTCAGGGAGGTTGGATAATAATAATTATCAATAACGGTCTCTTTCACATTTCCGTGCTGTATTTCCAGTGTTATATTGTACCCTCCGGAAGGATTGGGAATCAAGGTAACGTACGCTTTACGGAATCTGGGGTCATTTTCATTTTGAGGAATAGTGGTACCGCCGCTTTCAATACTGAACTGCTGAAGGGCCGGGTTTTTTGTACCGATATATTTCCCTGTCTGGGTATCCAGATAAGCAGACCGGTTGCTGCTGGAAGGGGAGGCATTGGTAGCTGTGCTGTAAAGTAGCGGATACCCATTGTATCCCGCAGGTTCAGATGAAGAGAAGTACTGATTTCCACGTTTACCTCTTAAAGAAACATTGCTTCGCCCATCAGCAAGTGTTACCCCAAAGATTCCATTTCTGACCCTTTCACCTTGGTTAAAGCTTGTTTTAAAATTTCCGAACTCATCCAGTCCTATTCCCAGGTAGGCTCCTCTGAGTCCTTCCGTAGACTCGCTTCCACGTACAAAACTATATCCTAATCCTCCGCCAAAGTATCCCAGATTAAGTTGGTTTTTAGGAATAGATCCGTCTACAAGGAATATGGAAATACCATCTCCTCCGTTAGTATTACCTCCGTAAATGGCAAATTCAAATTCAAACTTAATTCCCTGGTCACTATTGAATATCTTATCCGCGAGTATAACCCCTCCGGAAATATTATTCACACTTCGGGTAAGCCGCAATCCGTCTGTGGTAAAGGTAGCATCATTCTGAACTCCGCTGGTCGCTACTTTATAAGCCTCCTGAGGCTGTAACCCCTGTGTAAAGTTGACAAAATACGGATATCCGGTTCCCTGTTGATTCTGTGCCTGAATATTTTGAGAGAAAATAAACGATGAGAAAATAAACAAAAATCTTTTGTGCCCGCTAATTCGAGTATTTTTTATCATAACTCAATTATTTAACAACAAAAACAATATTAATAAAAGAACAGTCTGTTGCAGCTGCTTTTACATCATATGTCATTACCCCATCATCAGAAATAGAAATATTACTGAATACATTTGCATCAGCATCCGTTACATAATAATAAAGGTCTTTGCTTGTCGGGAAAAAAGGAATTGATGCAGGAGCACTGGTACTCTTCGCTTTTGGAGATCCGAACTGCGTTTTATACAACGTGTATAAATCTTTAGTTCTGCCGGTAGCGTTGGTGGAAGTATCAAAGGAAACACTTGGCATGTAAAACATTTTTACCGCATTACCACTGATACACAACCAGTCTGGTTTGGTAGGTGTTCCGATATTCTGACTCAGGCATTTCTTATCTGTATCATAAATAAGAAGTGAGTTGGCCGGATTGGAAATAGCATCTCTTTTTGCAGTAGTAAGCCTTGGAATCAGCATCCCTTTATTGGGACTGTACACATCCAGAATAGCACTTTGGTCAGGCATGGGTGTGTTAATCCCTATCTGGGCAAAAGAAAAAGAACTTACTAAAACGATTGGTAGAAATAATTTTTTGATCATGATGTCTTTAATAATTTTTTATCTGTGTATTGTATGTTTTTTGTGTTGTGTTTTATGAAAAATACTTTCCGGTTATCTTCATCCAAATTTGGAAATAAATACTCCTGCAATACATTCAAACAATGAATGATACTAATAAAATATCCTGAGGAGACCTGAGGTTCCAAAAATAACAGATACAACAAGTATGCGTCATAGAGACCACCAATATCTTATCTGAAAGAGTCGAAAAAAGAGAATTGAGTTAAATTAAGTAGCCTTATTATATATAATATAAGCTTTTAGAATAGTAAAATTCATAATCCTTTGTGTTTTTGCAAATATACGAATAAACTACTTATGGTGTGGTTTTTTTTGGATTAATTTTTATTTGTGAGTTTTTATTAGCTTTTTTGGCGGTTTTTGATTTAATTTTTTAACAATATGATAAAGTTTATAGTTTGTTTTTAATATTCAAGTCATCGTATTTTTTTAAAATAAGAAGCTTTACAGGAATATATTAATATTTGAAAATACGATAAGTGGCAGATTTTGAGCTAATCGTCTGAAAAAGAATTTATTTTGATAGATGATCCAGTGCGTCTTCCAGCGATTCTAGAAAATTTACATGTTTTGCCTTGTTACTTTCAAAAATAAAGTCCTTCAGGCTCTTACTTTCGTATTGGCCGAAATCCCCTATAATAGCCAGCCCGATGCGGTAGTTTGAGAACTTCTGAAGAATTTCACCGGCTATCTTTGTCTTTAAATCAAAGAATTCAGGAGTGATATTTTTTTCATAAAGAATGACTTTATCAAAACCCTGATAATAAATATTTCCCATAAGATCCAGCCCGTCCTGTACAGATTGTATGATCATGTGGTCGGAAATTACTTCAGCAATTTTTATAGTATTAATTTCGTGAGAGTGAATCGTCATTTTGTTTCAATTGTTTTTTTGATATCATTTAAAAAATTACCCAAAGGAAATGCATCTCCTTGATTGGTAAGGGCTATAATGCAGCTGTTATGCTGCAGGTCTCTCCAGAATAAAGCTTTGAAACCATTCAGGCCGCCTGTATGCATTGCTGTTTTTTTACCATTTTTGTCTTCTATAAACCAGGCAAATCCATAGTTTGAAAGCTGGCCATTGGATAGTTTTGAAGGAGCATACATAAGCGCAGTATTTTTTTTACTGATCAAAGTATAATTCCGCAAAGCCTGATCAAATTTATACAAATCTCCGGGAGTAGAGTAGATCCCGCCATCTCCGGTTGTTAAGATTGAATAATCATCAGGTTTCTTCTGTTCATTATATCCCAAAGCTCTGTTTTGAATAACGGTATCAGATTCAAACACATAGGTGTTATTCATTTGTAAAGGTTTGATAATATGCTCGTTGATAAAAACGGAATACGTTTTTCCGGAAACCTTTTCGATAATTTGGGAAAGAATGACATATCCACTGTTGCTATATTTAAACTCGCTGTCAGGAATGAAATCAAGATGTTTAAGACTAAACAGCCAGTCAATCACCTCCTGATTAGTCAATCCCTTTTTCGAAAATAAATTTTCATAGTCGCGGATTCCTGAAGTATGGTGCAAAAGCTGCCTGATACTGATGTTTTTAGCATATTCCGGAAGCTCAATGAACTGAGATGCTTTATCATCCAGCTTCAATAAGCCTTTTTGCTCTAAAGTCATCATTGCAGCAGCAGTAAAAGGCTTGCTTAGAGAGGCAATATAAAAAGAGGTGTTTTTATCTGATGGGAGCCCTTTTTCAATATGACGGAATCCCAACGCTGTATCACACACAATCCTGCCGTTTTTCACGATCATAACAGAGCCACTGAAATTTCCTTTCTTATAATACTCATTTACAACATCCTGAGGGTGCTGTTGGCAGGATGTTAGTTGAAGAACCAGCGAAATACCGATAAGGGCATTCCATAATAAAGTTTTCATAGGTTAGATGTATGGAAGCAAAAATACTTATTTCCTTCCATAAATAAACCTGTCATTTTCAGATAGATCCTTCAACAATTGAGCATTAGAAAAATCTTGATACAGTTCCAGGGTTTCAGGACCCAGTTTCTGGTTGATTTCTAAAAACAAAAAACCATCCTTATTCAAATGCTTTTTAGCATCTTCCGCAATTTTCCTGTAAAAGATCAAAGCATCAGAAGTAGGAGAGAAAAGGGCCATTTTAGGCTCAAATTCTTTCACAGAATCAGCGATTTCGATCTCTTCTTCCATGCCAATATAGGGAGGATTGGAAATAATAATATCGTAATTGTCAACCAATTCAAAATGAAGATAATCAGCATGAATGAATTCTATCTTCAGTTGATGATAATCTCTATTTCTTTGAGCGGTTTCCAATGCTTTTTCAGAAAAATCTATCGAAGAAACTTCAGCCTCAGGAAAATGTTTCTTTAAGACCAAAGGAATTACTCCACTTCCGGTTCCTATATCCAAAATCTTTAATCCCTGAATTTTAAATTTAGAGCTTTGGATTTCCCGAATAGCAATTTCCAGAAGTTCTTCTGTTTCAGGGCGTGGAATCAGTACATTTTCATCCACAAAGAATTTCATTCCGTAAAATTCAGTTTCTCCAAGAATCTGCTGATAAGGCCTTCCTGTTTTGAGCTCTGAAACCAGATGACAAAGTTTTTCCTCATCATCTATCAGAAGCTCCTGCTCGGAAAATCTTCTCTGATTAAAATGATCAAAACCTACTATTTGATGAATGAACAGGGACGATAAAAAAGTACTTTCCGACTCCGTATAAAGGTCGGAAAGCTCTGTTTTGAAATATTTTTTAAATGCTGAAATTGTCATTTACCTTGTAAAAACCAGTTTAGTATCTGTAGACTTCTCTTCATCAATTCTGTAGCCTTCATAGTTGAATGCTTTCACATCTTCCAGCGTTTTGGCGTTCGTTTCAGCACAAAATCTTACCACAAGACCTCTTGCATGTTTGGTATATACAACGATAGTTTTCAGTTTTCCATCTTTTAATTCATAAAAATCAAAATCGATTACTTGATGGTTCAGTTTTTTTCTGTCGATTACTTTTCCATATTCGTTGCTGGCAAGGTGAAGAAGTATTTCTCCTTTTTTCATTTCAGAATTCAATTGTTCCGTGATCTTTTCTCTCCAGAACCCATACAAATTTTTGTATTGTTCAAACTCAAACGGACGTCCCATTTCCAGCCTGTAAAGCATTACTTTGTCCGATGGTTTCAGAAGACCATAAAGTCCGGAAAGCATCCTGTAGTTTTTCTGCAGATAGTCTACCGCATTTTTATCCAGGGTCTTGGCATCCAATCCTCTATAAACCTCTCCTGTAAAAGCAAACATTGCCGGAGCAGATTCTTTTGCAGTGGGTTTAGATTTCCATTTTTGATTTCTTTCCCAGTTTTCATCAGCCAGTTTAGGCGATATTTCCATCAGTTCGGAAAGATATTTGGGAGATTTTTCTTTTAAATAAGACTGTATAAATGCTGCATCTTCAATGAATCTGGGAGTAGAAGGTTTCAACAGGTCCGTTGAGTTTTCTACATTCATTAATTTTGCAGGAGATGTTATAATTTTCATAATGTTAAAATACAGATAAATGTTTAATATTGATAAAATTCAGGGCCATCAGAGAGACAAAGTCAATCATACAATGACAGATGACCAGAATTTTAATATTTGAATAAATTTTATAAAACATAGCAAAAACGACTCCAATAAAGAAAGGAATAACAACCTGTCCTATGGTTCCGTAAGTACTGTGCAGAATTCCGAAAAGAATAGCCGAAACAAAAACACCTATAAGCGGACTGTTATAAAGCTTTTCAATCCTGGGCTGTATATAGCCGCGCATTAGGAATTCTTCTACAGCTCCGGCAGTAAAGCAAGTAAAAATAAGTAAAAAGTAATTGTTCTTAAAAATAGAGGTAAGGTCAGAAAGCTTATCACTGACCTTTTCCTCGGTCAATAAATGGATCAGGATATTCAGAAAAGCCCCGCCAACACTACAGATAAAATATAAACAGATAACCGCTTTTACATAAAATAATAAAGAATACCGGGTTTCTTTTTTTAATAGAAATGACCCTTTTTCAATACAAAGACTGTAGATCAATACAAGCAGAAAAACTCCCCAAATAATAAATCTGGTGAGAAGAAAATTGTTTTCTGTAATGCCTCTTACCCCTGTTATCAAAGAAACAGCAGGGAAAGCATAAAGCATTGCAGCAGCCAAAAGTACAAAAGTGAGTAAAATTCCTATAGAATATTTCCCATAAATATCCATAATATAATCTGTGAACCGTAAACTTAAACCTTGAATTTCTGGACTAGAGAATTCCTTTTCCCTGACGGATAATCTCTGGTTCTCCGGAAGTAAGGTCTACGATAGTAGAAGCCACATTATCTCCATACCCTGAGTCAATAACGATATCTACCAAATGATCATATTTCTCGGCAATCAGCTCCGGATCGGTAGAGTATTCAAGGATTTCATCATCATCCTTAATGGAAGTGGAAGCTATAGGATGGCCTAATTTTTCAACGATCAGTTGCGGAATCGGATGATCCGGAACACGGATACCAATTGTTTTATGGCCTTTGTACGCTAACGGTAAACTTTTGTTTGCTTCAAGGATAAAAGTAAATGGTCCGGGAAGATGACTTTTCAGAAATCTGAAAATGGAGGTATCAATAGGTCTTGTAAAGTCAGAAAGATGACTGAGATCATTACAAATAATAGAGAATTTTGACTTCTCAAGCTTCATTTTTTTGAGCTGAGCCAGTTTTTCCATGGCTTTTATATCAAAAATATTACAGCCTAAAGCATATATCGTATCTGAAGGATAGATAATCAGCCCGCCATTATTTAAAGTTTTAATAACCTCATTCACAAGATTTTCCTGGGGGTTGTCCGGGTAAATTTTTAGTATTTTTGCCATAAAACAAAGATACAAATAATAAAATAGTTTTCATAAAAGTCCTTTATTTAAAAGAAAAATTAGGATTTGTAAAAAATATTCGTACCTTTGCAATCCAAT
>JASLCD010000262.1 GCA_030146295.1 Chryseobacterium sp.
TCGACGGTTCTTACGACGAATTCAGAACGAAATTAAAAGAATTGGGAGAAACTCCACTTCCAAAATATATCAAAAGAGCTGTAGAGCCGGAAGATGCAGAAAGATATCAGACGATCTATGCTAAAATAGAAGGTGCCGTTGCTGCACCTACAGCAGGTCTTCACTTCTCTAAGCATTTGATGAAGAGATTAGAGATCAAAGGAATCAATTTTGCTGAGGTTACCCTTCACGTAGGATTGGGAACATTCAACCCGATTGAGGTAGAAGATCTTTCTAAGCACAAAATGGAATCTGAAGAGATCATCATCGACGAGAAAAATGCAGAGTTGATCAACAGAGCTGTAGAATCTCACAAAAGAGTGTGTGCTGTAGGTACTACAACGATGAGAGCATTGGAAACTTCTGTTTCTTCAAACAAGAAAATCTCTGCTTTCAACGGATGGACGAATAAATTCATTTATCCGCCTCACGATTTCGGAGTTGCTACTTCTATGATCACCAACTTCCATACACCGAAGTCTACATTGCTTATGATGATTGCAGCATTTGCGGGTAAAGATTTCGTAATGCAGGCTTATGAAGAAGCTGTAAGAGAAAAGTATAAATTCTATTCTTACGGTGACGCAATGTTAATTCTATAAAAAAGTAAAAAGAGCCAAGTTAAAAGTAATACAAGTATACATGAGACAAAATGATTTACTTTTAAAAACTTTTTACTTTTAACTTGGCTCTTTAATATTATGAAAGATATCCGTATATTATCACTAGACCAGCTTAAAGATTATTTTGAGTCTTTAGGAGAAAAACCGTTTCGTGCGAAACAGGTCTATGACTGGCTATGGAGTAAAAACCTCCATTCGATAGATGAAATGACGAATCTTTCGAAATCTCTTCGTGAAAAAATTTCCGAAGAATATACCATAAACCCTGTTTCCGTAGACCTTCTTCAGAAAAGCTCTGACGGAACCATCAAAAACGGAGTGAAACTTCATGACGGGCTGATGGTGGAATCTGTTCTTATTCCTACAGAAACAAGAACTACAGCCTGTGTATCTTCGCAGGTAGGATGCTCCTTAAACTGCGAATTCTGTGCTACAGCAAAACTGAAAAGGATGAGAAACCTTGAAGTAGCTGAAATTGTAGATCAGGTAGCCCTGATTGACAGCCAGAGTAGAATGTACTTCGAGAGACCGCTTTCCAATATCGTATTTATGGGAATGGGAGAGCCGATGATGAATTACAAAAACGTAGTGGAAGCCATCAGAAAAATCACCCAGCCGGAAGGATTGGGAATGTCTCCAAGAAGAATTACCGTTTCTACATCCGGTATTCCTAAGATGATCAAAATGCTTGCTGATGACGAACTGCGTGTGAAACTGGCTTTATCCCTTCACTCAGCGATCGAATCTAAGCGTAACGAGATCATGCCATTCTCTGATAAATTCCCCTTGACGGATATTATGGAGTCTCTTCAGTACTGGTATCAGAAGACTGGTTCTGTCATTACTTTTGAATATTGTGTGTGGAAAGGAATCAATGACGGAGATGAAGATATCAAAGCTTTAATAAAATACTGCAAACAGGTTCCTTCAAAGGTAAACCTTATTCAATACAACCCGATTGGTGACGGAAAGTATGACCAGTGCAACAAACAGGCGGAAGAAAACTACATTCGTCAGCTTGAAAATGCAGGCATTACCGTAATGGTCAGAAGAAGCCGTGGGGGAGATATTGATGCTGCCTGTGGTCAATTGGCCAACAAAGCAACAGATTAAAATTTCCTTAAAAAAAACTTAAAAACTTTCTTAAAACATAAGTCAAACCCTACCTTTGCACAAATTATTTTGTGATGATGGATTTTCTTATGAATGAAGACGGGCTGGAAAATGTCTATGCATGGTCAATACCGCTCCATGCGACTGTTATTTTAGCTGAAATGATTTACAGCCACGTTTCAGAAGCAAAGTTGTACAGTGGAAAAGACCTTGTTACCAATGTTTATCTTGCATTGATGAACTTTGGACTTGACCTTGTCATGAAGGCATTTGCCATGGGAGTGATGTTTTTCTTTTATCATCACAGAATTTTCTCATGGGATTTGAGTATCTGGTATTTGCTGGCTTGTTTTGTGATTACAGACTTTGCCTACTATGTACTGCATTATGTTGACCACCGTTCCAGAGCATTCTGGGCAGTACATATCACCCACCACAGCTCAGAATATTTTAATCTTACAACAGGATTCAGAAGCCCCGTGCTACAGCCGCTTTACAGATATTTATATTTTTCACCACTTGCGTTTTTAGGATTCAATCCATGGCATATTATGGTAGCCTACGCAATTGGTCAGGTATATGGAACATGGGTGCATACACAGACTGTGAAGAAGATGGGCTTCCTGGAATATATTCTTGTAACTCCTTCCCACCACCGTGTTCACCATGCATGCAATATAAAGTATCTGGATAAAAATATGGGAATGTGCCTGATCATCTGGGATAAAATATTTGGAACCTTTCAAAAAGAAGACCCTAATATTCCTGTAAAATATGGTATCTACCCTAAAATGCCGGACAACAGACCTGATACGGTTCTTTTTTATGAATGGAGGAAAATCTGGAAAGATCTTAAACAGCCCGGATTAAAGTTCACAGACAGAATCAATTATATTTTCAACTCACCGGGATGGAGACATGACGGAACCGGAAAAACAGTAAGACAATACCAAAGAGAGTATTTTGCAAAACAGGCAAAAAAGAAAGAACAACAGCAAACTCAGGAAGAGCAGAAATCTGCTTAACTTCTGTTTTAAAATCAATAGAAATCTAAGGGGAAACGGGCTATTTTAGCCCGTTTTTCTGTTGCAGGAGGATAAAATAGAACTCAGTAAATGAGTGTAATTTGCTGGGTAAAATACCTTATTATATGATAAATCAAGAAAAATCTTAGCATGATTAGCATACAAAAAGCAGTTTACAGATAATCTACTCAAATCCCCCCAAAAAACAAAAACCTCAAATTCTCAAAACTCGGATCCCATATCTCAACTCAGAATAAAAACCTATTTTTGTTGTATGAAAAAAATCCTTCTGATTGCTGCTCTTATCATGGCTCAATCTGCATTTTCCCAGCGGACCGACTTTCTGAAAATAAAAAAATACAGAGTGAGTTATCTGAATGATAAGATGGATGAGACTTCGGGGCTGGATATTGTAAACGGGAAATTATACACCTTCAATGATAGTGGAAACGCTGCCGAGCTTTTTGAAATTGATAAAAATAATGGTGAAATTATCCGGATACTGAAAACCAATTTGATTAATAATGATTGGGAAGCTTTGGCGAATGACGGACAAAACTTCTATATCGGAGATTTTGGAAACAATGCAGGAACAAGAAAAGATCTGATGATCTATAAAGTTCCTTATGGACGTCTTGATACGGCTGTTGCCTATAAGACACCTGGTTCGGAAAGATCTTTGGATGGATCCAGAATTCTTTTCTATTATCCTGAGCAAACCGAATTTACTTCTAAAAATACCAACAATAATTTTGATGCAGAAGCGATGATCTATCTGAATGGCAAACTGCATATCTTCACTAAAGAATGGGCTGCAAAAGCAACCTCACATTATATTGTAGATCCCAAAATTTCAGAACTGCAAAAAGCAGAAAAGGTAGAAGCTTACAAAACAGGTTTTGTGGTTACGGATGCTTCCTATTTTGATAAAAAGCTCTATCTGGTAGGGTATACCAAGAAAACGGAAGTCTTTTTAGATATTTTTACAGAGACGGAGCCTGGAATTTTTTTCAAACAAAAGCCAAAGCACTATTATTTGGGAACAGCTATTTCATTGGCTCAGATTGAAGGGATAAGCGTGGATGAAACAGGAATTTATATTTCCGGAGAAAAATTCAAATCTCCTCTGGGAACTACAAACCCCTCTTTTTATTTTATCCCGAAAGATCAACTCAAAGATTAATTTGTCTTAAAATTGAGCGAAAAAAATTATCTTTGTGAGAATTAATAATTATTCACCCAGCATTCGCAGATTGTGGCAAATA
>JASLCD010000291.1 GCA_030146295.1 Chryseobacterium sp.
ATGATTTATTGACAATAATCTTTCGTCCTTCTAAATTCATTTTTTATTTTTGTATTTAAATTCTTAACTCTTACAAATGTATAAAGTTTTTATCAACGAAAAAAAATTATTAATATCTAAGAATCCTGAAGAACTTGAAAAAAAGCTTGGGTATGAAAATTACACAACTTTAGAGATCGCTCTGGATCTTTTGGAGAATACTTCTGTGCAGGAACTGAATGTGTATGGTGAGAATTTGGATGAAATCTGGCAGGAATTCCAAAAGCTTTTCAGAATTATAGAAGCAGCAGGCGGCCTTGTTAATAATCCTGAAGGTAAAATTCTTTTTATTAAAAGACTCGGCAAATGGGATCTTCCGAAGGGCAAGATGGAAAAAGGAGAATCCAGAGAAGAGTCTGCCGTAAGAGAAATAGAAGAAGAAACCGGTCTGAGTGAAGTTGAACTTGTAAAATTCATCAATACGACCTATCATATCTATATTGAAAGAAATGGAGAAAAAATCCTGAAATGTACGCATTGGTTTGAAATGAATTTCGACGGAGAAGACACTTCCAAGCCGCAAATAGAAGAAGGCATTACTGAAGTTGCCTGGAAAACGACAGCAGAAATTGAGCATGAAGTCTTTCCAAGCACTTTTAAAAACATTATACTGATCGTAAAGGAATTCTGGGATTTAAAGATTAAATAATATCAAAATCCCCAAAATAAAAAAGGGAGAACCATTTTCTAAACGGTTCTCCCTTTTTCTGTTTTTGAATGTACTGAAGTCTATACAAAATCAATCAGCTTCTCAAGGGCTATTCCCCTGGAACCTTTCAACAATATATTTTCAGACTGAATTTTATTCTGTTGTAAATAGTCTATTAGTACGGCTGTATTTTCAAAAGCCAGATCTGAAGGATTAACCTCTTTAAAGTGTTTTCCTACCGTGATAATCTCATTGAAGTGAAGATCCTGAGCCAGTTTTAAGATGTTCTGATGTTCTTTCTCACTTTCATCACCCAATTCCAGCATATCTCCGATAATAATGGTTTTACTGCCTTCAAAACTGACAAAGTTATTCAATGAAGCGGTCATAGAACTTGGGTTGGCATTATAAGTATCCAGCACCAGCGTTCTACCCTCTTTTTTCACAACCTGCGATCTCATATTGGTAGGCGTATACATTTCCAGAGCATGTTTTATCTTTTCAAAACCGATTCCAAAATGTAATCCCAGGCTTGCAGCGGCACAAAGATTGGTAAAATTATATTCTCCTGTGAGTTTTGAAACAGCTCTTACTCCCTGATATGTCAATCCAACAAAATGTTCTGCTGAAAAAGATTCGAAATTATAATCTGAGGTCTCTTTTCCAAAAGTAATCCTGGGTGAATAATTTTCAGTTTTACCAGTTTGGATAGGATCATTTTCGTTAATAACTATAGTCCTGTGATTGTTTTTAAGATAATCATACAATTCAGATTTTCCTTTGATCACCCCTTCAAAACCTCCGAACCCTTCTAAATGAGCTTTCCCAAAATTGGTAATATATCCAAAATCAGGTTGGGCAATGGTACATAAAAATTCAATTTCTTTCTGATGATTAGCTCCCATTTCAATCACGGCCATTTCATGTTCCGGTGTAACGGAAAGGATCGTCAGAGGAACTCCGATGTGGTTATTCAGATTTCCAAATGTATACTGTACATTGTATTTTTCTGAAAGGACGGCATGAATCAATTCTTTGGTAGTCGTTTTTCCATTACTTCCTGTAAGTCCGATAACAGGAATTGTAAGCTTGCTTCTGTGATAGATAGACAGCTGTTGCAAAAACTCAAGGGTGGAGGGAACGTAGAAAATATTTTTATCTCTGTTTTCAAATTCCGGAAGTTCAACAATTACTGCCAGAGCACCATCATCTATGGCTTTTTCTGCTAAGGTGGCGGCATTGAAATTCTCACCGGAAAAGGCAAAGAAAATATCATTCTCTGCGATTTTTCTGCTATCAATGGTTACTTTTGAGGCTTGCAGAAATAAAGGATAAAACTGTTCTACATTCATGTGGAAATATATATTTTTTAGGAGTCACATTCCATCGCCAAATCTATATAAGTATTTCAGGCTTTTTGGCCCAGGCAATTTCATGATTCAAAAATAAAAAAACCTTCCGAAAGTTCGGAAGGTTTTTTATAAGTATTTTTTGATAAATATTATCTTCTAGTTCTACCTTTATCGTTAGTTCTAGAATCCTGTGCAACACGGAATCCTACCCAACCATAAGCTCTGTTTTGATTTTTATATCTTCTTTGTCCCGGATCCAGCCAATATGCTGTATCTTGCCAAGAACCTCCTTTTACAACTCTAACTTCGTTAGAAATTCCTGAAGTTCTGTCTTTAGTATCTTTCTGTAATTTCACTCTACCTGTTCCATCTACAACAAAGCTTTTCTTAGGAGCGTTGTACATATCGAATCCGGCAGCAGAATCAGAAGCTCTGTAATATTCTAAAGAAGACTGTCTGTCACCATCTCTGAAGTTTCTGTAATCAGCGATAGTTTGTCTTTCGAATTGTCCAGGAAGTCCTTTATAAACTAATCTTCCGTCAGCCAAAGTATCATACTTGATAGAGCCTTCGTCGATCATTTTATAAGTTCCGTCACCGTTTCTTACGATCGCCTGAGGCATGTTTCCTCTATAGTAGTTGAAATCACTGTACTCTTCATCGATGATAGGTCTGTAAACATCGGCAGTCCATTCGGAAACGTTTCCGAACATTCCGTATATACCAAGATCGTTAGATGGGTATTTTCTTACATCAGAAGTCTGTGCAGAACCATCGTTCTTCCATCCTGAGATCCCCGAGTAGTCACCTTTACCCATTTTGAAGTTTTCAAGGAACATTCCTCTGTCTCTTCCTTTGGTACCTCTTAATCTTTCGATTTCAGGTTTTTTACCTAGGTATTGGTTATATTCTCTTGTTTTTGCCATTCCAAGCGCTGCATATTCCCATTCAACTTCAGTAGGAAGTCTGAATTTCTGAACCATTGCAGAATTTGGAGCTCTGTTGGCTGCAAGCAATCTCTGGTTTGTAGTTTTCATACCAGTTTTTTGCTGCATTCTTTTTTCATTAATATATCCTTGCATTTCAGGATCATTCGATTTGAATTTATCCATGTTGAATGCAGTTCCTCCCTGGTTGTTGGATTCGTTGATATACAAATCTTTGGCAATAATACCGGATTGCATCAAAGCTTTTTCGTTTGCTCTGTCTGTCAACCATTCACAGTATCTGTTTGCCTGAGTCCAGGAAACTCCTACCACCGGATAGTAATCAAATTCCGGAGAACGTAGATACGTTTCATTATAATCGTTTCTTGCTAATTTGTTGTCCCATAATAAGGTATCCGGTAAGGCACCGTTATAGATTTCCTTAAAACTAGGATCACTTGGTGGGAATACATACTTCAACCATGTAAGGTATTCGCGGTATTCGTAGTTAGTAATTTCTGTTTCTCCGATAAAGAATGAACTTACCTGCATTCTGCGAGGTGTATTATTCCAATCGTGCATAACATCATCTTTCACTAATCCCATTGTAAAAGTTCCACCTTCTACATATACCATTCCTGGCCACCCCTTCTGTTTTTGTTGCTTTCCTGCAAAAAACCAACCTTGTTTTTCGTTTGGTTTCCAACCTGTTTTACTGACAAATTTTTTGGTACCGCCACCTTTGCTGGTTCCTGATCCGCCACAGCTGGTTAATGCAAGTGTAGAACTTAATGCTATTAATGAAAACAACTTTAGTT
>JASLCD010000093.1 GCA_030146295.1 Chryseobacterium sp.
CACTTTCGTGAAAAGGTTTTGGTTAATAATTGTTTATATATTAAATCTAACTACTTTCCTAATGGAATATTGTAACCGAATCCTACACCGATATTCCCCACATTATAGTCCTGACCTGGCAAATCTCCTTTTGTTCCTACAAAAACCTTTTGGTATTGTACGAAGAAATTCCAGTCTCTGTTGTGGTAACCGATCTCCGGTTTAAGGTAGAAACCTCCGCTTGCTCTTTCAACATTAGTATTGGACGCTACTGTTTTATCTCCTACTAAGAAACCATATCCCAGGTCTGTTCCGAAATAGAACCCGGTTTGTTTCGGATAAATTCTGATTAATGCAGCTACAGGAACTACTCCTACGTCATTATTTTTATATCCGTTGTTTTCTTTTCCAAAATAGTGAGTATATCCTGATGCGATACCTAATCCGAATCCTGGAGTAATCAGGTTCTGGTAAGCTACATCCACTCCTACAGCAGCGGAAAGATTATCAGCGGGAACTGCTAAACCAACATTTGCACCTACTTTGATCATATTGTTCATTTGAGCACTTTGGGCGCTTGCTATACCTGCTGTTAAAATACCAGCCAGTACTATTGCTTGTTTAAACATTTTCATAACTCTAATTTTTAAATTTTACTAAACAAGAGGATGTAAAAATCGTGCCAAGCAAGGCTTTTTCTTTGATTTTAACACTCAAATTAATCATAAAATAATGATTATCAACATATTATTTTTAACAAAATTTAAATGTTTGTTTAACAAAAATTATCAAAAAATGAATCCCAAAAAGTGAATTAAAGAAAATATCAGAAAGAAAGCCACAAAATGAGCAGAAAGAAAAAACACACCCGGTTTTGAGCTTTTCAAAACAATATTAACATTCCTTAACCCATTGTTATTTTAACCTTTACCTTCAAAGTATATCAAAAAAATAAATTCCTCATGATAGCTGATTCATTATTAAAAAACAAGCATCTTCTTTGGCGCGCTGGTTTCGGTGTTGGCATTAATCAAATTGATGATTTGAAAAATAAAAACATTAAAACGTTAATGAATGAATTATTTAAAGAAGACCACTTCAGTGAGATTACCTATGATACTCCAGATCCCGATTCTGCAGCAGATTATATGAACAGTACAGCCACTGCGGAAAAGAAAAAAGAAATGCAGCGGATCAACAGGGAACAAAACAATGAGCTGAATCTGAATTTCCTGAATGCCATTGTAAACAGTCAGGAACAAATGAGGGAAAAGATGGCCTTTTTCTGGCATGGACATTTTGCCTCAAGAGTGATCAATCCGAGATTCAACAAACAGCTTTTAAATACAATCAGAAAAAATGCGCTGGGAAATTTCAAAGATCTGCTTTTTGAAGTAAGCCAGTCACCGGCTATGCTTAATTTTCTGAATAATCAACAAAATAAAAAGGATCATCCTAACGAGAATTTCGCCCGCGAGGTTATGGAACTGTTTACCATGGGAAGAGGCAACTATACGGAAAAGGATGTAAGAGAGGGAGCCCGCGCCTTTACCGGATGGAGTTATGATAAGGAAGGTAATTTCAAAGAAAGAAAAAATCTTCATGATGAAGGCAGCAAGACTTTTCTTGGAAAAACAGGTAACTTTGATGGAAGTGATGTATTGAATATCATTCTGGATCAGAAAGCTACGGCACAGTTTATTACCACAAAGATTTATAAATTTTTTGTTAATGAAAAAGTGGATCAGGATATTGTCAGCAGACTCAGCGCAGATTTCTATAATTCCGGGTACAACATCAAAAAACTGATGACCGAAATATTCTCCAGTACATGGTTTTACGACTCGAAAAATATCGGTAACCGGATAAAATCTCCTGTAGAGCTCATGGCAGGTATTATGCGGATATTGCCGATGCACATTCAAAATCCCGAGAACCTCATCGTTTACCAGAAGTTACTGGGACAAATGCTGCTTTATCCACCCAATGTAGCAGGATGGCCCAATGGCAAATCGTGGATAGACAGCTCTACACTCATGCTGAGACTTCAGGTTCCTCAGATCTGGTCGGGACTGCGTCCTCTGGAATACAGCCCCCGACAGGATGATGATATTGATATGGGAATGAAGTCCCGTGAAACCGCTTTAAACAAAAGCTTTAAAAACCCGAATATCACGATCGACTGGGAGCGTATTGAAAAGCTTTTTGCCAATAAAAACTGTGAAGATTATCTTCTTCAGAATACCCAAAGCCTTGATATGAACTCTGTAAAAAATTTTTCGGATAAGAGTATCAAAATGAATGTCATTAACCTGATGTCTACCCCGGAATATCAGTTAAGTTAAGCAGAAGATTTCCGAAATCAATACAATCTGCTCTGCCTCCCCATCATCAGCCACCTTTACCCTAAAAACAAAATTATGTTAATCAAAAGAAGAGAATTCCTCAAAATAAGCTCCCTGGCTACCGCTTCTATGCTGATGCCTAATTTCTTAAAAGCGATGACACTGGATGAAGCGCTGAATCCCAATCAGAATATCCTGGTAGTTCTTCAGTTTACAGGTGGAAATGATGGTCTGAACACCATTATTCCAGCTAAAAATGACATTTATTTCAGGGAAAGAAAAACACTGGCTATTCAGGATTCAATACCATTGACTGATGAGGCCGGGATCAATCCGTCCCTCTCCTATTTTAAAGAACTTTTTGACAACGGAGAACTTTCTGTGATGAATAATGTAGGCTATCCCAATCCCGACAAATCTCATTTCCGAAGCATGGATATCTGGCAATCGGCAAGCAGAAGTGATCAGTTTCTGGAAACAGGCTGGCTGGGACGTTTTCTGGATGAAGAATGTTACCGATGTGATCATCCTACCCAGGCACTGGAGGTAGATGATATGCTGAGCCTTGCCTTAAAAGGAGAAAACAACAAAGCTTTTGCCTTTAAAGATCCTAAAAGGCTCTACCAGACCAGTCAGGAAAAATATTTCAAATCTCTTTATGACCATCATCACGATGATGAAACAGTCTCCTATCTTTATCAGACATTAGGTTCCACGATCAACAATGCGGACTATATTTTTGAAAAAAGCAAAGCCAAAAAAACAGAACAGGTATATCCCAATTCCCAGCTGGGAAAAGACTTTAAAACAGTAGCTTCTTTAATAAAATCTGATATCAACACCCAGGTATACTATCTTTCTGTAGGAAGTTTTGATACGCATGTTAACCAGAATGACCGGCAGAAGAAATTATTCGATGATATTAATGAAGCCGTAAAATCATTTGTGGCAGACATGAAGAGTAGCGGACTTTTCAATAATATCCTGTTGATGACATTTTCAGAATTCGGGCGCCGCGTGGCTCAGAATGCCAGCAATGGTACAGATCACGGAACGGCCAACCAGATGTTCTTCATCAGTGGAAACCTCAAAAAGAAAGGCTTATTGAATCCTCTTCCCGATTTACAGAATCTGAATGAAGGCGATCTCATCTACAAAGAGGATTTTAGGAAAGTATATGCTACAATCCTGAAAAACTGGCTAAAGGCCGATTCCTCCAAGGTATTGGGATGGAAAGACGGGATTTATGATTTTGTATGATGTATCAAAGCACAATTTTTTTAGAAGTTTTTAATTTAGACAATGAATAATAAGTATGTTTAGATTCCTGCGGAATGACAAACTGTATGAATAGACTATCATTGCAATTGTGTCATTCCGTAGGAATCCAGCCTTCTTTAACCATAAAAAAATGCAACTCTAACCAATACCTCAACTGGAGACGTAAAAATTCCCCTCCCTCGGAGGGGTGGCGAAAATTCAAAGAATTTTTGACGGGGTGGTAAAAACCATCCTCCTCAACACCCAACCATAAAAAAAAGAGACTGTACATACTCATGACAGTCTCTTTTCAATAATTTTAAATTTTAACTACTATTACGTTTAAGCCGTAATCTGCTTTGGATCTTTTTCTGTCTGTTCTTCTTTCTTATCAAGTTTCTCAGATATTTTTTTAACAATATATTCTATCGCTATGGGTGCCAGGATTGCAATTAATGCTTTAAATATTCTTGATTTCATAAACTTAATTTTGTGTGTTTAAATAATGCAATTTCCAAGCCAAGATAAAAATGAAAAAAAGTTTAGTTTTCATCAGGAACAATCAGACTCTGATAGTTTTTGGAGCCTGCATTGAACTTTTCTTCCATTTTTACTCTTAATTTCCGGGGTTTATGAACAATCAGACTGTCACCAAATCCAAGCAATAATCTTTCTAGTTCAAAATTGATCTGAACACGAATTTTAAAGAGCGTGCCTTCCTGATCTTCCCTGATAATCTCCTGGCTTTTATGCAGCGGCTTGGTTTTTACGTAAGGGGCATTTCCGGAGTCTACCCAAAAGACCACATTTCTCGGCTCCATGGATTCAGCAACGGTAACTCCTACAATATCTTTGAAATATTCATCTCCGTCCAGATTCTTATCAATATACAATAGATGATCATCTGCCTCAATACTTTCCATTCTGTCCAGAGCCAGATTGTACATTTTCTGCTTGTAGAGACAGATCAGAAACCAGCGGTTGTTGAATTCCTTCAACAACTGCGGATGCACGGTAAAAATATTGGATTCTCTCGCTGTAAAGCTTTTGTAAAGAATCTTCAGTACTTTTTTATTCGCAATACTTTCATACAGTATATCAATATGCTCCAATCCTTTCAGCTGTTCATTTTTATCAAGATGAATAATTGATTTCTGATTGGTTGCCTGAATAGAGTCTTCCAGTTTCTGAATGACCCCATTCATTTCTTTGAACATGGAAAAGTCTTTGAACTGTTTTAAAATCTGAACGGCATTGTTCATGGCCTTCAGGTCACTTTCATTCACAGAGATATTATGAATGCTATATTCAGGATCACTGTAGCGGTAATATTTTCTTTCAAAGACTTCAATAGGAGCTTCATATCCGAATTTTTCACTCCGCATATTCTGAAGATCGAGCTGAACTGTCCGTTTACTTACATAAGATTCTTTTCCTTCAAATTCAAATAATGCTTCCGAACATTCATCAATCAGATCTTCAAGCGTATATTTTCTGTATTTGTTTTTAAGACATTTATCTAATGTTTTATACCGGATCAGAGCATTTTTATTGGATGACATAGTATTTTATGATTGGTGTTTTTAAATAAGTTTTTTTACTTTTTGCTCTTTCCTAAAAAACTATTTCTCTTTTAAGGCATTTTCGTCAAAAGTAATTCCCTCCCAACCAAATTTCATGAAATTCCTGATATTCTGATGATCAGTTCCTTCCGGGTTTTTCAAAACATCTTCCCTGTAGAATTCACCAAAAAGCCAAAGTGTTTCTTCTTTTGTAAGATCCTGAATGCTTGCAAAACTGAAAACTTTGCACGAGCCATTGTTCTGTCCTGCCTGATTCGTTACATCTCCGTTCTGAAAAGCGGTAGGGGTAAATTCATAATGTTCGTCAATATGAGCGATCACATCATTGAATTGAATCGTTTCCGGGAAATGTTTTAATTGTTCTAATAATACCATGAGCCTTGTTTTTTTAATTATATAGTGCTTTTATAAATCTGTAAATCTATTTTTTCGCCTTTTTTAATAAGTTTTTGTAAAAATAATTAAAATTTCTTTATCTACGCAAAACTATTGCGCAATTATGATATTACTTTGCATCATCAAAATGAAACAAAATGGAATTTAATGGAAATCATTTAATCGAATTAGGATATAGACCATCAAAATGGTTTAAAGATGCCATTAGCTATATCAACGAGAATAACCTGGGTGAGCATCAGATTGCAGAATATCTGATACAGTTCAAGCAGCCGGATCTTATTCCGCTTCATGAAGCACCTAAAGATTTTATGATCAACATCCGAGCAGAACACGAAAGTGAAAATGATAATGTGGAAAAAGTAATCAGAACCATGAAAGTACTGATGAAAACCCCTACTCTCGTTGGCGGAGCTATCATGCCAGATGCCTGCCCTACAGGTCCTGAAGGCCAGATTCCGGTAGGAGGAGTGGTAATTGCTAAAAATGCCATTCATCCGGGATTCCATAGTGCTGATATCTGCTGTTCTGTAATGCTGACAGATTTTGGAAAAACCAATCCTAAAGAGGTTCTGGATGCCGCACATTCTATAACGCACTTCGGATATGGAGGAAGACCAAGAGGTGAGCAGATGCCGATGTCTCAGGAACTGATGGATGCTTTCAGAGAAAATGACTTCTTAAATGACGAGAAACTGATCAGCATTGCCCGTTCTCATATGGGAACTCAGGGAGATGGAAACCACTTCCTGTTCGTAGGAATTTCCAAAAATACCGGAAATACAATGATGGTAACGCATCACGGATCCAGAGCACCTGGAGCAGCATTATATGATAAAGGAATGAAGACGGCCAACCGTTTCAGACAGGAAATTTCTCCTGAAACACTGAAAGAAAATGCCTGGATTCCTTATAATAGTGAAGAAGGTAAATCGTATTGGGAAGCCCTTCAGATCATCAGACAATGGACCAAAGAAAACCATACTTCCCTTCATGACGCCGTTTTGAATAAGCTGGAAATCGAGATGGAAAACAGATATTGGAATGAACACAACTTCGTTTTCAAAGATGGAGATCTGTTTTATCATGCAAAAGGGGCAACTCCGCTGGATGATAAATTCATGCCTGATATCACCGGACCAAGACTGATTCCGTTGAATATGGCAGAACCGGTACTGATTGTTCAGGGAAAAACGAATGAAAGAAACTTAGGTTTTGCACCGCACGGAGCCGGAAGAAACTTCAGCAGAAGCCAGCATAAAAAATCGTTGGCTCATAAAACAACTGAAGATATCTTCAACGAGGAAACAGAAGGATTGGATATCCGTTTCTATTCAAATGAAGTTGATATTTCTGAGCTTCCCAGCGCTTATAAAAGTGCCAAGAACGTGAGAGCCCAGATCGAGGAATATGGACTATGTGAAGTTCTGGATGAAGTGATGCCTTACGGGTGTATTATGGCCGGAGATGTTCAAAAGAATGCTCCATGGAAGAAAAAGAAGAAATTCAGAAAAGTATAATTTTAAAAAACTAAATCCATACATAATAAAAAACCTTACGGGTTTTAGAAACCCGTAAGGTTTGAATAAAAGCAATAACCCGAATTTTACAGCACTAAAAAGTTATTTTAAAGAAAAAATTAAAGGCAAAGAAAGTTCCTATATTTCCAGATTTACTTTCCGCCTTTTTTACAAATTATAAGGCAAAGGGAGTTCCTATATTTTTGGTTAATTACTCCCCGCTTTTCATAAACTATAGGTAAAAGGAGTTCCTATATCCTTCACTTTTAATGAATTTACTCCTCACTTATTTTTTACACTTAAAACAATGAAAACACTACAATTATTCAATGCTGTATTGGCTAGAAAATCCGATGAAAAAGCATTTATTTCTAATGACGGTTTTGTTATTGAATCTGATGCTATCTGGGCAAAAAATGAAATCATCTCCTATTATGCAAAGGAAAAACTGAATGGAAATGATTTGAATAAGACCTTTCATAAATCCTGGAAGAAAATAAAAAACACGTCCAGAATTGATTTGTTATTTGAACAGATTGAACATTATATTTCAACCTATGGAAGTCATTTTCAGAGTGAAATTTATATTCCTGAAGAAATACTGAATGTTCCTGATACGAAATTGGTTTTTAAAGTCATCAAGGCGTATACAGTGGAAGAAATGCAGGAAAAATGCCTTTCTCTTCTGCAATCCGGCATTGCTCTGAAAGAAGAAACCGTTGATGATTTGCTTCATATTCTGCATACGGAACTGGAATATGATTTTACAGGAAAAGAAAATATCCGAAATAAGGAAGCCGTTATAAAAATAGCTGATCTATATGATATTTACCCTGAAAATCCGGTTGAGTTTTTCCGTTATGTTATTTATAAAACAACTCAAACAACGCTTTTAATCAAAAACGATGAGTTGATTGGGTTAATAAAGCAAAGTAATTTCAATCCAACCTATCTGTTTGAAAGCTTTGGTATGGAAAAACTGGCAGAAATTTTCAACAGATTCAAGCCGCTATTCCTGGCTTATAAAAACAGAGCTCCTAAAGCGATTAATAAAATTTCGAAACTGTCTAAAGTCAATCATAAGCCATTAGTTTCAAACCCACTGAATGATGCTACCAATACATTGCTGGAAAGCAGCGATTGGCACTGGCTGGAAAATGCAACACCGTTTGCATTATTCAAGGCATTATCAGCATGTTATTCAAGAATGTACGGTCAGGATACTTTTGTCTACAGAGTCCGAAATGGAAAATCATGGGTTAAAAAGGGTAAGGAAACTTATGTGAATCAGTTCAATTATGAATTTATTTTAGATTTCCTGAAACTGAAGTATGAAAACTTTTCCGGAAAGAAATTCTATTTTCCTGAGAATGTAGAATTTGCATTACCGACTTCTGAAAAAATGTTTGTTGGAAACCTTCCTACCGGAACCCGTTTTTATGGAGACAGACTGGCTGTTGGTATCTATTGGGAAGACCAATGGGGAGCTCGTGATCTTGACCTTTCAGGATTGAATATCGCTGGAAAAATTGGTTGGAATGCTGCTTATAATTATGATGATGGACAATTGATGTATTCAGGTGATATGACTTCTGCTCCTCACGGTGCCGTTGAATATCTTTATGCCAATAAAGGCCTGAGTACCCCAACGCTTGTCATGAATAACGTATTCAGCGGAGATGCCAACTGCGGATATAAAATCGTCATCGGAAAAGGAGATCATATTTCCTATGACTATATGATGAATCCGAACAATCTCTTTGCTGAAGCCAGATGTAGCTCTGTTCAAAAGCAGATGATTCTGGGAATGCTGCTGCCTAAAAACGAAAAACAATGTTTCGTACTGTTGAATTTCGGAGCCGGACATTCTCATGTTTCAGGAAATACGGAGGTATCTGCGATGGCAACAAGTGCATTATACCAGCAATGGTATGAAGCAATGTCCTTCAATGAGCTTATCAAAGAGCTTGGAGCAGAGATTACAACAGAAAAGTCTGAGGCCGACTTTGATTTTTCACTGGAAAGCCTGGAAAAAGATAGTTTTATCAGGATCTTTAAATAATTTCCTTACGTCACCTGATGGTATCGGGTGGCGTTTTTTGTATATTGATCGGAAAACTTTTAGCCACTGCCGGAAACTGATAGAATCTGTAGAGCAACTTCTATTGCCTGTGTTTGCCTTCTGTAAAAATACAGTGGTTTTTTTCATGCCTTAAATATTTATAAAATACTACAAATGAATAATTTAAAATTATAAAATTCATTAATTTCAGAAACTTTTAGATAAATATTTAGATTTATAAAAAATCACTTTGAAGCAATAAGCCTGATTATTAAATTGCAATATTGAATATGTATTTAAACACAAGGTAATGATATTTATGAGTTCTTTTGGAGTATTATTTTCACTTAGTGAGGAGGATGTAAGCGAATTGAAGTCATTTGAGTATGATGATGACCGTTTGAACTATTTACAGGATGTAATTGAAGTGACTTATTATGACCGGTTTCCTGATAAAATTGCAGAATTGGATACGTCTTGGGATACATTACATCGAAGCTTAACTAATGGAAAGCTGGGATGGACCAATGGTGTTTATCCTCTAAACCATGTTATCTTAGCTGGTGAACTTTTATATAGCGGGGAGGATTATATCATGTCTTTAAAAACTCCGGAACAGGTTATAGAAATTGCCATTGCTGTTCAAAGGGTTACAAAAGAAGATTTAAAACGAGGCTATCAGCGAATTGATAGCAGCACCTATGGTTTTCCTTTGAATAAAGAAAATTTTGATTATACATGGGACTATTTTAGTGATTCTAAAGAATTTTGGAATACAGCAGCAATAGACAACCGATACGTGCTATTTACAGTTGATCAGTTAGGATATATAAAAGCTGAAATCTGTTAAAAACACATGGAAAATTTCATAAAACAGACGATCTTACCTTCATAACTCTCAGATTTACATATTCATTTTTTTAATTGAAAATATTCCTTCATTCACACTTATCACGACTTTCTTTCCATAATCAATCTGAATATTAAACATATTTTCCAGAGGAAACTGAAGCACATTCTGAAGAATCAGGCGGATGACTCCGGCATGAGTAATGATAAGTATTTTATTCAAATCCTCTTTCCTGATCAGTTCATTCCAGAAACTTAGGACGCGGGTCTGCATTTCAAGCAGGTTTTCACCACCGGAAGCCTTGATATTGACAAAATCTTTGTACCACGGGTTGATTTCCTCCTCCGGAATATCGGTCCATTTTTTAAGTTCCCAGTTTCCAAAATTCATTTCACGAAGTCTCTCGTCAGTCTCATAACCGGTTTTAAAATAATCAGCTAAAAGACAACAACGCCGTGAAGGGCTGGAGATCATTAGATCATAGACATCATCTGCATCAACCTGTTTAAAGTCTTCTTTATACTCTTTTCTTAAGGGCATTTCGGCAAAACCATAACATTGGTTTTCAGGATTTTCTACAGCGGTATGTCGGATCAGATGAATTTCCATGCGATGATTGTTCCCAGATAAAATAAAACTTCACAAACCTGCTGTACAGCCCCTAAACAGTCTCCTGTGTAGCCGCCGATATGTTTTTTAAAATACCATCCCATATATATTTTCCCTACATAAGCCAACGCAAAAGCAAAAATCAGCCGCCAGTCCGGAAACAGGGTAAAAGCAATCAAAACACTGATAAATCCTACCAGCAAAGCCATTCCATCCAAAGGTTTATTTGCCAGAGGTTTTGATTTGCTGACATCAATATCCGTAACATACTGGTGGGTATAAATCATCGTTCCCGAAATAAACCGGCTCACCGTATGACCTAAAACAACAATGCACAAAACACCTATCGGCTGAACCATTCCCAAAGCCTGAAGACTGTAGAACTTCAAAGCAAAAAGCAGGATAATCCCGATGGTTCCATATGCTCCTACACGGCTGTCCTTCATAATGGTCAGAATTTTCTCTTTCCCATATCCTCCTCCGAAACTGTCGCACATATCCGTAAAGCCATCCTCATGAAATGCTCCGGTGAGTAAAACACTGGAAATCATCATAACAACAATGCCTATTTCCAGATTAAAAAGCACCATAAAAAGATAAAGGACTACAGCATTGATCAATCCTACCAAAAGACCAACCCAGGCAAAATATTTCTGAGATTTATTCATAATCTCACTGGAATAAGGAATGGTAAACGGAACCGGAATTCTTGTAAAGAACATCAGGGCTGTTGCAAAATAGATCAGTTCATTTTTGAGGACTTTCATCTGCTTATTTTAAATGTAAAACTGGATTAATCAATTTCCGTAAAAGTAGGAAAGCTTTTAACAATGGTAAAGAGATCGGATGAAAAAATAAAAAACATGAGTCTTATCACCTTGAATTTATCCCTTACATCCGGCAGTATTTATACTTTTGCACCGTAATAACCATGAAAAAAAACAAATGAAAAAAACGTATTTCGTTGGATTATGTCTTATATCCATAGTGAGCTGTTCAGCTCCAGGCGACGAATTATTAAGTGTAAACGACACTGAAAAATCGGAAAACCTTAATAAAGTTGGCAACGTGTTAGCAAAAGGAGGCTTCAGAGATAATCCGGACACACCAACTCCTCCTCCTGCGGGAATCTGGTCCAAATCTTTTTACTTAACCAATCCTCTTTACGGTTTCTACAGTGATCTTACCAAAAAACATCTGTACAGTAACTCTCCATTAGCATCCGAGCTTCCCAAATCCTATCCCGGACTGAGTTATTATTTTCAGGAGAGATTATTAGGTTCTGCAGATGGCCCTGGTCCTGTTATCTCAAGTTGGTTTCACACAGGTAGTAATGATTTGGTATTAACCACCAATCCTAATGAATTTGCCGGACAAAGCTATTGGGAAAAAAGAGATCTTGGGACCAGCTACAACGGTGATGAGCCAGGAAGTTATCCTATTTACAGGTATTCTAATTCCGGTAAAAAAACCCACTTCTATACGAGAGATAAAAATGAGCTGGGAGATGGAAAAGACGGATTTGTTTACGAAGGTATTTCTTTCTATCTGAAGGAATCTGAACCTAAAGCTTTCAGAATCCGTGACGGAGAATTTTTCCAGGATAACAGTACGGGAGCTGTATACATTGTCTTTGAAAGTACTTTAAGACGTATTGAGTCCTGGTCTGTTGTCAATGGATTATTCGATTTCAAACCGAATCCAAGAACAGGAAAACCTAAAGACTGGAAGATTTTGAAAGTTAATAATATCAATGACTATACCGGAGAAAGAGGGCCTGATATCACTTCAGCCAATCAATTGGTACAAAACACCAACGACGGCAAAATATATTTGGTTGACGATGGTTTATACCGATATATTCCTACTGATCTGATATTTAAAATCTACAATTTTAACGAAGATGCTATTCAGCGTAAACCTATACGCATGATGTTTACAGGGAAAGATATTGCTAAAACTTACTAGTATTTTTCATTTCTATACAATAAAAGGGGCTATTGCCCCTTTATTATTTTATAAAACTTAAGATGATTTATTGGTGATATGTGCGTCTTCAAAGCTTGACATTTCATTCAGAAAATTAACCGCACTTTGAATAATCGGATAAGCCAATGCACAGCCTGTTCCTTCACCCAGACGCAGATTAAGATTTAAGATAGCTTGCTCTCTCATTAATCCCAGCAATTGAGGATGGGCATTTTCATTGCTTACATGACAGAAAATACAATTGTTCAGAACTTCAGGGTTCTTTTTCCAGACGGTGGCTACGGCTACGGTGGCGATAAATCCATCCACCATGATCAGCATGTTATGATGATACGCATCTTCTATTGCCCCGATCATTTGAGCTATTTCTAATCCGCCAAAGGTTTGGGCAATTTCATCCTCGGTCATTTCAACCGGATATTTTTCAATAGCTTCTTTTAAAATACTGATCTTATTGTCCAACTGATGATCATTCAATCCGGTTCCTCTTCCGACACAGTTGGTAATCGGAATATCGAAGAGTTTGCTCATCATTAAAGAAGAAGCAGAAGTATTCCCGATTCCCATTTCACCGAAACCAATGATATTACAGCCTTTTCCTGCAATTTCTGCTACTACAGACTTTCCATTTTTAAGGGCCTGCTGATATTCTTCAGAAGTCATCGCCGGTTCTTCCAGAATATTACGGCTCGACTTTCTGACTTTTTTGTAGATCAGATTCAACCCTTCAGGGAAATCAAAATTGACTCCGGCATCCACAATTTTAATAGTAATATCATGCTGCCTGCAAAAAACATTAATGGCTGCTCCACCCCCCAGAAAATTCATCACCATCTGATAGGTTACTTCCTGTGGATAGGCACTTACGCCTGCGGCTGCAATCCCATGATCGGCTGCAAAAACAACCATGTGAGGATTCAACAACTTTGGTGAAGTGGTCTTCTGAACCAGTCCGATTTTGTGAGCAAGGTGTTCCAGATGGCCTAATGCACCTAACGGTTTTGTTTTAAAATCAATTTTATGCTGTAATTCTGATGATAACATGGATGTGAATAGTTATATTAAATAGGAAAGTACAATATTAGTAAAATAGGCAGGATTTTGCAGTGTTTGTCTGTAATTTTTATAGGCAGGAAGCCAGATGCTGAAAGCTGGAAGCTAAAAACCACCGCTCAAAACAATCCTATTACTCTCTTACCCTCAAACCTCACCGAACCCCGAATCTCGAATCTCAAATCTCAAATCTCGAAACTTAAAAAATCTACGCAAGTACATTGCGTATAACACCCCTTATTTTGCATCATCAATACAAAACAATGACACCAAAAATACTTGAAAAAATAAAAGAAGTTGAGGCAAGACGCGGCGTAGAAGTCCTTCTTGCGGTAGAATCAGGGAGCAGAGCCTTGGGTTTTGCATCTCCTGACAGTGATTATGACATACGTTTTATATACCGTCATGAAAAAGACTGGTATCTTTCTCCCTGGGATAAGGATGAAACGATAGAATTTATGACAGAAGACGATCTGGACGGCTCGGGTTGGGATCTGCGAAAGACTTTTCATCTTTTACTGAAGTCGAATGCGGCTTTGCTGAGCTGGTTCTACTCTCCTATCGTTTATAAAGCGGATGAAAAGTTTGTGGAACTCTTTAGACCTCTGGCTGATGCCTGCTTTTCTCCGGCAGCAGTTTCTTACCATTATCTGAGCATGAGCAAGAAATACCTGGAAGCATGCCGAAGCGATGAAGTAAAATTAAAAAGTTATTTTTATTGCTTACGAACCACATTAACAGGAAAATGGATCATAGAAAAAGGAACGGTTCCGCCTGTTTTGTTCAGTGATCTGCTTGTTCTGACGGATGATAACACCACACGAAAAATAGAAGATCTTGTTGCCCTAAAAGCCACCAAAGGAGAATCTTATTACCACCCGAACGATTGGGAACTGTTTGATTTTCTGGAGAAAACTATCGCTGAAAATGAAGAAAAATCGAAAGGTTTATCTGGAGGAGAGGTGGATAAAGGTGAGATGGAGAGGGTTTTTAGGGAAATACTACATTTGTAAAAACCGATAACTCATGAAACAATTATCCGAAAGAGCACTGACTTTTTTAAACAGCAAGGAAAGAAAAAAAGAATTTCATATTGAAAGAGAAGATATTGAAAAGCATTTAACATTATATCCCATCAAAGATTTTTCTGAAATTCTGAGGTTTCAAAAAAGCTATTCCGGATATATCATCCAGGACATTATTTTCCATATTTTCAAACCTGAGCAAATAAAAAAAGCGGAACAGATGAAAACTTTTCTATATGAAGGACAGTTGCTATTTCCTCTGTGTGATGGACTTTATCTTTCGGAAAGCGGAACAATTGCATTAAAAGATGACATTCCCGGCCCTTATCTATTTTTTTATGAATCTTTTGAAACCTTTGTAGAACAACAAGCCTTTTTTGAAAGTCATCAGGAGTACAGAGAACTTCCCTGCATTGGATATGGCCTTGATGATATTCACTTACTTTCACAGGCTCTTTCTTACTATGAAGTCATTTCTGAATGTTCTGACAGGTATCATATGATGTGGAAAAACAGCTCTAATCTTGTGCATGTCAGATTATATCCGGAAGGGTACAACGTTATTCTGGATAGTATTTCAGAAGATGAACGTACGCATTTAATTCAATACCTCCAATCTAAACAAGTGATCCGATTATGAAAAATATAATGGCGCTGTCCCTCATGTATACGGAAAGCAGCAACAACTCGAAAAAAGCATTTCTCAGTTCATCTTACAAATTGCACCGTTTCAAAACTCAATGCGGGGTGATTGTCAATAGCTGTATCAAAAATTAGCAGTATGGAAATGGTTATTTTCACAGGGATTCCAGCAAGCGGAAAAAGTACCTTTTACAAGGAGTTTTTTTTCAATTCGCACATCAGAATCAGTCTGGATTTGCTGAACACTAGAAATAAGGAAGGAAAGTTACTTCAGTATTGTTTTGAAACACAATCAAAGGTGGTTATTGATAATACGAATGTAACTAAAGAAAGTCGGAAAAAATACATTGAATACGCTCTGCATAATAAATATAAAGTTATCGGATATTATTTTGACAGCTCTGTTCAGGATTGTTTGGAACGAAATAAAAACAGAAAAGACTCCATCAACGAAATTGGAATAAAGACGAAATATAAAGAGTTGGAAAAACCATTATTTGAGGAAGGTTTTAATACAATATTCATGGTAAAAATGTTGGGACAAAAATTTGAAGTTTGTGATTATGAAATTTGAAGAAATTGAAGCTTTAATGCGCAAAAATGAAAGTCTTTCGGAGCAGTATGCTCTCCCGGAGAATTTTATTGTTGTCAGATTAGACGGAAAAGGATTTACAAAGCTTACCAAAGAGAAACTGTCACTTGAAAAACCATTTGACAAAAGGTTCAGTGAGGTAATGGTTGCTACGACAAAACATCTTTTTAACATTGGATTTAAGGTCATCTATGGTTACACTCAAAGTGACGAAATTTCACTGCTGATCCATAAAAATGATACTACTTTCAGCAGAAAAACACGAAAAATCAATTCTGTACTGGCGGGGGAAGCGAGCGCTTTTTTCAGTCTGCAGTTTCACGAAATCTGTGTTTTTTGACTGCCGAACAATTACCATTCCTAATCTCGAAATGCTTCTGGATTATTTTTGCTGGAGACAGGAAGACTCTCACAGAAATTCGCTTTCGGCTTATTGTTACTGGACATTGAGAAAAAATGGATTGAGTGCAAAGCAGGCTACGGAAAAAATTGATAAGATGTCTGTGGCTGATAAAAACGAATTGCTTTTTCAGTATGGAGTCAATTACAATACGCTTCCCATATGGCAAAAACGAGGGATAGGAATTTGGAATAAAGAAGTGAGAAAACAAAGTTTCAATCCTGTTACTGATGAACCTGTTGTTTATTTGAGAAACGAACTGTTTGTACAAAATGAATTGATGATTCGTGAGGGGTACAGAGTATTTTTAAAAGAAATTTTTGATACACATTAATTCCATGAACGTCTTTTCAGAATCACAATTAACACAAAAACACCTATAGAACTTATGACCATCCAAGACCTAAAAAATAAAAACCTCCTCCTTTTCGAAGCCATTTCCGGAAGTCGCGCTTTCGGGCTGGCAACGGAGAATTCCGATACGGATATCCGTGGCGTGTATTATCTGCCGAAGGAAGATTTCTTTGGTCTGAATTACATTCCGCAGATCTCCAATGAAACCAATGACATTACATATTATGAAATCGGGAGGTTTGTAGAATTGCTGCAGAAAAACAATCCTAATATTCTGGAAATTCTGGCCAGTCCTGAAGATTGTATTCAATATAAGCATCCGTTGATGGATCTGCTGAAAACCGAGGATTTCCTGTCAAAACTATGCAAAGATACTTTTGCAGGCTATGCTGTTTCCCAGATTAAGAAGGCAAAAGGTCTTAACAAAAAGATTTTAAATCCTGTTGATAAAGAAAGAAAATCGATCCTGGATTTCTGCTTTATCCTTGATGGACAAGGTTCTGTACCGTTGAAAAAGTGGCTGAATAAATTCCTCTCCTCTGGAGGGGTGTCCTCAGGACGGGGTGGTCTCTTACAGAAAAATTGCGGACTAATAAGTATTGATCACACCAAGGGAATGTACGCTTTATTTTATGATGAATCGGGAACGTTGGGATATAAAGGTATTATCCAGAATGAAGAAGCCAATCAGGTTTCAATATCATCCATTCCCAAAGATGAAAAGCCGGCCGCTTATCTGTTCTGTAGCCTCGATGCCTATTCTGTGTACTGCAAAGACTATAGAGAATATTGGAAATGGGTGGCTGAGCGCAATGAAGACCGTTATAATGTGAACCAGACTCACGGACAAAACTATGACAGCAAAAATATGATGCACACCATCCGGCTGCTGCAGTCCTGTGAACAGATTTTTAAAACCGGGTCACTGACTATCCGTGTAGAAAACCGGGATGAACTGTTAGATATCAAAGCTGGCAACCAGTCTTATGATTATGTATTGCAAACGGCGGAAAGTCTGATACAATCCATAGAAAATCATTATTCTACTTCCCATCTTCCTGACTCTCCGGATACAGAAAAAACGGCAAAAATCTTAATCCAGATCCGGAAAAACCTGTATTATAAAGATAAATAATGAGTTATGAATAGTGGGACTGTTGAATTCCAGCGCTCCCACTCATTCACTCTCAAACCCCTCCCACTCACTTCTTCGAAGTCTTCGCCATCGGATTATAATCCAGACATATTTTGATCCAGTACTCAAAATCATCCGCTTTTTGGAAACCGACAGGCTCTACGTAGCAATACCCTTTAAGCTGTTTTCCTTTCATAATCATGGGCAGAAATCCTTTCTTTTCCGAAACCTCATCTTCCAGTTCAGGATCATAGCGGCACATCAGATTGTCATGACTGATATTGATACACATCTTTCCATTCACCAGAAAAGACAGTCCGCTGAACATTTTCTTCTCTTCCACCTCAATATGTCCTTCTATTGAAAGCCGTTCACGCACCCGGTCGGCAAGTTCTATACTGTAAGCCATGATTTTCCGTTTTTTTATGACTTAAAATTAATTAAAAACGTTGATTATCACAATGTTTCTTATTTACTACTGCTTGTTTTAATTTTTCTTGGAATAAAATTTTATTTAAATTAATTATTGTTTTACGATAATTAATTATACATTTGCAATATCAATTACGATTCATACCATGAACCAGACCAAAATTATTTCCAGGATTTTATTTTATATCTGCTCTCTGCTGTCGGCGGGATATTTAATCACTTTTGTGTATTCCCTGTTCTGTCTGATCACCGGATTTTCAGTTACGCCTTATAAAGAAGGACAGTTCCTTCACATCAATTATCCTTTTACGGTACAGCCCTTTCTGAATATAGAAAACAATTATCCTTATATGATTTTTTCCTTTATGTTGGTGCTTGTCACTTATGGAATCTTTTTCTGGTTATCTGCCAGAGTTTTCAAAGTATTTTTCCAACAGAAGCTGTTTACTCAGGAAAATATCATTCAGCTTAAGAGATTTTACCTGTATAATATTTTTCTTCCGCTTCCACTGGTCATTGTCGCGAGTTTCTTTGTGGAAGTAGAAAGTATCATCTGGGGACTGGTGTTTATTCACTTTATGCTTGGAATTTTCTGTCTGTTTCTTGCGAATATCTTTAAGCAAGGACTACATTTGCAAAACGAACAAGACTTATTTATTTAAAATGCCAATTATAGTCAACTTAGATGTGATGCTTGCCAAACGAAAAATGCAGAGTAAAGAATTGGCAGAAAAACTGGGTATCACCCCCGTCAACCTCTCTATCCTTAAAACCGGAAAGGCCAAAGGAGTCCGCTTCGATACGCTCGAAGCCATCTGTAAAATCCTGGAATGCCAGCCGGGAGATATTCTTGAATTTAAAGAGTAAATGAGGTGTGGGTTTCGGGTTGTTGAGTTTGAGGGAGTGTAAGATTTCCTTTCTAACTTCTAACCTCCGTCTTCCAATATCCAGCTCTAGCTTCTAATTTCTAACTTTTAAATCAGCTGCCGAAAGGCCGCCTGTCCTCCTATTCCCCAAACACAACGTTATGAACGCATTATCAATCGACAACCTTAGTCTCACCTACAAAAATGGTTTTCAGGCCATTAAGGACATCTCTCTCGACATCAAAAACGGAATGTTCGGACTGCTTGGCCCCAACGGAGCCGGAAAATCCTCTCTCATGAAAACCATTGTAGGGCTTCAGAAACCCACCTCCGGAACCTTGTTTTTCAATGAAGTGGATATCGTTAAAAATCCTGAATACATCAAACAGAATCTGGGATTTCTCCCACAGGATTTCGGAGTATATCCTAAAGTATCAGCATATGATCTGTTAGAACATATTGCAGTACTGAAAGGTATTACCGATAAAAAACAACGTAAAAATCAAATCCTGAGTCTGCTTGAAAAAGTCAACCTTTCTGATTTTACCAAAAAAGAAGTACATACTTTTTCAGGAGGAATGAAGCAGCGTTTTGGTGTTGCACAGGCCCTGTTAGGTGATCCGAAAATAATCATTGTAGATGAACCCACCGCAGGTCTGGATCCTGAGGAGCGAAACCGTTTCAATACCCTGCTCAATGATATCAGCCAGGATGTAATCGTCATTCTGTCTACCCATCTCGTGGAAGATGTCAGAAACCTTTGTTCAGAAATGGCAGTGATGAATCATGGGCAGATTCTAAGAAAAGGAAATCCCGGAACACTGATCGCAGAACTGGAAAATAAAATCTGGTCAAAACCTATTCACAAAAATGAACTGGAAAGTTATCATTCCAGCTATGAAATCATCAGCAGACAGCTTTTGGAAAGAGAGCTTCATATCACTGTATTTTCTGAAGAATCTCTGAAAGACTTTAGCCCAGTAACACCATTGCTGGAGCATGTTTACTTCCATACACTCACCCAAAAACCTTAATTATGAACCCGATATTTTTATTTGAAGCCGGACGCTCTTCCAAGCACTGGCTCACCTATCTTGTGGCTATACTTTTAGGATTTCTCGGCATTTTCTGCGGCAGTCAGTTCAATCTTTCTGTTGGGGAAGGAATTTATTTAAACTCACCTTACACCATTGGTTTTATGACCGGAATGCTGAGTCTTGCCGTTATTTTCTTTGCCACTGTGTATGCTTTACAACTTCTGTTTAAAGATCAGGATTCAAAATTTGACTGCATTCTGTTTTCATTCCCGTTTTCAAAGACCACTTATCTGAAAGGAAAATTTACGGCCTATTTTCTTCAGACATTTTTAAGTTTTTCATTTATGATGACAGGATTTCTTATCGGGCAGATTATGCGTTCCGGCAGTGAAATGCAGAAGACCTTTACGATCATGTATTATCTTTATCCAGTAGTGATTTTCGGGTTGATCAACAGTCTTTTGGTCTGCAGTTTCCTGTTTCTCATTTCGTGTACTGTTAAGAAAAAATTACTGGTTGTAGTGGGTGGATTGCTTCTCTATGTACTGTACATGATTATTCTATTGTTCTCCAATTCACCTTTTATGGCGGGAAGTCTGCCACAATCCCTGGAAACACAACAATTCTCAGCTTTGATTGATCCTTTCGGGTTATCCGCTTATTTCATGGAGGCGCGTGATCTCACCGCTCATCAGAAAAACATTCAGATGGTCCCAATCACAGGATATCTACTGTTCAACAGACTTTTATTTCTCTGTATATCAGCCGGGTTTTTTATCCTTTCTCTCAGGCTATTTTCCTTCTCCAATACATCCGGAAGGAAAGTCAAAACATCAGCTATGATTCAACCCTTAACAGAAACGGATGTATCAGAATATTCCCTTGCTTATACCGGTTTTGGACGGAACGCTTCTCTCAGAGCAATACGCTCTTTTGTAAAAACCGATCTTACTTATCTGCTTAAAAGCGTTGCTGTTCCCGCGGTTTGTATTTTGCTCCTGTTTTCTGTCGGGATGGAAATGTATGCCGAGATTGAAAAGGGAATCCGGCTTCCACAGAAGTATGCAGGTTCAGGACTTATGGCTGCTACCATTTCAGAAAATTTTCATTTGCTTGGTCTTCTTATCGCTGCCTATTTTCTGAATGATATACATTGGAGAAGCCAGTCGTCAGGATTTTATCTGATTGAAAACAGTACTTTCTTTTCCCGGAACCGGTTAACAGGACATTTTATCTCCATCAGCCTTCTGCTGTTTTTCTTCACAGGAATTCTAATTCTCCAGGGAATGGTTTTCCAGGCTTTCTATCGGTATTTTCATATCGACTGGAATGCCTATCTCGGCGTTTTTCTCTTCAATACGATTCCTTTGATATTGTTTTCAGGATTGGTTCTGCTGATTAATGACCGGATCCCCCATCAATTCATGGCACTCGGGATTTCCGTTCTTGCAGTTTTTGTATTATCAGGACCGGTTTCAGGAAAAGTCATCTCCTATCCTCTGTTCAGAATATTTTCAGATTTTAAAGGGGGGTACAGTGATTTTAATGGGTATGGTCTTTATGCAAAAGCTTTTGCGCAAAGACTCCTGTTCGGCGTTGGAATCATCAGTATATTATGGTTATTCAACAGGGTAATTAAGAGTCAAAAAATACCGGTTACGGCTTCAGTTGTAAGTGCTCTTCTCTTGATTGCAGGAATCTTTGCCGGAATATCCTTTATGGAAGGCTATATTCCTAAAGATGAAGACCGGGCCCTCTCAAACTCTGCTGAATATGAAAAAAACTACCGTAAGTATGAAAATCTGCCGCAGCCTGATATCACCGATATTACGACAGCAATCAAACTGGATCCGTCAGAAAATGCTTATCAGATTATCGGAAAGTACACCCTTACCAACCAAACCCATCAGCCTATAGCCAAAATTCTGATCAATTTTAATGAAGATTTAAAACTGGAATCTGCGGTATTGGCATCAGGTACAGAAACAGTGAATATCCATAAAAATATCACTGAAATCTCCTTACAACACGCTCTTCAGCCAGGCCAAACAGCTTACATGAATTTTATCCTGTCTTATAAGTGGTTTGCTGTCAATGGCCATCAAACATTTAATGCAATTATCAGAGAGGGCTCTTTTATGAGAATCAGCAGATATTATCCTACAGTCGGCTATCAGAAAGACTATGAAATTCAGGATCTGAAACAGCGGGATCATTTCAGGCTGGGAAAGCTCTCAGAACTGAAAGAACCGGAAGCTCCTGAAGTGGTAAAAAAGGATTTTATCAATCTCGATATGACGGTTTCTACGGATGGGGACCAAACGGCCATTGGCACAGGAGATCTGGTACAGAAATGGACAAAATCCGGACGTAACTATTTCCGCTACAAAGCCTGCCAGATTCCTTTCCGGTTTGCAGTTTCTTCAGCAGGATATGAAATAAAAAGTGAGTGCTATCAAGGAATTACCATCAATATTTTTTATCATAAAAAGCACTTTGAAAATGTAGATCATCTTCTGGAAAATGCAAAGCTGACTTTAGATTACTGCCAGCAGAATTTCGGGAAATACCCTTTTGCAACCATCAATTTTGCTGAAATTTCTTCTTATACGAAAGGCTTTGCTGCAACGGCCTATCCTTCTGCCGTCTTTATGCCGGAAGATATGATATTTCATGCCAATATACAGGCAGATAAGAAGCAGGATGTCATCAATGAACTGGCAGGACATGAGCTTTCCCATCTCTGGTGGGGAAACAGCCAGATCAATCCCGACGACAGGAAAGGTTCTGTAATGCTTACCGAAACACTGGCGATGTATACGGAAATGATGCTTTACAAGAAAATGCACGGCAGAGAAAAGATGATGGAAAGAATCAAAGTGCATCAGCAGATCTATGATAATGAAAAAGGATTATCTGAGAATGTTCCCATCTATAAAGCTACAGGAGATGTTCCTCATATTTCTTATTCCAAAGGAGCTGCCGCAATGGTTGAGCTGAGCAATTTGATTGGGGAAGACAAAGTAAATACGGCTTTGAAAAACTTTCTGCACAACAATCAATATCCCCGAAAGCCCACTTCACCGGAACTTATTAATGAATTTTATAAAGTAACCCCAGATTCTTCAGCCAGGAAACAGATCGACAGACTATTCAAAACCATAGCAAATATAACTTTTATATCAGAGTCGAAAAACGGCTCTGCAAAGGCAAAACAGAAATAACGTGTCGTGTGTTTTTAATTTTTTTGAAAATATTTTTCAGGAAGTGTAACAAAATAAAAAGGGATTCTACCAATTAATTGATATATCAATAATTGACACATCATTTTAAATCTGAAAATATGGAAAAGTTAAATTCAATTATATTCTACAATATAGACAAGGCGATCAGAGCTTACAGAAACTATGCTCAGCGTCAGCTGAAGGCCCATGGTTATACAATTACAATCGATCAGTGGCTTATCATCAAAGCGATTCTGGAAAACCCGGGCATTACCCAGAATGAAATTGGTGATCTTGTTTTTAAGGACAATGCGTCTGTAACGAGAATTATTGATTTAATGGTAAAATCCGAATACATCACAAGACATGTTCATCCTGAAGACCGCCGAAAAACCAATCTCGAAGTGACAGATTCGGGAGTAAAAGTGATCAAAGAGGTTCAGAATATCGTGGAAAAGAACCGTAAAACAGCCTTGACGGGGATCAAAAATGAAGAACTGGAAGTTATGTATTCAGCTTTACTGAAAATTTCAGAAAACTGTCTTAACCCTAAAAAGTAAAACACTATGACCAGAATACTCTCCTTAATTATAGCCTGGACGCTGATCACATTCAGCAGCAGAATTTCTGCCCAGCAGGCCACACAGAGTTTGTCTCTGTCGGGAAATATAAAATCCGGCAAAGCAGAGCAGATGGAGATCAATCTCTTTGATGCTGACAATAAATTAATCAAAACCGAAATTGCAGATAATAATGGTAAGTTTAGCTTCAATGATTTAAAAGGAGGAACTTATCTGGTAAAAATCAACAGAAATGGATCCGAAGTTTATCATTCGGAGAATATTTCACTGGCAGAAAACACAACTCTTCCTTCGATTGATCTGAGTGTAAAATCAATTGAGGGCGTTACGATCACCAAAACAAAGCCTCTTATCGAAAGACAGGAGGGAAAGATGATTATGAATGTTGAAAACAGCATTGCCAGTACCGGAAATTCTGCTTTTGAAGTACTGGAGAAAGCTCCGGGAGTGAACATTGACAGCAATGACAATATCAGCCTCCGTGGAAAGGGAAATCTCCTGATTCAGATTGATGGTAAAAATACACCGATGACCGGAAGTGATCTGGCCAATTACCTTAAGGGAATACCATCCTCCACCATCGAAAAGATAGAATTTATCACAAACCCCTCTGCCAAATATGATGCAGCAGGATCTGCAATCATTAATATTAAACTTAAAAAAGAACAGAGGAAAGGGACTAACGGAAGTATTTCGACGTCGTTAGGAACGGGTAAGTATATCAAGAACAACAACAGTTTCACTATCAACCACCGAAATAAAAAAATCAATGTTTTTGGCAGCTACAGCTTTGCATACAGAGAAGCTTATAACGGCCTGGTACTGGACAGAAACTTCTATGAAGCCAACAATTTCAAAAGAGCCTATGTGCAGGATAATTATCTGAAGTTCAAATTCAACAGCCATGTTGCCAAGGCAGGAATGGATTATTACCTCAATGATAAAAATGTGCTTGGATTCTCTGTGGGATTGGTTTCAAACAAGTTCAATATCAATGGTGACAATTCCAACGTAACACTCGGCAGTAATTATCTTCCTGAAAGCTCTTTCACAACGGTCAACAGATCAAATGACCGCTGGACCAATCTTTCATTTAACTTAAATCATAAATACACGATTGATTCCCTGGGTTCTGAAATCTCCACCGATTTCGACTATATCAACTACGCAAATTCATCTTTACAGAGTTTTGATACCAATACCCATGATATTGCCAGTGGTGCAGATTACCTTGACATTATAAAGGGAGATATGGATGGTAAGCTGAATATTTATTCTTTGAAATCTGATCTTACAAAAAACTTTAAAAATGAATGGAGACTGGAAAGCGGATTGAAAACCAGTTTTGTAAAAACGGACAATGATCTGAAGTTCTTCAATGCAAGTTCAGGAGTTTCAATTCCCGACCTTTCTAAAACCAATCATTTTATTTATGAGGAAAACATCAATGCAGTGTACGGAAATGTCTCTAAAAAGTGGGAGAAATTTAAAGCTACAGCAGGTTTAAGACTCGAAAATACCAATGTAAAAGGAACACAGATTACCACAAACGAAGTCAACAAAAGAAACTACACACAGCTGTTTCCAAGTGCTGTTTTTTCCTACGATCTGACAGATAAAAGCAATCTTGAAATCAATTTCAGCAGAAGGATAACAAGACCAAGCTATAATCAGCTGAATCCGTTTAAGTTTTATCTTGATCCTACCACTTTGAAAGCCGGAAATCCCGGTCTGAATCCACAGATCACGATGAATTATGAGCTGACTTACAGTTTGAGCAATAAGTATTTTGCTACGTTGAGCTACAGCAAAAATTCTGACAACATCACAGATATTCTAAAACCTGTGGTCGAAAACGGACAGATTGTAACTGTTCAGACCATCGAAAATCTGAGCTCTGCCTCTTATTTCGGATTAAATCTTATTGCTCCGGTAAAGGTGACTCAATGGTGGGATATGAACAACAGTGCCAATTTTTACTATGGCTCATACACCGGAAATGTTTCCGGAACCCAGATCAACAATCAGGGGAATTTTACATTCAGTATCAACAGTATCAATTCTTTTAAACTAGGCAATGGCTTTACTGCTGAACTTACCGGAAATTACAAAGCCAGAGAAGTCTATGCATATCTGAATATGAACCCCAACTGGTATCTGAACATCGGGGCGCAAAAGAAGTTTAAAAACAACAGTGTACTGAAGCTTTCTTTCACCGATGTGTTCTTTACCAGTAATATCAAAGGGCAGACGGTTTATAATGATTACATAGAAAACTTTGCGGTAAAAAGAGATACCCGCGTTGCCACCATCTCCTATACTTACAATTTTGGATCTTCGAAAAACGGGCAGCCAAGAAAAACAGGAGGTGCTGAGGATCTGAAACAGAGAGTAGGAAGCTGATAGCTGCAAATCATTTGAGAATACGAAATACCGATGCAGTCTCACTTTCATCAATAAAAACTGAAAAGGATTGTTTCACCTTTTGACCCGCCATATCTATAAAAGCAAAAATCCCTCAAATTGAGGGATTTTTTATGTTTAAGAATGAATCTTATTAAGCTTCGTTAGAAGGAGTTTCGTTTTCCACTGGTTTTTCACCTTGTGGCTTTTGTCCTTCAGGTCTTCTTTGTCCCTCAGGTCTTCCCTGTCCTTCCGGTCTTCTCTGACCTTCTGGTCTACCTTGTCCTTCCGGTCTTGGAGGTCTTGGTAAAAGCACTTTACGGGAAAGTTTCATTTTCTTACGGTCATCGTAACCCATGAACTTCACTTCTACTTCATCACCTTCTGCATAAGGAACTTTGTCAAGACGAGCCCATTCAATTTCAGAAATGTGAAGAAGACCTTCTGTACCTTTAGCAATTGCTACGAATGCACCGAAGTCCATTACTTTCACTACTTTACCTTTGTAAACTTCTCCTACAACCGGTACGAATGTAATTTCGTTGATTTTTGCAACAGCAGCGTTGATTTTCTCTCTGTCTGTTCCTGCAATCTCGATACGTCCGATTTCACCAACTTCTTCAATAGCAATAACGGTATCTGTATCTTTCTGCATCTGCTGAATGATTTTTCCACCAGGCCCGATTACAGCACCAATGAAGTCTTTAGAGATCTCCATTACTACCATTTTCGGAGCGTGAGGCTTCACGTCTGCTCTTGGTTCAGAAATAGTTTCAGTAATTTTATTTAAGATGTGTAATCTTCCGTCTTTAGCCTGCATCAAAGCTTTTTCCATGATATCCATAGAAAGTCCCTGGAT
>JASLCD010000321.1 GCA_030146295.1 Chryseobacterium sp.
ACTTTTTCGGCTCAAATCCTGAATGCTAATCCTAACTTCGTAGTAAAATATTACGCATCTCCAACTGATGCTATTGATGATGTAAATCCTATCACTGCACCTACGAATATTAATGTAGCAACTACTTATACTTATGCAATCAGCTATGTTGATCCAAGCAGCCCTACCAGCTTTCTGAATCAATGTAGAGAATATGGACAAATCAAATTTTTAGATAAATCATTCACCCTGACTCCGGCTACGCTTACTTCATGTAGTAATAATAATTCCGGAACTGGATTATACGATTTGTCAACAGCCACTGTAGGAGCACTTCCCAATCATATATTACAGTATTATCCTTCTATGTATGATCTTACCCATGGAACGAACGAGATTACCAATCCTTATATGTACGTTTCTGCGGAAGGTTCAGCCTTTGTAAAAGCTACCAACGAGTTTGGATGTACTGCCACTGCAGAAATCACTCTTAAATTCTATCCGCTGGTTACTGCAGCTGATGCTGCTATAAGATCATGTTTTATAGAATCAAACCCTTCTACCGCTTTATTTAATCTTGGAAATGCGTCCGTTACAAGTCCAACAGCTACAACTACAAAGAGGTATTTCCCATCACTAACTGATGCTATAGATGCTACGAACGAAATTTTAAATTTCAATGCTTATATTGCTCCTACCGGGTTTGTGTATGTAAGGGTATCTGACAGCCGTGGATGTTATACCGTAGCAAAAATCAGCCTAACGGTAATTGCTCCTGTAACATCAAGTGTACTGAAAGATAAAATTATCTGTGTAGAAGACACTACTACTTTAGATGCAGGACCCGGCTTCAAAAGCTATGAATGGAGCACCGGAGCAACTACACAATCCATTACTAATGTAGGAGTAGGAACATATTGGGTAAAACTGAAAACAGGAGACTGCGTTGCCACTCAGGCAGTAACTATATATCCTTCTGAGCAGCCGGTTGTAAATGGAATTGACGTTTCTAATACGACACTTACTGTAAACGTAATAGGAGGAACACCAGATTACCAGTATTCTATGGATAATATAATATGGCAAAACTCAAACACATTTACTAATATTGCAAGAGGGACTTATACAGTCTATGTAAAAGATGCTTATGACTGCGACCCGATTGAAGTTACAGTGGTAGTTCCTAATTTGGTAAACCTTATCACTCCAAACGGAGATGGTGTGAATGATGTTGTAGATTATTCTGCATTAGCCGGCAAACAAAACCTTGTATTGAGTATTTTTGACCGATATGGAACAAAAATTCACCAGGGTGACAAAACCAATGGCTATAAATGGGACGGAACCATTGCCGGCAAGAAAATACCTACTGGCACTTACTGGTACTCTGTATCATGGAATGAAAACAATAAAAAGAACACTCCGTTCAAATTTTCAGGATGGATTGTTGTAAAAAACAGAGAGTAATTCATCTCTACAAAAGCCGCTCTGGCGGCTTTTGTAGATTAATAATAATGATAAAAATTTATTTTCCCTCAAAATTTGTTTCACAAAAATCGTTTAACCAATGAAAAAAATACTACTTCTTTTTATTTTATTGATAACACAGGCGGTCTACTCACAATCAGACTGTATTTCAGCAATTCCTATCTGTGGTAACTCTGATATTTCTTACACTCCTTCAGGAGTTGGGGATATCGTAGAGATCCTAAAACAAAACGGCGGATGTCTTAACAGTAATGAAAGATATTCCGTTTGGTACACATTTACTGTATCAACACCAGGAACGCTTGCATTTAAAATCAAACCTAATAATCAGGGTGATGATTATGATTTTGCAGTCTATGGACCGACAACAAACGGATGTGCTTCTTTACAGAATGCCGACCATGTATTTATTCAGCCTATAAGATGTAACTACAGTGGTGTTTCGGGAGATACAGGGCTGGACCTGACTATGGCTCCTCCGGCAGTATTTCCTGTTAATCCTCCAGGCAATACATCTGACATGAACGTCGGAGGCACAAAATGGAGTCCTTATATGAATGTTTTAGCTGGTCAGACCTATTATCTGATCATCGATAATTTCAGTAAATCTACCAATGGATTTTCTATGGAATGGTCTGGTACCGCAAGTTTAAGTTCTGCATTTAACAATCCAGTGCTTGCTCCTAATCCATTTATCCCGCCAGGAATTCCATCAACTGATACAACTGAGCCTAGTAAAGTTATGGTCTGTAACCTACCTACTCAATTTGACTTCTCTACCCTTAGCGCAGCAATTGTGAACGGAAACAGTGCTGACTTTAAAGTAACTTACCACAAAAAAGTGAACGATGCTCTGACAGGAGAAAATGCTTTAACAGTAGAATTGGTAGATGGAGTTACAATCTACTACTACAGAGTCGTATACAGAGACCCTACCAATCCGAACAACCCAATCAACGGATGTTTTATAACGGGTAAATTTAAATTTGTGAATGCTGCTATTACAGCGAACTCCGCTACTTTATATTCATGTAACAATAACGGAGCAGGTACCGCGAAATATGATCTTACAAGCGCAAATGTATTTGGCGGCACAGGAGCTGTTATCAAGTACTATCCTACGTTGGCAGACATGAATGCAGGGACTAATGAGATTACGAACCCTGCCAACTATGTCTCACCGGAAACCACCGTATATGTAAAAGTGCTTTCCTCTTTCGGATGTATTGCAACTGCAACTATCCGACTGGCATTCTATCCGACAGTTGTGATAAAAGATGCATTGCTTGAAAACTGTTACATCGACAATGATGTTACTCATTCAACATTTGATCTTTCTAAAGCAGCAATCGGATTACCTGTTCCATTGCCAACAGGTACCATTGTAAAATATTATAAATCGGTAGCAGATGCCCTGGCACAGACCAATCCGATTTCAAACCCGTTAAACTACCTTTCAGAAACAATTACAGTATACGTAAGAGTAGATAATGACAAGCAATGTTATGCTATTTCTAAGATCGTACTGAAAGTATTGCCTCCTGTACAATCTGCTGTTCTAAAAGACAAAACAATTTGTCCTGAAGGTAAAACTACATTAGACGCAGGACCTGGATTTGACAGCTACGAATGGAGTACCGGAGCAACTACTCAGTCTATCAATAATGTTAGCGTAGGAGTTTACTGGGTAAAACTTCAGACCGGAAAATGCTTCACTCTTCAGGAAGTACGTGTACATCCTACTCTTCAGCCTGTTGTTTCAGGTATAGAAATTACCAATAACAAGATTTCTGTTACGGTTACAGGCGGAGTTCCTCCATACCAATATTCCATTGACGGTATCAACTGGCAGGATTCCAACGCATTCACAGGACTTCCGAGAGGAGAGAATACCGTTTATGTAAAAGATAAATATAACTGTACTCCGGTTCAGGTAACCGTTACCGTTCCGAACCTTGTCAATGCTATTACTCCGAACGGAGATAATGTAAATGATTATATTGACTACTCTGCATTAGCTTATAAGAAAAATCTGGTCTTCATTGTATATGACAGATATGGAAATAAACTTCATGAAGCTAAAAAAATGCAAAACTTCACATGGGACGGAACAGCGTTCGGCAAGAAAATTCCAACAGGAACTTACTGGTACACGATTTCGTGGAATGAAGACAAT